>CAVIBB010000005.1:0-45637 GCA_963640745.1 Paludibacteraceae bacterium
GTGCCGTAGGTCTGGCCGCACGCGTTGCACACGGTGACGGCCGGCGCCTCCTCGACCTCGAGAACCGAGCCGCGGATCAGGTCGTTCTTCTCGGCGGTCCAGCGCCAACAGTCCACGAGGTAGTCGGGCACGACGCCCGAGACCTCGCCGAGCGTGAGTTTGACGCGGCTCACGGAGGTGAGGGAGTTCTGCTCCCCCACCTCCTCGACCATCTTTACTATGTGGAAGACGATTCCGAGCTCGTGCACAGGCGCTCCTTACTTCTGCTTGCCGGGCTTGTTCTTGTTGCCCTTGAGCAGCAGCTTGATGCCGCGCTTGGCGGCGTGGGGCAGGATGGCGCCCATCTTTTTCTCGGACGGGACCATCGTGGAGCACGCCGGGTTGTCGCGCTCGAGGTGGATGGCGTCGAACTCGCAGCGCGTGGTGCACAGGCCGCAGCCGATGCACTTGTTGGCGTCGACGATCGAGGCGCCGCACTTGAGGCAGCGGGAGCACTCGGTCTTGACCTGTTCCTCGGTGAAGGTGTGGCGGGTGTCGGTCCAGTCGTGAAGGATGGTCTTCACGTGGTCGACCTTGGCCTCTTGGCGGCCGGCGTGGTCGTAGCCCGAGGGGTCGACCATGATGTTGCCCTTGTCGAGCTCGACGTAGTGCAGCTGGTTGCGGCCGATGGTGAGCGAGCCCTTCTGCGCGTAACGGTGGATGGAGATCGCGGCCTCGTGACCGGCGGCGATGGCGTCGATCACGAACTTCGGGCCGGTGTAGGCGTCGCCGCCCACAAAGACGTCCGGCTCGCCGGTCTGGTAGGTCTTGGGGTCGGCCACCGCGCCGTTGCCGCGGCCGAGCTCCACCTTGGAACCGGCAAGAAGCTCGCCCCACTCGATGGACTGGCCAATGGAGAGAACCACGTTGTCGCAGGGGACGAAGCGGGTGTCCGACTCGTCGTAGACCGGGCTGAAGCGGTGGTCGTAGTCAAAGACGCTCGTGCAGCGCTTGAAGGTGACGCCGCGAACATGGCCGCGCTCGTCGACCTCGATGGACGCCGGGCCCCAGCCGTTGTGGATGTGGACGCCGTCCTCCTCGGCCTCGTCGATCTCCTCCGGCAGGGCCGGCATCTCGTCGAGCTGCTCGAGGCAGTACATGGAAACCTTCGGGGAGCCGCAGCGCACGCTCACGCGGGCGGCGTCGATGGCCACGTTGCCGCCGCCCACCACGACGGTCGTGCCCTCGACCTCGTGGTTCGGGTCCTCGAGCGCCCGGCGCAGGAATTCGACCGCGGTGAGCACGCCCTTCGCGTCCTCGCCCTCGACGCCCGCGCGGCGCCCGCCCTGGCAGCCGATGGCCAAGTAGAAGGCAACGAAGCCCTGCTCGCGAAGCTCGTCGAGGGTGACGTCGCGGCCGACCTCGACGCCGCAGCGGATCTCGACGCCCATCTCGCGCAGGACGTCGATCTCGGCGGCGACGACCTGCTTGGAGAGCTTGTAGGCCGGGATGCCGTAGGTCATCATGCCGCCGGGCAGCGGGTTCTTCTCGAAGACGACGGGGTTGTAGCCCTTGTCGGCCAGGTAATACGCGCAGGAGAGGCCCGCGGGGCCGGCGCCCACGATGGCGACCTTCTGCTTGAAGCGGCCGCGCATGGAGGGGATGGTCGGCTCGGGGACGTAACGGGTCTCGGCGTCGAGGTCCTTCTCGGCGATGAACTTCTTGACCTCGTCGATGGCGACGGCCTCGTCGACGGTGCCGCGGGTGCAGGCGGCCTCGCAGCGGCGGTTGCAGACGCGACCGCAGACGGCGGGGAACGGGTTCGCGCGCTTGATCAGGCCGAGCGCCTCGGTGTAGCGGCCCTGGGCGGCCATGCGCAGGTAGCCCTGGACGGGGACGTGCGCCGGGCAGGCCACCTTGCAGGGAGCGGTGCCGGTCTCGTGGCACTCGATGCGGTTGTGGTCTTTGTAGTCCCAGTCCCAGTCGTCCTCGCCCCAGTGGTTGTCGTCGGGCAGCGGCTGGACAGGGTACTCCACCTTGCCGTTCTTGGTGCAGAGCTTCTGGCCGAGCTTGGGGGCGCCAGCCGGGCAGACCTCGACGCAGGCGCCGCAGGCCACGCACTTGGCCTCGTCGACGTGGGCCACGTAGGCCGAGCGGCTCATGTTCGGGGTGTTGAACAGCTGAGAGGTGCGCAGCGCGTGGCAGACGTTCACCTGGCAGTTGCAGATGGCGAAGATCTTGTCCTCGCCGTCGATGTTGGTGATCTGGTGGACGAAGCCGTTCTTCTCGGCCCGCAGGAGAGTGTCGATGACCTGGTCATAGGTGATGAAGTGGCCCTTACCGGTCTCGACCAGGTAGTCGGCCATGTCGCCGACGCCGATACACCAGTCCTGCGGGTCGTCGGAGCTGCCGGCCCCACGGGCACGCTCGCCCAGGCGGCAGGAGCATGCGCCGGCGGCGTAGCGGTCGTACTTCTTGAGCCAGTGCGAGATGTGCTCGATGTCGGCCGACTGGTTCACGTGCGAGATGGACTTCTCGACGGGGATGACGTGCATGCCGATGCCGGCGCCGCCGGGCGGGACCATCTTGGTCACCTTGGTAAGCGGCAAGAAGGCCATGCGCTCAAAGAAGCTGCCGAGCTCGGGGTGCTCCTCGAGCTGCTTCTGGTTCATGAGCGTGAACTCGGCGCAGCCGGGCACGTACATGGGCAGGATGTACTGCTTTTGGTGCTCGGGGTTCTCCCAGTTGTACTCGAGGATGCCCTTGACGGACATGGAGTCAAGAAGCTCCTGGACCTTGGACTCGGGCATGCCGGAGGCCTTGACCAGCTCAGGAAGGGTAACGGGCTTGCGGATCTTCATGAAGGCCGTGAGCTCGGCCTCCTCGTTGGTCATGATGGAGGCGAGACCCCAGTAGTCGGGGTCGTTGGCGCCGGTCTTGTTGCCGATGCGGTCGGTGATGCTCTTCGCAGTGGCCAGGACCGCCGGCTTCATGGGCTCGGAGGCGGCGGGGCCGGGGGTGTTCCGGTCCTCGTTGACCCAGGTGGTAAAGGTGTCGACCTCCTGGAAGTAATCCTCGGCCAGGATGCGGTGCGGCTCGCCGGCCGGGTTCGTGGTCGGGATGACGTTGCGGGCCGCGATCTCCTCGTCGGTGAGCGTGCCCCGCATCGGGTTCTCGTTCAGGTCTACGGACATCTTTCCTCTCCTTTAGTCGAGCGGCCACTCCCCCAAGCAGCTCGCTGTGTTGCAAATAAACGCAAGGTCAACGGCTTGCGACGGGCCGCCTACGCTTGCTTCCAGGCCGCTACCTCGGCGCGCAGCCATTCGAACCACTCGTCCATCCCCTCGCCCGTCTTGGCGCAGATGGGAATGACGCGGGCGCGCGGGTTGCGCATAGCCACGTTGGCGCGGCACTTCTCGAGGTCGAAGTCGAAGTACGGCGCGACGTCGATCTTGTTTACGAGCACCACGTCGCAGACCTGGAACATGAGCGGGTACTTGAGCGGCTTGTCGTCGCCCTCGGGCACGCTCAGGATGCAGGCATTCTTGCGGGCGCCGGTGTCGAACTCGGCCGGACACACGAGGTTGCCCACGTTCTCGAGGAAGATTAGGTCGGCGTCGTTGGCGGCAAGGCCGTCGAGGCCCTGCCTGCACATCCCCGCGTCGAGGTGGCACATGCCGCCCGTGTGGAGCTGGATCGCCTTGGCGCCGAGGCCGGCGATGGTCGCCGCGTCGACGTCGGAGTCGATATCTGCCTCCATGACGGCGAGCTTGAGCTCGGGCGCGAGCGCCTCGATGGTGCGGGAAAGCGTGGTCGTCTTGCCGGAGCCCGGCGAGCTCATGAGGTTGAGCAGGTACTGGCCGCGCGCCTTGAGCTCGGCGCGCAGGGCGTCGGCCTCGCGGTCGTTGTCGGCGAACACGGACTGTTTGATCTCGATGACCTTGTACTGCTCCATAGGGCTCCCGTCATTCAGGCGCAATTCAACAGAGTCAGTATAGCTGGCAGTGTTGACACTGTGTCAACTTCCTCGGCAAACGGGCGAACGGCACGCGGGAGTGCAGGATGCGCTGGACGCCCCGAGCGCGGGGGCACTTCGTCCCAAACAGAAGGCCCCGCACCTCGGGAAGAGGGGCGGGGCCTGCAGGGCGCTTTATGCGAACTTGGTCGTCGCGCTTAGTCGCGCTTACCGCGGGTGCGGTACCAAATCACAACGCCGGCGATGACGATTACTCCCGCGAGCGCCAGGGGGCCGGCGAGCGCGGAGCTCTCGTCGCCCGTGTACGGCACGGCCTCGCGGTGCTTGGCGGGGCGGTTACCGCTCGAGTCGTTACCGCCGTTGCCACCGTTGCCACTGTAGGTGTTGGTGATGATCACATCGACCTTGACGCCCTTGCCGATGGTGCCCTCGTAAGAATCCCTGTCGGGCGTGTAGCCGGCCGGTATGTCGACCTCGTAGACCTTATAGGTCATGCCGGGCGTCAGGCCGCTCCAGGTCTTGGTCTCGCCAGCGGCAAGCTCGAAGTCCTCGGAGGCGCCGTCGCTCCACTCGACGCGGAACTTGAACTTGTCGGCAGGCCGCTCGGTGCCGGAGACGACCTTCGTCACGCTCAGGCTGCCGTAGTGCGGGTTCACCTTGTTCGTAAAGGTCGGGGCCTTCCCGTCCTCGGTGGTGTAGCGCACCTCGCAGTTGATGTTGCCGCCGTCGGCGTTATCGCCCGCAACCACGGTCACGCCATAGAACGCGCTGTCGTAGTCGATGTACTCGTCAGTGCCGGCCTGCTCGCGGATCAGGTAGCGGTACTCGCCAGCCTCTTCGACGGTCTGCGTCGGGAAGGTCACGGAGCCGTCCGCGTTGTTGGTCGCGGTGGCGACGACGTCGCCCGCCGTGCCGTCCGCGTTGGCCTTGACGAGCTCGAAGGTGAACTCGCCCTCGGCGAGGTCGCGGCCCTCAAGCACCTTGTTTGCCCTGACGACGAAGGTACCCGGCTCCTGGTAGACGTTGGTGAAGGTCGTGGCCTCGCCCTCGGCATAGGCGACCTCGCAGTTAAGCTTGCCCTCGCCCGCGTCGGTGGCCGTGACGGTCAGGTCGTGGCCATCCGCGTCGTACGTGATGCCGTCCTCGCTGCCCGCGACCTCGCGGATGCGGTAGCGATACTCGCCGGAACCGGCAACCGCGACGTTCTCGAACTTCACGTTGCCCTGGGCGTCGTTGGTGGCCGTGGCCACAACATCGCCGTCGGAGCCGTCCTCGCCGACCTTGACCAGGTTGAAGGTGAACTCGCCCTCGGCGAGGTCGCGGCCCTTGAGCACCTTCTTGGCCTCGGCGCTAAAGTTGCCCGTGGCCTCATACGTGTTGGTAAAGGTCGGGATCTGGCCGCCCGCGTAGGTAACGGCGCAGCTCAGGGTGTTGCGCGCCGCGGCGGTGGCGCGCACGGTGACGTCGCAGGTCGAGGTGTCGTAGGTCACGCCCGCCTCGTTGCCGGCCTTCTCGCGGATGCGGTACCGATACGTGCCCGCCTCGGTAAGCTCAACAGCGTCGAACCTCACGGTGCCGTCGGCGTCGTTCTTGGCGGTGGCGACGACCTTGCCCTCGGCGCCGTCGCTGTCAAGAGCAACCAGCTCGAAAGTGAACTCGTCCTCGACGAGGTCGCGGCCCTCGAGCACCTTCTTGGCCTCAACGCTAAAGGTGCCCTTGGGCGCCGTGTAGGCGTTCGTAAAGGTGGGCGCGGAGTTGAGCAGCCCGCCATCCTTGTAGGAAACCGTGCAGTTGAGCTTCGTCGGGTCGGCCGAATCCACCTCGGCCTTGACGGTCAGGTCGTGGGCCGACTCGTCATACGTAATGCTGCCATCGTTGCCCTTGACCTCGCGGATTCGATAACCGTATGTGCCGGCGCCCGTCACCTCGATGGACTCGAACGTGACGTTGCCGCTCGCGTCGTTCATGGCGCTGGCCACGGCCCTGCCCGTCGTGCCGTCCAGCAGCTCGAAGGTGAAGTCGCCGCCCTCGAGCGCGCGGCCGTCAAGCTTCTTGACCGCCTTGGCGGTAAAGCTGCCCTTGGCCGAACCGCCGTACGTGTTAGTAATAGACGCGCTCGCCGTGGAGTCACTGTCGATCGTCCCGGAGACGGTGGTGCTGTCCGCCGAGTATCCGGCCGGGATGTTCAGCTCGGTGATGGTGTAGCCGACGCCCGGCGTCAGGTTGTTCCAACGCTTGATCCCGCCGGCGGCAAGCTCAAACGTCTCGGAGGCGCGCGCGTCGCTCCAGTCGATGCGGAAGCTGAAGGTGCGCGAGGACTCGCTCGCAGGGGCACCCTCGACCGCCTTGGTGAACTCGAGCGAGCCGTAGTGCTTGTTCGACGTGTTCTTAAAGACGTGCATGGCAGCAGAGCCGTCGTACGTCACGTCGGCCACGAGCGAGCCGCTCTTCTTCCTCTCGACCTTGACCGTAACTTTGACCGTAGTCGAGTCGTAGTTGATGTCGGCGTCGGAGCCGGCGACCTCTTCGATGGTGTAGTTATAGGTGCCCTCGTCGTCGAGCTCGATGGGCCTGAACGTCACGGCGCCTCCGGCCGCGTTGGTGACCTCCTGGACCGCCTTACCATCGGCACTCCTGAGCACGAACGTATACGCGCCGGCGGCGGCCGGGGTACCGTCGATGGTCTTCATGGCAATGATGTTCGCCTGGGCCTTATCGCTGCCCTGGCCCTTCTCGTTGGTAAAGGTGGCCTCCGACTCCTTCGTGGCCTCAATGACGCCCGAGGTCCCGGTGCTCTGCACCAGCACCCACCCGTCGGCCGTCTTCTCGTACACGTTGTAGCCGGTGCCGGCGGGCAGGTTCTTTATGACGCCGGACTCGTTGGCGCGCAGCGTAATGTCGAAGCCGCCGTCCTTGATGTTGATGTTGTTGTCGAGCTTCTCCCACTGAGCCACGAGGGTCGCCGTGCTGTCGTTCGTGGCAAGTCCGGATGAGAAAACTTTACCGGCCGGATACACCGTGTACCGGTTCACGCCGCTCGCGAGGTTCTCACCCTGGATCTTCCAGCCCTTGAAAACGTAATTCAGCGAATAATACGTGCAGCTCGGAAGCGTGTAGCTGGTGCCCTGCTCGTAGGTGGCACCCGTCATAGAACCAGAAGCTGCCTCGTTGTTCTTGTCGAACGCCACTGTGTACGAGTACTTGGCACGGCGCCAGGTACCTCTAACGTCGTAACTCGCGCCCTTGGCCATAAGCTCACTGGACGTGTAGCTCATACCGTCCCCGTCACGCACCCAGAGGTCCTTGTAGCCTTTTGGCCACGCGTTCCCGAAACTGGAGTACTTCGAACTCGCCTGCCACCCGCTACCGAGCACAATCTTCGTCAAGGGCACATTGAAGAACATGCTGCCCAACTTAGTGCTGCTCGTCACCGTAAAGGAGGAGAGGTCGAGCTCGCTCAGCTTTTCGCAGGATTGGAACATGCACCCCATCTTCGTGACTTTTTCCGTAGTGAAGCTCGACAGGTTGAGCGAAGTCAATTGTTCGCAGCTACTAAACATGTATTCCATTGACGTGACGTTCGCGGTGTTGAAAGTCGACAGATCAAGATTCTTAAGGGTCTTGCAGCCCTGGAACATGAGGCTCATCGACTTGACTTTCGCGGTGTCGAAAGTCGATAGATCAAGATTCTTAAGGCGTGCGCAGCTGGAAAACATGCTGTCCATTGACTCGACGCTCGCGGTGTTGAAGCCCGAAAGGTCGAGGCTCTGAAGGCTGCTGCAGTCATAGAACATGCCGCTCATTGACGTAACGTTCGCGGTGTTGAAGCTCGAAAGGTAGAGGCTCTTAAGCTCCCAGCAGTTAGAAAACATGCTGTCCATTGACGTGACGCTCACGGTGTTGAAGCCCGAAAGGTCGAGGCTCTTGAGGCTCTCGCAGTTAGAGAACATTTGGGACATAGTCGTAACGCTTGAAGTATCGAGGCCGGAAAGGTTCAGCGAAGCGAGACTTGTACACCTAAAGAACATGGTGGACATATCCGTGACGTTCGATGTCTTGAACCCCGACACATCAAGGCTCTTGAGGCCGGAACAGCCCGCGAACATTCCGCTCATAGTTGTGACGCTCGACGTATCAAGGCCGCGAAGGTTGAGCGTCGTGAGCTTCGTGCAGTAATAAAACATCGACGCCATGTTCTTGACCTTCGAGGTGTCGATGCCTTTCACGCCAAGCGAGGCAAGCATCCGGCAGTTGGCGAACATACTCTCCATGGTCGTGACCTTGGCGGTGTCGAACCCCGAAACATCGAGGGAAGTAAGGGCCGAGCATCCGCTGAACATCCACGACATGTTGGTGACGTTAGACGTGTCCATATCGCTGACGTCGAGGGAAGTAAGGGCCGAACATCCGCTGAACATGGACAGCATAGATGTGACGTTAGACGTGTCAAAGCCCGAAAGCGCAAGCGTCTGCAGGGACTTACAACTCCCGAAGAATCCGTACATGCTCGTTTTTGCGGAGGTGTCCAGGTACCCGACCATGGACACACACGTGAGGCCGCTCAACGCGTCCCTGTCGTCGTCGGCCAACGCGCAGCCTTGCTCAAACTCCACATACTTAGCGCTCGCGTTTTTGGCGACATTGCAAAAATCGTTCCACTTAAACTTGCCCGCGTGGACGCGGAGGGTTCCGTCCTCGTAGATGTCGTAGGTCGCGGTGCCGACGTTGCCGCTGCTGCTCACCTTGCCGTGATCGCTCGTCTCGGGCAGGCTGATTTCCTTGTCCTTGTACAGGCCGTTCTTGATGCTGCCGTACCACGCGTCGATGTTGGTGTCGACGCCCGCGGAATTTGCGGCGGCGAGCATAAGGCCGGGCTCATCGGCCTCAAGCAGCAGGCCGTCGACGGGCTCATCGGCCTCAAGCAGCAGGCCGTCGGCGCCCTCATCGTCAGCGGCGTCGCTCGCGAAGAGATCGAGCGCGTCGGAAAGCGAGGAGGCGCCGGCGGAAACGGCGCCGTCGAGGTCAGATCCCTCGGCGTCGGAAGCCGCGGCGCCCTCGACGCCGGTGCCCTCGACGCCCTCGACGCCGTCGCCCTCAGCGGAAGCCGAAGCGGCCTCGCGCTCGAACTCATACGTGCCGTCGTCAGGCAGGTTCGTGCCCGTAAGCTGGACATGGAAGGTGAACTCCTGGTTGGGATCGTCCACCTCGCCCTCGACCTTCTTGGTAATGCGCAGGCTTCCGTTCTTAAGCGTGTTCTTAAAGACCGGCTTCTCGTTCACGCTCTGCTCGAACAAGAGCGCGCCGTCGCCGTTGTCGATTACCTTAACGGTGTACACGAAGGAGCTCGCGTCGTAGTTGACCGTCTCGTCCGTGCCCGCGACCTCGCTCACGCGGTAGTAATACGTCTTGCCGGCGTCATCCTGGTTGTACTCCACGTCAGCGAACGTGACGGTGCCGTCGGCCGTGTTGGTGGCAAGCTCGCCCACCTGCTCGCCCGACTCGTCGTCGGCGCTCTGGAGCTTCTCAAGCTTGAAGCTGAACTCGCCGGCCTCGAGGTCACGGCCCTCGAGGGTCTTCCAGGCGGTGAAGCCGAGCTTGCCGGAGGCCTCGTAGCTGTTGTTGAACACGACCTCGGCAGCATCGACCGGCGTCTCGGCGCCGTCCTCGCCGACCTTGGCGTAGGCCACGTCGGTCGCCAGCGTGCCGTCGCCGTTATCAACAACGGTCACCGTGGCAATAAACACCTGGTCACTGTAGGTGTAGCCAGCCTTAGCGTCGTTGCTCTCGACAATCACGTAGCGGTGGGTGCCGATGTCGGAAAGCCCGTAGCGAATGGTGCCGAACTGCACGTTGCCGTCGGAGTCGTTGCGGGCAGCAGCCACCATCGCACCGTCAGCGGTGTCGCGGTGCACCGTAAAGAGGAAGAGGCCCTTCTCGACGTTGCGGCCCTGCAGCTCCTTGTGCGCGGTCAGGCGAACCTGGCCGGACGCGCTGTAGGCGTTCGTAAAGACGGCCTTGGCCACATTGGCCGAGCCGGCGCGGATAACGCCCTCGTCCCCCTCGACCGTCGTCTGCTTAAAGCCGGACGCCTTGGCCTCGGTCACCTTGTAGGTAGTCTCGGACGGGATGTTCTTGACGGTGGCCGCCTGGCCGCCCTTGAGGGTGAGGCTGCCGCCATTGGCGATGGTGCCCGTGCGGCCGTCGGAGGTCTCGTACTCGTAGCTTCCGCCATCCGGCTCGCCGTTCGCGCTGGTCAGGCTCACACTAAAGGTGAACTCGGTCTGCGAGCTCAGGTCGGTCGCGTTCACGGTCTTCTTCTCGATGGAAAGGTCGCCGTAGGGGCTGTACGTGTTCACGATGTTCGTGCCGTCGACGGTGGACACATAGCCCTCGTAGTACACGTCCTCGCGCACCTCATAGGAGATCTCCACGCCCTGGTCGCGGTACTTGGGCAGGTTAGCAAAGCTGTAAGACCAGTTACCGGAATCGTCCGCCTTGACCGTCTTGGTCTGGGAGAGCACGCCGTCGGCATAAAGGCTCACCGCAATGCTCGAGGGGCGCTTGCCCGCGGCGTCGTCGCCGTCGTCCCAGGTCTTGGTGCCCTCAACGTTCACGGTCTCGGCCTTGTGCTTGTTGGTCAGCTCAAAGACGTAGCCGGAATCGCCCTGCTTGAGCACCACGTTAGGCGAGTAGCCGTCGATCGCGTCCTCGACCAAGGTGTAATTGATGAGGCTGCCGTCGGTATCGAGGACCGTGAGGCCGTCGTCGCTGCCGAACTCGGCAGTCCAGTTGTTCTCGTCTGAAAGAACGGCGCTCTTGCCCGTGTCCACGCCGTTTGCGTAGACGTGAACGGTCACGCTCTGGGGGCGCAGGCCGTCACGGTTATCCGCATCGTCCCACTCCTTGGTCACCGTGATGCCAAAGGGTTTGAGACCGACCTTGACGTAGTCCTTGCGAATGTACTGGTCCTTGGACTCGACGCCCTCCTCGCTCACGGTCGTAAAGTGCAGCGTCGCGTTGTTGTACTCGTGGGCACCGCCCGAGAGGCCCGCCTCGGTCTGGCCCTCGGCAAGGTCGGTGTCGTACCACTGGCTGTACTTGGTCGGATCGGACTCGAGGTCCTTGACCTGCGGCGCGCGCATCTGAATAGCAAAGGAGACGGTGCCGCCGGTCTTGAGCTCGAAGTCGGAGCCGTCGATCTTCTTGCTGGCGTCGACCGCGACGGCGGTCACGTCGTCAAGGCTGCCCGCGTAGGAGTCGGCGGGCGTCCAGTACTTGGTGTCGGATACGTCGACCTTTCCGCCCGTGCTGTAGTCGAGCCCGAGCTCCTCCACCGGCGTCGTGCTGTAGTAGACCACGGGCGCGATGTCGGCGGCCTCGAGGGCGGAAGTGTCCACGCCGAGCAGGCGGCCCTGCCAAGCCGCGTCGTTCGCATCGGGCTTATCGCCCACAATGCTGCTGGAGGCGGGGTCGAAGGACCCAACGGCGTCAAAGAAGATCAGGTCCTTGGACGTGGACTCTTCGGAGTTGGTCATCGAGATACGGTAGCTGTAGGCGCCGTTCTCGTAGACGTTCTTTGCCCCGTCCACATCCAAGCCGCTGCCCCAGTTGCCCTCGTAGTTGACGTCGACCTGCTTGTTCAGGCCCGCGACCGCCCACGACACGTTGTCGATGGTCATGGCGCACTTGGCGTAGACAAAGGACGGGTTGTCGTTGGAGGGGTCGAGGTCGGTCATGAGGCTCTCGACGCCCTGGGTGGCGTTAGCCGAGTTGTTGTTGTTACCAACGGTGGGGTTGTCCGGCTCGCCCTTGAGGCCCGTGATGGTGCCCCAGCTCTCACAACCCGACTCGTAGGCGATGTTGTTGGTGATCATCACACCGTAGTCGACCTGGCTGTCGTAGGAGTACGTGGCGTCGAACTCCAGGGTGATCTTGTTGCCGTAGCCGTCGTAGCTCTGGCCCGCGCAGTCGCGCTTGAGGCGATACTGCGGGTCGGGGACGATGCTCGCCTTGACCGTCATGAGCGTGCGGCCGCTGCCCTTGTAGTTGCGGGTCAGCGTCACGCTCTCCACGGCGTTGTCGCCGTTGAGCTTGACGGTCGAGACATCCGGCTCCACGCCCTTGGGAAGAAGGTCATAGAACGTGCCCGAGGTGTCCTCCTCGAAGGAGCCCGCCTCCTTTGCCGCGTTGTAGAGCTCGAGCGTGTTGAGGTTCGTCTGCTCGTAAACGCTGGCCGTGTAGTGGATGCCGCTCTTGCGGTTGGCCTTGTCGTCCTCGACGGTAGCGGACTTCTCCATGGTGATGCCCGTGGCGATGCCGGCGAGGGTGTCGTCGTCAGCCTTGCGGTCGCTGGCGAAGATCTCGTCGCCCTCGCTGTTATAGACGTGGAGCTGTGCCCAGTTGCGCAGGATGGTGCTCGGCGTATCGGAGTTCGCAAAGAGCTGCTCGACGCGCGCCTTAATGGCCTCGGCGGGCTTAACCGTCACCTTGGGATACATGTTGTAGATGACGCCCGCGGCCTTGGTGGTAACAGAAGTCTTGAGGTCCGTGACGTTGGACGGGAAGACGAGCAGGTTGCCGCTGACGCTGGCGCCGTTCTCGGTGTTCGGGGTAATGGCGAGCTTGCCGGAGGAATAGCTAATGGTGCCGAGCTCGATCCAGTTCTCGCCGTCCTCGGAGCTCGACGAGATCGAGCCATAGACGACGACGTCGGGAATGTCGGCGCTGTTCGTGACCCTGGAGTAACCGAACTCTCCGCCCGCGATGGGCCCCCACTCCACGACGCCCTCGGAGTTCTCGCGATAGCCGTAGCCAGGCTCTTCGTATTTCTTGTACTCGTAGACCGTCGGCTTTGCGACGTACACGCCCTGGAACTCGAAGTCATCGGACGTGAGGTCCGTGGTCTGGTGGTCGAACTGCGTCTTGAAGTCGTGGGTATCGATGGTTACGGGAACCTGGCCGTAGTCGCCCTCGAGGTAATCGCCGTAGTCGGCATCCTTACCCGTGGTCCACGGGCCGGTAAAGGCCACGGACTCGACGCGGTAACTGCAGGTCACCGACTCGTCGCTGCGGAGCATGTCGAGCGCGTAGGGATACTTGCCGTCATCGTACTTAAAGACATTGAAGTGGCCGCCCGGGTCCTTGAACGAAATGGGCGAGTACGTCTTCTGTGCGTCTGCGGAGGCCGTAGTCACCTCGTGGTCGTCGGCCGAGGTCAGCAAATACGTGATGTTGTGCTTGATGGTGTAGTGGCCGCCGTCGGGGAACTGAGACTTGGGGTAGGCCACATAAGTGTGGATGTAGCCCGTATAGTCTCCCGCCCTGGTGGAGTCGTAGGTGTTCTCGGCCGTAAGGCGCGCGGTCTGGGACGTGTCGCCCCCGTCGTTCTTGTACAGCTTGTTGCCGTACTTGATGCCCAGAATCGTGCTCTGGTAGTCGCAAGCCGAGTCCGAGTCGACGGTAAGCGTATAAGGCTGGTTGCCCTGCGCGTTCGCGTAGGAGTACCAGTCGACGTAAATGTAGTCGTCGGGATTCTCGGGCTTGAGCTCGGCGGGCCAGCTGTGGGGGTAGGACTCGCTCAGAGACTCGCAACGGAGCTGCGCGGTGCCGATCTGCTCATTGGTGTCCACGCTCGCGTCGAGCTTGTTGGAGGTCATGTTGAGCACGTTGCCGGCACGGGTGGTCAGGTAAACCGTGCCATAGAAGTGGTCGGTGATGTACTTGTCCTTCTCGGTCTGCTCGGTGCCGGCGGCCGGGGACTTCTCGCCGTCCTTGAGCTCGCCGTTGCCAATGAGTTCGAGCGGCATAAGGTCGCGAACCGCGAACTCGAACATGGCGGAGGTCGCGGCGGAAAGCGTCTTGTTGTTCACGAGGACATAGCTGTCCTCGAGCTCCATGTAGCTGAAGGTGGCCGTCTGGTCAGGGGCCTCAGGCACAGAGATGTCGACCGTGCCGGCCTCGTTGCCGTCGCGGTCCTTAAAGATGTTCTTGGGGATGACGAGCTGGATCTCGCCGGGCTTGTACTCGTACTGGCCGGAGAGGGAGAAAATGAGCCGCATCTTTGCGGTAAACGCGTCGGTGCTGTTCGTCTCGGGCTTGAGCGTGAGGCGCGAAGGGTCGTTGTCCTCGACGTCGTCGGGAGTGACCCAGCTGGCTACGATTCTCTCGATGCGCTGGTCGTCGCCGGAGACGGGAGTGTCGTTGTTGGACTCGGGCTCGTTCTTCGAGTCTACCGTGGCCTTCACCTGCTTCTGAGCGGACTCGTCGACAAGCGCCGTGAAGTCGTCCTCGCTCAGCTCGTTGGCGGCGACGAGCGTGGTGTCCTCGTCGTCGAACTTAGAGGCGTCAATCGTGTCGGTGGTTGCGGTCGCGTTGTTCGAGGAGGCGTCGTTAGCCGCAGCGTCCGCGCCGTCCGATACCGCGCTCCCCTCCTCGCCCTCTATCGAGACGTCGACCCGGGCATCGGACTGGGTGTCCGTCTGCTCGGCGCCCTGCTGGGCTTCGGTCACCACCTCGGCAATGGCGGCCACCGGCAGGCTTTGCGTGACCATCAGAAGCGAGGCCGCGAAAGCGGCGGTGATTTTCAGACCCTGGAGCGACCGCCGCTTAAAGGCGGAAAGCTTCCCCCCTGCCTGGCCTGAAGATACGGTACTTGAATCGTTAGCGTGCTGGCTCATGTTTTCTCCCCAAGAAAACTAGCTGATAATGCATATTTCAATTTACCTCAAGATAGTTTGACACGTGTAAATAGACCTGGTGTTTTGTCCTGTTGGTGGCTCAAAATTCACCGTTCATTTACGGGGGGTCCCTCGCAAAGAATTTCAACAAAAAGGGCGACCCCGAAGGGCCGCCCTTACGTAACGCTATGAAGCCGCGAGGTTACTCCTCGTCGGAGCCCTCGGACTTAACGACCTGGGAAAGAAGGTCGTCGAGGCTGCCGAGGTCCTCGTTGATGACGTCGCCGGTCTTCTCCTCGGTGGCAGAGGCGCCGCCGATGAGCTCGTCGTCGTCGAAGTGGTGCTTGGACGGGGCCGCGGAGCCGAGCATGATGTCGCCGTCGGCGTCAGGCGAGAACACCATGTTGAGGAGCTGCGAGAGATCCTCGGAGTCGGCCTCGTCGTCCTCGGGCTCGAGGATGTAGAGCAGGCCGCGGGCCTCGAGGCCGTCGCGGAGCTCCTCGATGGCCTTGGCGCCGATGCCGTCGATGCGCAGCAGGTCGTCCTCGGTCTTGCCGATGAGGTCGCCCACGGTCTCGATGCCGACCTCGCTGAACTTGTTGGTCCAACGCTGCGACACGCCGAGGTCGTCGAAGAGGTAGAGCTTCGCGTCCTCGGAGGACAGGGTGCGGCCGTTCTTGGAGTAGACGCCGCCGAAGCCGTAGTCGTCACCGACCCAGTCAAGCTGCTTCGGAAGCTGCTCCTCGATGCCCTTGAGCTCGTCGGGGGCCCACTCGGGAAGGCTCTTGGCCATCGGCGAGGTGGGGCCGTCGATCTTCTGGCCGTGGTAGGTCGTCGACACGTTGTGGTACGCGGCGAGACCGGTGCCGGCCGGGATCTGCTTACCGACGATGACGTTGGACTTGAGGTCCAGCAGGTGGTCGGTGTCGCCCTCGATGGCGGCCTCGGTGAGGACGCCAGCGGTGCGGATGAACGACGCGCTGGAGAGCCAGGAGTCGATCGAGCTGGCGACCTTGAGAGCGCCGAGAATGACCGGCTCGGCCTCGGGAGCGGTGCCGCCGGCCAGGGTGATGTTCTGCACCGTCTCGGCGAAGACATAACGGTCGACGTACTGGCCGAGGAGATACTGCGAGTCGCCCGGGTTGGTGACCTGGACGCGGCGCAGCATCTGACGCGCGATGACCTCGATGTGCTTGTCGTCGAGGTCGACGCCCTGGGACGTATAGACGTCCTTAACGGAGTCGACGAAGACGTGCATGGTGGACTCGATGTCGGTCAGCTTGCGGAGCTTACGGAAGTTGACGAAGCCGCGGGTGATCTGGTCGCCGGCGCGGACCTCGACGCCGTCCTCGACGCCGGGCATGAAGCGGGCGGAAGCCGGGACGGTCCACTCCTCCAGGATGCGGGTAAGGTCCTCCATGTCGAGGATGGTGATGCGGTACTCGGTCTGCTCGGGGCGGATGCGGAGAAGGCCGGAGACGGGGGCCAGGTCGGCCTCGCGGCCCAGGATCTTCTCGTTGACGTTGCCGACGACGTCGAACATACGGGCAACCGTCGGGAGGCCCTGCGTGATGTCGTCAGCGCCCGCGACGCCGCCGGAGTGAATCGTACGCATGGTGAGCTGGGTGCCCGGCTCGCCGATGGACTGGGCGGCGATGATGCCGACCGCGGTGCCGATGTTGACCGGGCGACGGGTCGAGAGGTCCCAGCCGTAGCACTTCTGGCAGACGCCGTACTTGCTCTTGCAGGTAAGAAGCGCACGGAGCTCGACCTTCTTGAGGCCGTGGGCCACGAGCATCTCGAGGTCGGCCTTGGACTCGATGTAGCCGCCGCGCTCGACGAGCACCTCGCCGGTCTCGGGGTCGACGACCGGGTTGAGGGTGCAACGGCCGATGAGGTCGACGTTGACGTCGGTCTCGCCCGGCTTAATGAGCTGGTAGGTAACGGCCTCGTCGGTGCCGCAGTCCTCCTCGCGCACGATGACGTCCTGGCCCATGTCGACGAGTCGACGGGTCAGGTAACCGGAGTCGGAGGTGTGCGACGCGGTGTCGACCAGGCCCTTACGGGCGCCGTAGGTCGAGATGAAGTACTCGAGCGGCTCGAGACCCTCGCGGAAGTTCGCCTTAATCGGAAGGTCGATCGTCTCGCCGGACATGTCGGCCATGAGGCCTCGCATACCGGCCAGCTGGCGGAGCTGGGTCTTGGAACCACGGGCGCCGGAGTCGGCCATCATGTAGATGGGGTTGTCCTCGGCGAAGCCCTCGAGCATCTTGGAGCCAAGAAGGTCCGTGCACTCGGTCCAGGCGTTAACGACCTCGACGTGGCGCTCGCGCTCGGACAGGAAGCCGTCCTCGTAGTACTCGTTGATCTGGTCGACGCGGTCCTGCGCCTCCTCGATGAGCTCCGGCTTGTCGGCCGGGATCACGGCGTCCCACACGGAGACCGTGAGGCCCGCGACGGTGGCGTAGTGGAAACCGGTGGCCTTGATGGCGTCGAGGATGGGCTCGACGTCGGCCAGCGGGTAGCGGTCGCAGCAGTCGTTGACCAGCGCCGAGATGTCGCTCTTCACCAGCTTGTAGTTGATGAAGGGGTAGTCGGGCGGCAGGCACTGACGGTTGAAGATGACGCGGCCGATGGTCGTGGTGAAGCGGACCGGGCCGTTGTTGAGGTCGATGTCCTCGGTCTTGCCCTTGGCAACGAGCACGCGGAAGATGCGGTTGCCGTCCTCCACGACGTTGGCCTCGCTCGGGTCGACGCGGACCACGACGGGGGTCTGCAGGTCGAGGTGGTAGTCGCCGTCGGCGGCACGCAGCGCGTCCTCGAAGTCGGCGTAGATCTTGGGCTGCTCGCCCTCGGGGAGCTCCTTGCCCGCGGTGAGGTAGTAGCTACCAAAGACCATGTCCTGAGAAGGAACGGTCAGCACCTTGCCGGAGGCCGGCGAGCGCAGGTTGTTGGAGCTGAGCATGAGGACGCGAGCCTCGGTCTGGGCCTGGGTCGAGAGCGGCAGGTGCACAGACATCTGGTCGCCGTCGAAGTCGGCGTTGAAGGGGGCGCAGACCAGCGGGTGCAGGTGGATGGCCTTACCCTCGACGAGAACGGGCTCGAAGGCCTGGATGGACAGGCGGTGCAGGGTAGGTGCGCGGTTGAGGAGCACCAGGCGATCCTGGATGACCTCCTCGAGCACGTCCCAGACGACCGGGAGCTGGCGATCGATAGCGCGCTTGGCGCCCTTGATGTTCTCGACCTTGTCGAGCTCGACGAGGCGGCGCATCACGAAGGGCTTGAAGAGCTCGAGCGCCATCTGCGACGGCAGACCGCACTGGTGCAGCTTCAGCTTCGGGTCGACGACGATGACCGAACGGCCGGAGTAGTCGACACGCTTGCCCAGCAGGTTCTGGCGGAAGCGGCCCTGCTTGCCCTTGAGGGCCTCGGCGAGGGACTTCAGCGGGCGACCACCGCGACCGGTGACGGGACGGCCGCGACGGCCGTTGTCAAAGAGGGCGTCCACGGACTCCTGGAGCATGCGCTTCTCGTTGTTCACGATGATCGCAGGCGCGTCCAGGTCGAGCAGGCGCTTGAGTCGGTTGTTGCGGTTGATCACGCGGCGGTACAGGTCGTTCAGGTCGGAGGCGGCGAAGCGGCCACCGTCGAGCTGGACCATCGGGCGCAGATCGGGCGGGATGACGGGGATGACGTCGAGGATCATGTCCGCGGGGTCGTTGCCGCCCTTGAGGAAGGCGTCGACGATCTCGAGGCGCTTGACGGCCTTCTCGCGCTTCTGCTTCTGAGAGTCCTCGTTGGCGATGATCGCGCGGAGGGTCTCGGCCTCGGACTCGAGGTCGACGTTACGAAGAAGCTCGCGCACGGCCTCGGCGCCCATGCCGCCCTTGAAGTAGATGCGGTAGTAGCGGCGAAGCTCGGAGAAGAGGCCCTCGTCGGAGATGAGCTCGCGCTCCTCGAGCTGCATGAACTTCTCGTAGGCGTCGCGGCGGAGAGCCTTCTCCTCCTCGTACTCCTCCTCGAGGTCGGCGATGCCGGCGCGGACCTCGTCAGCGGAGAGGGGCTCGTAGTCGTCGAACTCGTCGCCGGAGGCCTCGCCCTGCTCCTTGAGGCGGGCGATCTGGTCGTCGCGCTCGGCGTCGAGCTCCTCGAGGTCGGCGGCGAGCTCCTCGCGGAGATCGTCGGCGTCGGCCTCACGGGCCTCGGTGTCGACGCTCGTGATGATGTAGCTGGCGAAGTACAGGACCTTCTCGAGGTCCTTGGACTTGATGTCGAGCAGGCGCGCGAGCGGGAAGGTCGCGGGGCTCTTGAAGTACCAGATGTGGCTCACGGGAGCGGCGAGCTCGATGTGGCCCATGCGGTCGCGGCGAACCTTGGCCGTGGTGACCTCAACGCCGCAGCGCTCGCAGACGATGCCCTTGAAGCGGATGCCCTTGTACTTGCCGCAGGAGCACTCCCAGTCCTTGACGGGACCGAAGATCTTCTCGCAGAAAAGGCCGTCCTTCTCGGGCTTGAGGGTGCGGTAGTTGATGGTCTCGGGCTTCTTCACCTCGCCGTAAGACCAGCCGCGGATCGCGTCGGCAGAGGCCAGCGAGATCTTGATCGCGTCGAAGTCGGTGGTATCGAAGTCTGCCACAGTTACTCCTTATCGCTGTTCGCGTCGCCTGCGAGGGCGGGCTCGCCCTCGAGGTCGCTCGTAAGGCCGCCGATCAGGTCGTCGACGCCGTTCATGTTCGCAAAGACGTCCACGGAGTCCTCGGTCGCCGGGGCCTCCTGCTTGGCGCGCTGCTCGCGCTTCTTGTAGGAGATCGGTTGGATGTCGAGCGCCAGGGAGCGAATCTCCTTGACGAGAACCTTGAAGGACTCGGGAATGCCGGCGGCGGGCACGTTCTCGCCCTTGACGATGGCCTCGTAGGTCTTGACGCGGCCGTTGGTGTCGTCGGACTTGACCGTGAGGATCTCCTGCAGGACGTTGGCGGCGCCGTACGCGTACAGCGCCCACACCTCCATCTCGCCGAAGCGCTGGCCGCCGAACTGGGCCTTGCCGCCGAGCGGCTGCTGGGTGACGAGGGAGTAAGGGCCGGTCGAGCGGGCGTGGATCTTGTCGTCGACCATGTGGCCGAGCTTCAGGATGTAGGACACACCGACGGTGATCTGGCTCTTGAAGGGCTCGCCGGTGCGGCCGTCGTAGAGCGTGGTCTTGCCGCGCTCGTTGAGCTGCGGGACGAAGTCGAGGCGCATGTGCTCGCCGTAGTCCTGGATGGCCTTGTTGACCATGTTGATGTTGGAGCGGCGGATGACCTCGGCGACCTCGACGTCGGTCGCGCCGTCGAGAACCGGCGTGGCGACCTTGATCGGGCCCTCGACGTAGCGCGTGGACTCGCGGGACTCGTCGTCCCAGCCGTGGGCGGCGGCCCAGCCGAGGTGGCACTCGAGCAGCTGGCCGACGTTCATACGGGACGGGACGCCCAGCGGGTCGAGCACGACGTCGACGGGGGTGCCGTCGGCCATGTACGGCATGTCCTCAACGGGCAGGACGTTACAGACGACGCCCTTGTTGCCGTGGCGGCCGGCGATCTTGTCGCCCTGCTGGATCTTGCGGCGCTGAGCAACGAAGACGCGGACGAGCTCGTTGACTCCCGGCGGGAGGTCGTCGCCGGCCTCGCGACTGAAGCGGACAACGTCGACGACGCGGCCGTAGGAGCCGTGAGGCATCTTCAGCGAGGTGTCGCGGACGTCGTGGGCCTTGGCGCCGAAGATGGCGCGCAGCAGGCGCTCCTCGGCGGTAAGGGCCGTCTCGCCCTTCGGGGTGACCTTGCCGACCAGAATGTCGCCAGGGCCGACCTCGGCGCCGATGCGGATGATGCCGTCGTCGTCGAGGTTAGCGAGCATGTCCTCGCCCATGTTCGGGATCTCGCGGGTGATCTCCTCGGGACCGAGCTTGGTGTCGCGGGCGTCGATCTCGTGGCGGGAGATGTTCACCGAGGTAAGAAGGTCCTGCTGCACGACGCGCTCGGAGACGACAATGCCGTCCTCGTAGTTGAAGCCCTCCCACGGCATGTAGGCCACGGTGAGGTTGGCGCCGAGGGCAAGCTCGGAGTTCTGGATGGAGGTACCGTCGGCGAGCGGCTGACCAGCCTTGACCTCATCGCCCGCGTGGACGATGGGACGGTGGTTGATGCAGGTGCTCTGGTTGGAGCGCTGGTACTTGGGCAGGTCGTAGCGCTGCGAGCCGTGGGCGTCGGAGTAGACGACCACGTGGGCGGCGTCGGCCTCGGTGACCACGCCGTCGTACTGGGAGCAAATAAGCTCGCCGGAGTCGAGCGCGGCGCGGGACTCCATGCCGGTGCCCACGTACGGGGAGTTGGCACGGATCAGCGGCACGGCCTGACGCTGCATGTTCGCGCCCATGAGGGTACGCTTCGCGTCGTCGTGCTCGAGGAACGGGATGAGGTTGGCGGCCACGGAAAGCAGCTGGCGCGGGCTCACGTCCATGTAGTCGACGTCGGAGACGTGCACCTGGGCAGGGGCGCCGAAGGAGCCGTCGAAGTCGCGCGTACGGGCGATGACGCGGTCCGGGTTGTAGAGGTTGCCGTGGGAGTCGGTCGCCACGAACTGACGCGTCTTCTCGTCGAAGGGCGTGTTCGCGGGGGCGATGTTGTGGGTCTCCTCCTCGTCAGCGGTCATCCAGTCGATCTCGTCGGTGACCTTGCCGTCGACCACGCGGCGATACGGCGCCTCGATGAAGCCGTAGTCGTTGACGTGGGCGTAGAGCGCGAGCGAGCCGATAAGGCCGATGTTCGGGCCTTCGGGGGTCTCGATCGGGCACATACGGGCGTAGTGCGAGTTGTGGACGTCGCGGACGGCGGTCGGCACGTTGGTGCGGCGGCTGGAGCCGGACTTGTGGCCGGCGAGACCGCCCGGGCCGAGGGCCGAGAGACGACGCTTGTGGGTGAGGCCGGCCAGCGGGTTGGACTGGTCCATGAACTGCGACAGCTGAGAGGAGCCGAAGAACTCCTTGATAGCCGCCACGATCGGGCGGATGTTGATCAGGCTCTGCGGGGTGATCTCGTCCGGATCCTGGGAAGCCATGCGCTCACGGACGACGCGCTCCATGCGGCTCATGCCGATGCGGAACTGGTTCTGGACGAGCTCACCGACGGTACGCACGCGGCGGTTGCCGAAGTGGTCGATGTCGTCGAGACGGCAGTTGGGGTCGCCGGCGCGGACAGCGAGGAGGTAGCGCAGGGAGGCCACGATGTCCTCCTGCGTGAGCACCTTGTCGGAGAAGTCGACGTCGATGCCGAGCTTCTTGTTGACCTTGTAGCGGCCGACGCGAGCGAGGTCGTAGCGCTGCGGGTTGAAGAACAGGCCGTCGAGGAGGCTGCGGGCGGAGTCCACGGTCGGGGGCTCGCCGGGGCGCTGGCGACGGTAGATCTCGAGCAGGGCGTCCTCGCGGGTGGTGGCGGTGTCGCGCTCGAGGGTGTTGCGAACGATGTCGGAGTCGCCGAGCAGCGAGAGGATCTCGTCGTCGGTCTCGGCGATGCCGAGGGCGCGCAGGAACATGGTCGCGGACTGGCGACGCTTGCGGTCGATGGAGACGACCAGGTGGCCGCGCTTATCGACCTCGAACTCGAGCCATGCGCCGCGGGCGGGGATGAACTGCGCCTTGTGGACCTGGATGCCGTTGTCGAGCTCCGTGGAGAAGTACACGCCCGGGGAGCGGACGAGCTGGGAGACGACGACGCGCTCGGTGCCGTTGATCACGAAGGTGCCGCGCTCGGTCATGAGCGGGAAGTCGCCCATGAAGACGAGCTGCTCCTTGATCTCGCCGGTCTCGAGGTTGGCGAAGCGGACGTCCACAAAGAGGGGCGCCTGGTAGGAGATGTCCTTGGCTCGGCACTCCGCGATGGTGTGCGCGGGGTCGCCGAATTGGTGGTCGCCAAAGGTGACCTGCATGGTCTTCGCGGAGTTCTCGATGGGGGAGAACTCGCCGAAGGACTCCTGGAGCCCCTCGCCCATGAAGTGCTCGAACGACTCCTTCTGTACGGAGATCAGGTTCGGCAGCTCCATCGCGGGCGCGATCTTGCTGAAGGTCATGCGTCCAGTAGTGCCTTGTGGTTTGGTGAGAGAAGTCTTTGTGGTAGACACCAGGCTTTTCCTCCTTCAAAAGGGTGGAAGGCGGCAATTGTCGCAACGTAATAATTTAGCCAAAGCACCTGGTGCGGTCAATGAAAAGGCTTGACTTATATTCTGCGTTGAATTATCTTTCTCCAACTAGCGCGTTTACCTGCGCATTTATAAAACCCCAGCTTATCGACTTATGAAGAAACCGTGGCCCCGTTGTTTGGAGCCACGGTTTCTTGTTTTGACCTTTAGGGGACCGGGTAAAGAGCGCCTCTCGCTGGGGCCGCCTGTCGGGGGCCGCCCAGGCACCCGCGCATAGAAAAAGGGCCGGACCCGAAGGTCCGACCCGTGAAGGTGGCTATACGCCGAAACCCGAAGTAAGAGAAACTTACTTGAGGGTGACGGTAGCGCCGGCCTCCTCGAGCTGCTTCTTGGCGGCCTCGGCGTCGTCCTTCTTGGCGCCCTCGAGGACGGCCTTGGGGGCACCCTCGACGACCTCCTTGGCCTCCTTGAGGCCAAGGCTGGTCAGAGCACGGACGACCTTGATGACGGCGATCTTGTTGTCGCCGAAAGCCTCGAGGACGACGTCGAAGTTGGTCTTCTCCTCCTCGGCGGGGGCAGCAGCGGCAGCCGGGGCAGCGGCAACGGCCACGGGGGCAGCAGCGGAGACGCCGAAGACGTCCTCCAGCTCGTGAACGAGCTCGGAAAGCTCGAGGGCGGGCATCTCCTTGAGGGCCTCGATGATCTCATCCTTGGTGACAGCCATGTCAATTCTCCTTTTGTAGGGGCACCGCTCTTTTGGGTGCCCGAAAGTTTATGAGGTGGTGCAGGTGGTGCGGTGAAGCCGGCGCGGTCTACGCGGCCTGCTTCTGGTCGACGACGGCCTGAAGCGCGGTGGCGAGGCCACGGGCGGGACCGGCGCAAACCTGGGCGATGCCAGAGAGGGGGCTCGCGATGACGTACACGAGCTGGGCCACGAGCTCGTCGTGAGAGGGCAGGTCGGCGTAGGCCTTGGCCTCCTCGGCGGACAGAGCGGTGCCATCGGCGATGGCGGCCACGAACTCCATCTTCTTGAGCTTCTCGGACTGCTCCTTGATCGCCTTAGCGGCGGCCACGGCGTCCTTCTCGTAGAAGACGTAGGCGCACGGACCAGCGAGGGACTCGCTGATGTCGGGCAGACCAGCCTTCTCGAGGCCGAGCTTGACGATGTTGTTCTTGTAGACCTTCATCTCGGCGCCAGCCTCGCGCAGGGCGCGGCGGACCTCCTGGGTCTCCTTAACGGTGAGGCCGAGGTAGTTCACCACGAACACACCCTTGGAGTTCTCGAGGGACTCGGAGACCTTGTCGAGCATAGAAACGTTTGCTTTGCAGGGCATTGATTACACCTCCTTGTTTTTCTGCGATCGGGCACGAGCCGCCGTTTACTGGCGGGCCCTTTTCGCAGAAAAGAACCCCACCTGGCACAGCCAAAGCGGGGTTCTCGAAGATGCTATCTCTGAGACCACCTCGGCAGGCGGGAAATCCCCTTTGAGCCTTGCGGCACCGGCTGTCTTTGGCAGCGGACGTGCTATGTACACGCAAAACGAGCATCTTGCGCAATTGCTTAGTTTGGCAATTGGCAAGACGCCCGTCAAGCTCACTACAACTTCTTCAAAAAGAAGCCAAGAATCCGTTACTTAGGCGAGGAAGTCGCGGGTAACGGAAGCGTCGACCTTGACGCCGGGGCCCATGGTGGAGGAAACAGCCACGGACTTGACGTACTTGCCCTTGGCGGAAGCCGGCTTCACGCGCAGGATCTCGGTGTAGAGCGCGGCGTAGTTCTCGACGAGCTTCTCGGTGTCGAAGGAGACCTTGCCCATCGGGACGTGGCAGATGCCGTAACGGTCAGCGCGGTACTCGACGCGGCCGGCCTTGAGCTCGGAGACCATCTTGGCGACGTCCATGGTCACGGTGCCGAGCTTGGGGTTCGGCATGAGGCCACGGGGACCGAGGATCTTGCCGATGCGGCCGACCTTGGCCATCATGTTCGGGGTCGCGATAGCGGCGTCGAAGTTGATCTCGCCGGCCTGGATCTGGGCGACGAGCTCGTCGGAACCCACGACGTCGGCGCCGGCCTCCTCGGCCTCGCGGGCCTTCTCGCCCTCGGCGAAGACGGCGACGCGGACGGTCTTGCCGGTGCCGTGGGGCAGGGAGATGGAGCCACGGACGTTCTGGTCGGCCTTACGGGTGTCAACGCCGAGGCGGATGGAAACCTCGACGGTCTCGTCGAACTTGGCGGAAGCAAGCTCCTTGACGAGCTCCATGGCCTCCTTGGGGGCGTAGAGCTTGGCGGTGTCAACCTTGGCGAGGTTGGCGTTGTAGTTCTTTCCGTGCTTAGGCATTCTGAATACCTCCTGTGGTCAACGGGCGAGCGCCCTCCCACATCATTCGCGGTTTCCCGCATGAACAGAAAATGAGCGCCCTCCCCTGCTAGGAAGGGCGCGTGGTGCCATAAAAGCTACTCGGCGATGGTGACGCCCATGGAACGAGCGGTGCCGGCGACGATCTTCTTCGCGGCCTCGATGTCGTTGGCGTTGAGGTCCGGCATCTTGATCTCGGCGATCTTGGTGAGCTGCTCCTGGGAGAGCTGGCCGACCTTGTCGCGCTGCGGCACGCCGGAGCCGCTCTTGATGCCGAGCTCCTTAAGGATGAGCTTAGCCGCGGGAGGGGTCTTGGTGACGAAGTCGAAGGTCTTGTCCTCGTAGACGGTGATCTCGACCGGGATGATGTCGCCGGACTTGTCCTTGGTGGCGGCGTTGAAAGCCTGGCAGAACTGCATGATGTTCACGCCGGCGGCACCGAGGGCCGGGCCGACGGGAGGAGCCGGGTTAGCGGCGCCCGCGGGAATCTGGAGCTTGATGAACTTCGTGACCTGCTTGGCCATGAGAACCTCCTGAAGTAATTACGAATTAAGAAACCCTGAAGTGCTATTTAACGCCGGCCCGAGAAGCAATCCCTCGCGGGAACGGGTCCGAACGGGAAATCTAGCCGATGGTGGCAATCTGGTCGAGGGTGAGCTCGACAGCGGTCTCGCGGCCAAAGATGGTGAGCATGACCTTGACCTTGCCGGACTCCGCCATAACCTCGGAAACCGTACCCTCGAAGTCGGCAAGAGGACCGGAGATGACCTTGATGGACTGCCCGATCTCGAGGTTGATGTTCGTGCGCTTAGGCGCGACCTCGGTGGTGCGAGCGGAACGGTCGCCGGAACGACGCATGATCTTGTCGAACTCGGAACGACGGAGCGGGGTGGGCTTGCCGTCAAGACCGACGAAACCGGTCACGCCGGGGGTGTTGCGGACGACGGCCCAGGTGTTGTCGTCGATCTCCATGCGAACGAGGACGTAGCTCGGGAAGACCTTGTTCTCCTTGGTCTCGCGCTTGCCGCCCTCCTTGATCTCCGTGACCTCCTCGGTCGGGATCTTGATGTCGACGACCTTGTCCTGCAGGCCGTAGATGTCGATGCGGTGCTCGAGGTCGGTCTTGACCTTGTTCTCGTAGCCGGAGTAGGTGTGGATAATGTACCAGCGCTTAGCCATTGCTTACCCCCTAAGACCCGTGTAGCCGGCGAGCGCGGCGACGATACCGGTGTCGACAAGCCAGATAATGGCGCCGAAAACGATGAGCATGGCGATAACGGCAAGAGAGTAGTTCTTGAGCTCCGCCTTACTCGGCCACGTCACTCGGCGCATCTCGGCCTTGACATCCCCGAACCAGTTGCCGATACGCTTGAAGAAGCCGGGCTTCTTGTTCTTATCGGCCTTGGCGACCGCCTTCTCAGGCTCGGCCTTCTTGGTCGCCTTGGAGTCCCCCGCAGGAGCAGAGGCCGCCTGGGCGGCCTCCACACGGGCGCGCTCTTCGGCGCGAGCCTTGCGGACACTCCTCTTTTGACGGTCCTTGTTCGCCATGGGCGATCTCCCTAAATAGTGCTGTACATAGAAACCGGCTAACCCTTTCGGGAAAGCCGGTGGTGAAATCTGGCAGGCCAGGAAGGACTCGAACCCTCAACAAACGGTTTTGGAGACCGCCGCTCTACCATTGGAGCTACTGGCCTGTGAGTGAAGACCCACCGCTAAAGTTTAGCGGGTCTCCTTGTGGAGCGTGTGCTTACGGCACCAACGGCAATACTTCTTCAACTCCATGCGATCGGGGTTGTTAGCCTTGTTCTTATCCGTGGTGTAGTTGCGGCGCTTGCACTCAGTGCACGCAAGAGTAACCAGAGTACGCATGAATCCTCCTGAAACAGTTGCCACGCCGAACCTCTTATTCGGAGTGACGCGGTGGTAAACATTACCGTAGGGATGCTTTAGGTGTCAAGCAGTTTGGCAAAGAGTCGCTTGTTGCACAAAACCGCCACACAAATTGTCCCGTCGCAAAGAAAAACCCGACACCCAAACGGGTGCCGGGCAATCAAGCAAAGTAAACCTTTAGGTTCGAATCTACTCGATGATGGAGGTCACGCGGCCGTCGCCGACGGTGTGGCCACCCTCGCGGATAGCGAACTTGAGGCCCTGCTCCAGAGCGATCGGGTGGATGAGCTCGCAGGTGACGGTGACGTGGTCGCCAGGCATAGCCATCTCAACCTTGGTGCCGTTGGAGTCGGTGAGCTCCTGCACGTCGCCGGTGATGTCGGTGGTGCGGAAGTAGAACTGCGGACGGTAACCAGCGAAGAACGGGGTGTGACGGCCACCCTCCTCCTTGGTCAGAACGTAGATCTCACCGGTGAACTTGGTGTGCGGGGTAACGGAGCCGGGCTTGCAGAGAACCTGGCCGCGCTCGATCTGCTCACGCTTGATACCACGGAGAAGGATACCGACGTTATCGCCAGCCTCGCAGAAGTCCATGGTCTTGCGGAACATCTCGATGCCGGTGGCAACGGAGGTCTGGGTCTCCTTGATGCCGACAATCTCGACGGAGTCGTTGAGCTTGAGCTCGCCGCGCTCGACACGACCGGTGGCAACGGTGCCGCGGCCGGAGATGGTCATAACATCCTCGACGGCCATGAGGAACGGCTTCTCGTTGTCGCGGGCCGGGGTCGGGATGTAGGAGTCGACCTGGTGCATGAGCTCGGTGATGGAGTCAACCCACTTCTGCTCACCGTTGAGGGCGCCAAGAGCGGAGCCACGGATGATCGGCAGGTCGTCGCCGGGGAAGTCGTACTCGGAGAGGAGGTCGCGGGTCTCCATCTCGACGAGGTCGATAAGCTCCTCGTCGTCAACCATGTCGCACTTGTTCAGGAAGACGATGATGTAAGGAACGCCGACCTGACGGGCGAGGAGGATGTGCTCGCGGGTCTGGGCCATGGGGCCGTCGGTGGCGGCGATGACGAGGATGGCACCGTCCATCTGAGCCGCACCGGAGATCATGTTCTTGATGTAGTCAGCGTGGCCCGGGCAGTCGACGTGAGCGTAGTGGCGCTCCCAGGTCTCGTACTCGATGTGAGCAACGTTGATGGTAATGCCGCGCTGGCGCTCCTCGGGAGCCTTGTCGATGTTCTCGAAGGCGGTGTAGTCAGCCTTGCAGCCGTCGGTCTCGGAGAGGACCTTGGTGATAGCGGCGGTCGTGGTGGTCTTGCCGTGGTCGACGTGACCAATCGTACCGATGTTTACGTGGGGCTTGGAACGATCGAACTTCTCCTTGGCCATTGCCATCCTCCTTTTGGAAGAACTTACTGCTACATATGCTGAGCGGCGACCGAAGCCGCCGCCTAAAGCTCTGGTACCGGTGACTGGATTCGAACCAGTGACATCGCGGGTATGAGCCGCGTGCTCTAACCAGCTGAGCTACACCGGCATGGTGCCGAACATCTTGAAAATGGAGCCCGCGACCGGATTCGAACCGGTGACCTCTTCGTTACCAACGAAGTGCTCTACCTACTGAGCTACACGGGCATGGTGGGGATGCTAGGACTCGAACCTAGGAACCCAGAGGGAGCGGATTTACAGTCCGCCGCAGTTGCCGCTGTGCCACATCCCCATTCCGTTATCAAGAACTCGCCGGGGATTCAATGTCCCCTGCAAGCGAGAAAAGATAGTACGGCTCGGCCAAAAACTTGTCAACGTATACCACGCATCCGGGCGTATCCTATCCTCAATTTCTGCACATCCCCAGGTCAGAGCATGTGTCTACAGGTCTTCATTGTCCGATCGGCAAAAGAAAAGCCCCGAGACCGATGTCTCGGGGCAAATAAATTTGCTGGAGCCAGCAGTGGGAATCGAACCCACAACCGCCGGATTACAAGGCCGGTGCGCTACCGTTGCGCCATGCTGGCAAGTGCGCGTTGAGTATAGCCGCAAACGTGCGGGCGCGCTAGCGGCCCATGAGCCGCCAAAGCTTCTCTCGCTGCTCGGGCGAGAGTCGGTCCTCGAGCGTCATCCGCTGCCGCTGTCGGCTCGCGTTCTCGCGCTCGTACTCGACGGCGAGGTTGTCCACGTCAAGGACGAGGGCGTCGCTCGAGATCTTTGTGACGGGGATGCCGCCGACGGTTGCACGGATAGTGGAGTCTGACGTGACCACCGTGACGGCGCGCGGAACCAGGCGTTCCTCGGTGACGAGCCGCTCGATGACCGTATCGGCGCTCTCCCCCGTGGCGGAGAATATGGTTCGCACCCCGCCCTTGGACGTATAGGGCCTTTCGGGCGAGACGTTGTTGGCCGCGTCGAAGACGACGATGGGCTCGTACTTGCCCTTGGCATAGGCCGCCACATCCGAGATGAGGAGCTCGCGCGCCTGTTCGAATGGGTCGGACACACCCGAGCGGTCCATGCGCGCAAGGTAGCGCTCGGACTTGAAGATGACGTTGTAGCCGTCGACCACAAGCAGGTCGAGGCGCTTCTTGGCGGCCACCCCTACGCTCCGGTGCTCACGCGGCGGAGCCACTCGTAGGCCATGACGGTCGTGGCCTGGGCCACGTTAAGCGACTCGATGCGGCCGCGCTGCGGAAGCTTGGCCGAGAAGTCACACTTCTCGAGGACAAGGCGAGAGATGCCCGAGCCCTCGGAGCCCATGACGAGCGCGAGGCGGCCACCCATCGGCGCGCCCCAGACGTCGTTTTCGGCGTGCTCGGTAGAGGCGCAGGCCCAGAATCCCGCCTCCTTGAGGCGGTCGATGGCCGTAGCCAGGTTGGGGACCTGCGCTATGGGGACGTGCAGGACCGCGCCCGTCGAGGTCTTATATGCGCCGACGCCGACTTTCGCGGCGCGGGCATTGGCAATGACGACGCCGGCGGCTCCCACGACCTCGGCCGTGCGCACGATGGCGCCGAAGTTGCCCTCGTCCGTCACGTGGTCGAGCACGATGACGAGGGCGTCGCCCTCGCCCGCATTGGCGATGACGTCTCCCACGCTCGCGTACTCGAAGGGCTTGGCCCGCACGATGATGCCCTGGTGCGCGCCATGGCTCGAAAGCTGGTCGAGGCGCGAGCGAGGCACGTACTCAACGGCGACGCCGCGCTCCTCGAGCTTGGCCACGATGCGGTCGAGCGCAGGGTCCTGCTGGCCCGTCCCCGCGGCCACGAGTGCGCTCTTGAGCGGCATGCCCGAGAAAAGCGCCTCCTCCGCCGCGCGGCGGCCCTCGATAAGATCGGAGCGGCCGGCGGCAGAACCGGACGCCGGCTTACCAGAGCGCCCCTGGGCGCCCGAGCGGCCGCGGCCAGCCTGGGGCGTCGAGGCCTTCTGGCGCCCGCGACCGCCCTGGGGCCGGCCACCCTGGCCACGGCCGCGAGACGGCCCGTTGCCGCCGCGCTGACCAGCGCTTCTTTGTTGCTGAGAATTTCTGGCCATGCGCTACGCCTTCTTGTGGAGACGGGCGCCGGCCGCGGTGTCCTCGACCACGAGGCCAAGCGCGGTGATGCCGTCGCGGATAGCGTCGGCGCGGCCCCAATCCTTGGCGGCGCGGGCCTCCTGGCGGGCGGCGAGAAGCGCAGTCGCGGCCTCGTCGGCGGAATCGCCCTCGTAGCCTGCGTTCTCGCGCGCGAGGTCGACGAGCTCGTGCGGGAGCTCGTCGCCGGCGCCGCGGGAAAGGTCGACGCCCAGGACGTTGCAGAGCTCGCAGAGGGTATCGGCGGCGCGCAGGCACACGGCATTCGCGTAGCGCTCGCCGGCGGCATCCAGATACGTGTTGGCGGAGGTCACCAGCGAGAAGATGGCAGCGAGGCCGCCCGCGGTGTTGAAGTCGTCGTCCATCTGGCGGCAGAACTCCTCGCGGGCCTCGTCGACGGCGCGACCGAACTCGCGGTCGGCGTCCTCGAGCGGACCCTCCTTCGGGGTCTGGCCGGCGGCCCAGCGCAGGTTGCGCACGCAGGCCTGAAGGCGCTCGAGCGTGCCCACCGTGCCGTCGAGGCGCTCGAAGCTGAAGTCGAGCGGCGCGCGGTACTGGGTCTGGAGCATGAGCAGGCGCACGGCGTCGGCGGGGTACTTGTCGAGCACCTCCTTAAGCGTGAAGAAGTTCCCGAGCGACTTGGACATCTTGTCGCCGTTGACGCGCAGCATGCCGGCGTGCATCCAGGTGTTCGCGAGGGCCTTGTCCCAGGCGCACATGGCCTGGGCGGTCTCGTTCTCGTGGTGCGGGAAGATGAGGTCCGCGCCGCCGCCGTGGATGTCGATGGGGGTGCCCAGGTAGCGGTGGATCATCGCGCAGCACTCGGTGTGCCAGCCGGGGCGGCCGTCGCCCCAGGGCGAGGGCCAGCTGGGCTCGCCGGGCTTGGCGGCCTTCCAGAGCGCGAAGTCGAACGGGTCGCGCTTCTCGTCGTTGACCTCGACGCGCTCGCCGGCGCGCAGCTGGTCGAGGTCGCGGCCCGAGAGGATGCCGTAGTTGTGGTCGGAGCGCACGGAGAAGTAGACGTCGCCGGAAGGCACCGGGTACGCATAGCCCTTCTCTATGAGCAGCGAGATCATCTCCTGCATGGCCTCGATCTCGCGCGTCGCGCGCGGACGGATGTCGGGGTCCATGATGCCGAAGCGGTGCATCTGCTCGATGAAGGCGTTCGAGAACTCCTCGGCGACCTCGGCGGCGGTGCGGCCCTGGTCGTTCGCGCGATTGATGATCTTATCGTCGACGTCGGTGAGGTTCTGGGCAAACGTGACCTGATAGCCCTTGAACATGAGGTAGCGGCGAATCACGTCGAACGAGAGGAACGTGCGCGCGTTGCCGATGTGGATCTGGTCATAAACCGTCGGCCCGCAGACGTACATGCGGATCTTGCCCTCCTCGATGGGAACAAGCTCCTCTTTGCGGTGGGTCTGGCTGTTGTAGACGAGCATGATGCGCTCCTTGCTTCTATCCTGGCGCCGGCGGCGGCGCGAGCTGTGCATATGGGAGTCTAGACGTTCTTTTGGAGAAGGGCCACAGCCCAGGCGGCGATGCCTTCCTTGCGGCCGACGAAGCCGAGCCTCTCGGTCGTGGTTGCCTTAACGCCCACCGCGTCGACGGGGACGCTCATCGCGGCCGCCATGTTGGCGCGCATCTGCTCGCGGTACGGCGCGAGCTTGGGCGCCTGGGCGGCCACGGTACAGTCGCAGTCCACGATCTCGAAGCCCCTCTCGCGGACCAGGTCCGCGACGTGGGCAAGGAGCTTCAGCGAGTCGGCCCCCTCGTAGGCAGGGTCCGTGTCGGGAAAGAGCTTGCCGATGTCGCCCTCGCGCAGCGCGCCGAGAAGGGCGTCCATCAGGGCATGGGCGAGAACGTCCGCGTCCGAATGGCCGGCAAGGCCGCGCTCGCAGGGCACGTCGACCCCGCCGAGAATGCACTTGCGGTCGTCCGCGAAGGCGTGGACATCGAATCCATGGCCGATCCTCAGCATTGCTCTTCTCCCCTTCCCGGCATGTTCCTGCCACAGCCTTCGTCAACGAGCCGCTGCTCAAGCGTGGCGGCGGCCACAGCGAGGTCTTCGGGCAGCGTGACCTTTATGTTGTCGCGCGAGCACTCCACGCACCGCACCTTGCCCCCGTGGCGCTCGACGAGCGACGAGTCGTCAGTGCCGGCAAAGCCGTCCCAGAACGCGGCCTTGTAGGCGGCGATAAGGGGCTTGGCGCGAAACACCTGCGGCGTCTGGGCCGCCCAGTAGAACGAGCGGTCGGGCGTGGCGAGAATCTGGGTTCCCTCGACGAGCTTGAGCGTGTCGATGGAGCGGTTCGCGCAGATGGCGCCAGCCAGTGCCTCGTCGCCGCGCACCTCGGCGCAGCAGCGCTCGATGGCCTCGACCTCAATGAGCGGTCGCGCGGAGTCGTGCACGGCGACGAGCGCGGCGTCGCGCGGAACCACCGAGAGACCGGAGAAGACCGAGTCCTGCCGCGTGGCCCCCGACGGCGCGAAGCTCACGGGCTTGGCCAGCGTGAGGCCCGCGAGCACGTCCTTCTCGACGAGGTCGACCTTGTCGGGCGAGCAGACGATGACGAGCGACGAGATGCTCGGCGCGCGGTCGAAGGCCATAACGGACCAGCTCATGAGGGGAAGACCGCACAGCTCCACGAACTGCTTGCCGCGCGGGTCTCCGAAGCGCTCGCCCATGCCGCCCGCGAGGATGATCGCGCAGGTATCGGGGCCCTTCTCGCCGGCGCCGACGCGTTCGTCGGCGACGCAGGGGCATGATGCCGGGGCGCTCATTCGCTCTTGCCCCACATGCGATGCAGGCTGTTTGCCAGCACGCCGGGGTTCTTGACGCCGATCTCGCCGAGGCGGGCCGGGTCGTCGTCGACGGCCTCGAGGACCTCCTGCAGCGAGCCGTACTCGTCAACGAGCTTATCGGCCATGCCCTCGCGAACGACGGAGACTCGGCTGAGCGTGCGCAGGCCGAGCGGGGTCATGATGGAGTCCTCGCCGCGCTCGTCAGTGTATCCGAGCAGCTTGGCGACGTACTTAGCCGAGCGGAGCTTGGCGTTGTCGGCCTCGTGCAGGCGCGCGCGGATGGCGCGGGCGGCGTCCTCGGACGAGTCGCTGGCATAGTCGCGAATCATCAGCGTGTAGGTCTCGTCCATGCTGCCGAGCAGCTCGCCGCGCTGCATGGCGACGATGCGCCCCTCTCGCCCGAGCTGAAGGATGCAGTCCGACAGCTCGTTGTCGGCGGTCATGAGGGTCTCGAACAAATAGAAGATGTTCGTGACGTCGCCCAAGGTCACGTAGTTGTCGAGCTCGAGGCTCGTCAGGCGAAGCAGGCTGCGGTCGAGCTGGCTGCGCGTGTTCTGCATCGCCGTGGTGAGCTGGTTGACCGAGACCATGAGGTTCGAGACGGGCTTGAGCTCGAAGCCGGTGCCGTCCACGTAGACGTTGATGACCTGGCGGCGCTCGGAGACCGAGATGACCGTCGCCCTCGTAAGCAGGCTCATGCGGGCGGCCGTGCGGTGGCGCGTGCCCGTCTCGGTCGTGGGCAGCGACGGGTCGGGGTTGAGGTGATAGTTGGCGCGCAGGATCTTGGTGAGGTCCTTGTCCATGACCACCGCGCCGTCCATCTTGCACAGCTCGAAGAGGCGGTTCGCGGTGAACGAGACGTCGAGCTTGAAGCCGTCGTCGCCGGCGGCCAGGACGTTCTCGGTATCGCCGAGGCAGATAAGGGCGCCCATGTGGCCCGCGATGATCATGTCGAGTGCATGGCGCAGCGCGGTGCCGGGGGCCGTCTTACGAATGGCGTCCTCCAGCTTTGCCTGGCGGTCGTCGTAACTCAGCTCGAACAAGGCGTTATCCACTGGGTCCCTCCTTCGAAGGGCGGCCGGCCCGTTGCCGGCGATTGCGCGTTCTTATCTGTGCGGCGGCGAGCGGGCGCCCACGGGCAAGTATATGCCCGGGGCGCGCCTCTTCCCTACGCCCCCGTCGAGGCGAGGCCGCTTCCGGACGCGGCAGAGCCGCGCGAGCCGGACGAAGCCGGGAGATTGAAGCTCGGGCGAGCCATGGACTCGCGCTTGCGGGGCGCCGGGATGGGGCCAGACTCCTTATCGAAGACGAGCTTGCCGTCCTTGGCGCGGACCTTGACGATGTCGCCGGCCGCCCATCCGCCCTGCAGCAGCTCCTCGGAAAGCGGGTCCTCGATGAGCGTCTGGATGGCGCGGCGCAGCGGCCGGGCTCCGTAGACGGGGTCGGCCCCTTCCTTGGACACGAGGTCGCGCGCGGCGTCGGTGAGCTCGATGGACATGCCCTGCGCGATGAGGCGATCGCGGAGCTCGGCGACCATGAGGTCGACGATGCCGCGGAGCTGCTCGCCGGTGAGGGACTTGAAGACCACGATCTCGTCGACGCGGTTGAGGAACTCGGGCCGGAAGAGCTTCTTGAGCTCGCTCATCACGCGGCTCGTGATCTCCTTATCAGAGAGGCCGCCGTTGCCGAGCGCCGAGAAGCCCATGGTCGAGGTCTGCGCGATGTCGCGGGCGCCGATGTTGGACGTCATGATGATGACCGTGTTGGAGAAATCGACGTGGCGACCCTGGCCGTCGGTCAGGCGCCCCTCGTCGAGGATCTGGAGCAGCACGTTGAACACGTCCGGGTGGGCCTTCTCGATCTCGTCGAAGAGAATGACCGAGTAGGGCCTGCGGCGGACCGCCTTGGTGAGCTCGCCGCCCTCGTCGTAGCCGACGTATCCCGGAGGCGCGCCGACAAGCTTGGAGACGGCGTGCTTCTCCATGAACTCAGACATGTCGTAGGTGATAAGCGCCTCCTCGCTGCCGAAGAGGAATTCGGCAAGCGACTTGGCGAGCTCGGTCTTGCCCACGCCCGAGGGGCCCAGGAAGATGAACGAGCCGCCGGGCCGCCGCGGGTCCTTGAGCGGGCTGCGGGAACGACGAATCGCGCGCGCGACCTTCGTGACGGCCTCGTCCTGGCCAACGACGCGCTGGTGAAGCACATCCTCACAGCGCAGGAGCTTGGATGCTTCGGCCTCGGTGAGGTTGGAGACGGGCACGCCGGTGATGCTCGAGACGACGTCGGCGATGTCGTTCTCGTCGACCTCGACGTCGTTGTCCTCGATTCCGCGCCGCCACGCCGCCTCGAGCTCGTCGCGCTTCGCGGTCAGGGCCTTCTCCTCGTCGCGCAGGCGCGCGGCGACCTCGAACTCCTGGGCGTCGGCGGCGGCGGACTTCTCCTCGTGCGTGCGGGCGAGCTCGGCGTCCACCTCAGCGATCTCGGGCGGGAGCACCATACGGTGGACGCGCGTGCGCGCGCCGGCCTCGTCCAGCACGTCAATGGCCTTATCGGGCAGGAAGCGATCCTGCACGTAACGACTCGAGAGCGTGACGGCGGCCTGGACGGCGGCGTCGGTATAGCGGACGTGGTGATGCTTCTCGTAGCGGTCCTTCAGGCCCGCGATGATCTTCAGGGTGTCCTCGGGCGAGGGCTCGCCGATATTCACCGGCTGGAAGCGGCGCTCGAAGGCGGAGTCCTTCTCGATGTGCTTGCGGTACTCCTCGGCCGTCGTGGCGCCGATGACCTGGATCTCGCCTCGCGACAGGGGCGGCTTCAGGATCGCGGCGGCGTCGATGGAGCCCTCGGCCGAACCCGCGCCGATGACGGTGTGGATCTCGTCGATAAAGAGGATGTCGGAGTCGGACTCCTCGAGCTCGCGCACGACCTTCTTCATGCGCTCCTCGAACTCGCCGCGGTACTTCGAGCCGGCGACGAGAGAGGCCATGTCGAGTGTCCAAATCTGCTTGCCGCGCAGGATGTCGGGGACGTTGCCCGAGCTGATGAGCTGCGCGAGCCCCTCGACGATGGCGGTTTTGCCCACGCCGGGGTCGCCGAGAACGAGCGGGTTGTTCTTCTGACGGCGAGCGAGGACCTGCATGACGCGCTCGATCTCGGCGTCGCGCCCGATGACGGGGTCGAGCTTGCCGTCGGCGGCGAGCTCGGTGAGGTTGCGGCCGTACTTCTCGAGCATGGACTCGTCGTCGGGGGACGACTGCGCCGCGGGGGCGCCCATGCCGATGAAGACCTGGCCGCCGGCGCCCTGCTGCTTGGGCTTGCCCTCGTCCTCTTTGGCGATAAGCTCGTTGACGGCGTTGCGGACCGCGTCGGCCGAGAGACCCATAGCACGCAGGGCATCCATGGCTCGGCCGTTGCCCTCGGCCACGATGCCCAGAAGCAGGTGCTCGGTGGCGATGAAGGTCTGCCCGTGCGTCATCGTCTCGCGATAAGCGCTCTCGAGGACGCGCTTGGCGCGCGGGGTAAAGGGTATGTGGCCACCCGGCACGGGCTCGGCTTCCTCGGCGGTGAGCCCGCGGATGGTCGCGATGGTCTCGTCGTAGGTAACGTCGAGCTTGGCGAGGGCCTGGGCGGCGATGCCGTCCTTCTCCTTTATGAGACCGAGCAGCAGGTGCTCGGTGCCGACGTACATCTGGCCGAGGCCGCGGGCTTCTTCCTGGGCAATGCCCATTACCTTGCGGGCCTTATCGGTGAACTTCTCGAACATGAAGTCGTTCCTCTCGTTTGGGGCAACCTTAAGTGTGTACCCGTCCCGCCGAGAAGGCAAACCCGCGACACGCTCCCGCAACCGCCTCGCCGGCGCAATCGTGGGGCGCGGCTATCCGTTTATGTTGCCGAAGCCCTCGCCGAAGGCCTCATGCACCTCGGAGATAAACACGATAGCTTCCGGGTCGGCGTCGGCGACGACTTCCTTGAGCAGCGAGACCTGATTGCGCCCAAGAACGCAGAAGAGGACCGGGCGGTCGTTTCCGCTCCAAACCCCGCGCGCCTGAAGCTCCGTGCAGCCGCGGTTAAGGTCATACATGATCGCGTTCGCTATGTCGGCGTGCTTCTCGGAAATAATGTAGGCGGCGCGCTCGGAGCGAGGGCCGTCGATCACGGCATCGATGACCTTGCCGGAGATGTACATAGCCACAGCCGCGTACAGCGCATTCTCAACAGAGAAGACCGGCGCCGAGGCGGCGATGATGAGGCCGTCGACGATGATGACGGCCGTACCGAGCGGCATGCCCATGTGTTTGGCTATCAGCTGCGCGATGATGTCGGTGCCGCCAGTGTTGCCGCCCGTGCGGAAGACGAGCCCCAGCCCCACGCCCGTGATCACGCCGCCCCATAAAGCGCTGAGGAGCAGGTCCTCATTACCGAGAACCGGCATAAAAGGCGCAAGCGCATCGGTAAACACGCCGCAGGCCACAATGCCGATGATAGTTCGAACAATGTAGCCGCGGTTCCCCGAACGGATCACGAGCATAACCAGGAAGATATTCATCACGATGGTCTGCACGCCGACCGGCAGCATGATCCCAGCCGTGCGCCCAAGCGCATAGAACACCGTGGCCAGGCCCGTGACGCCGCCGGCCGCAAGGCCGTTGGGCACCTCGAAGCAGTCGACGCCCACGGCGAACACCGCAGAACCGCATATGATGAGCGCGAGGTCACGCAGGCGGATGCGCCAACGATCGGTATTCAAGGCGTTCTACCGCCCCTCGCCGCCGCCGGTCGCCCAGCGGTGATAGCCAACGACGAACTTATCGAGGTCGCCGTCGTCGAGGACCGACTCGACGTTGCCCGTCTCAATGCCCGTGCGAAGGTCCTTGACGAGCTTGTACGGGTAAAGAACGTAGCTGCGGATCTGATTTCCGAAGCCGATCGCGTGCTTGGGCCCGCGCAGCTCGTCGAGCTCCGCGGCGCGCTTCTCGAGCTCCTGCTCGTAGAGGCGGCTGCGAAGAATCTTCATGGCGAAGGCCTTGTTCTGAAGCTGGCTGCGCTCGTTTTGGCAAGTAACGACCGTGCCCGTTGGGAGGTGCGTGATGCGCACCGCGGAGTCGGTCGTGTTCACGCCCTGGCCGCCATGCCCGGTGGCATGGTAAACATCGATTCGCAGGTCCTTGGGGTCGATCTCGACCTCGACGTCGTCAGGGAGCACGGGCAGCACCTCGACACCGCCGAACGTGGTCTGGCGACGCTTCTGGGCATCGGTCGGCGAGATGCGCACGAGGCGATGGACCCCGCCTTCGGCGCGCAGCATGCCGTAGGCGTTCCTGCCATGCACGGTAAAGGTGGCGCGATCGATGCCGATGACCTCGCCCGCCGGACAGTCGTTGACGTCGACGGTCCAGCCGCGCCGATCGCAATAACGCAGGTACATGCGGAAGAGCATTTCGCACCAGTCCTGCGCCTCGAGACCGCCCTGACCCGGGGTCACCGTAACGATGGCGTCGCCGTGATCGAGCTCGTCGGTGAACCAGCTCGAAAGCTCGAGCTCAGAAAGATCGTCCTCGAGCGAAGCCGCTGTTGCCGCAGCCTCGGCAAGAAGGTCGTCATCCCCCATCTCCTCGCCTAGCTCAAGCGCCGCCGCGGCGTCGTCAAGCTTCGCCGCCGCGGCATCCACCGCCGCGACGTCGGACTTGGCGGCGGCGAGCCGCGCCATGACCTCGCGCGCAGCCTCGCCGTCGTTCCAAAGCGCGGGGTCGGCGCTCTGCTCCTCAAGCCGCTTCACATCGACGCGACGCTCGTCGATGTGAAGGTACCCCTCCACCTCGACGAGACGCGCGCGCAGTTTATCGATTGTCTCCTTAGCGATATCCGCCATGCGGTCCTACCGGTTCGCGCCGTGGCAGTTCTTGAACTTCTTGCCGCTGCCGCAGGGACACGGATCGTTTCGCCCGACGTTCGCATACGGATCAGGGTCGTCGGCCTTGCGGTACGTGGAGGGCGCGGGCATCGGCCTCGCCGTGCGGTTCTCGGGCACGGCGTTCGCGACTACGCGAGCCGCCTGGCCCTTACCGAGCGACTTGCGGACCCCGTTCTCCGCATCAGCCTCCGAAGGACCGGAGTAGGTCGCCTCACGCAGCTCCTCAGGCTCGTCCGAAGAAGCGTTCTGGGCTGCAGGGCGCGCCGGCTTGGAGACGACGTCGATGCGAAGGATAGTGCGAAGATAGTCCTCATACATGGTGTTGACGAGCTCGGTGAACGCCGCGTAGGCCTCGGCCTTGTACTCGACGAGCGGGTCACGCTGACCAAAGCCTCGCAGGCCGATGCCGGTCTTGAGATAGTCCATCTCCTGAAGATACGACATCCAACGGGTGTCGATAACACGAAGCATGACCTGAGCGGAGAGGGACTGCATGATCTCCTCGCCGATGCGCTCGGACTTGTCGGCAAATGCCTTATCGACAAAGGCGTCGACGGACTCGACAACGTCTCCCTGCTCATCGTCGTCGCCAATCTCGGGCGCGTCCTTGGAGCCGGTGAGGTTCTCCAGCCACTTGTTCAGGCCCTCGATATCCCAATCCTCGTGCGCCTTGCCCTCGGGGCAGAAATCGGCAACCACGCGCTGAACGGTGTCGAAAGTCACCTCGTCAATGTGCTCGTTCAGGTCCTTGCCGTCGAGGATCTTGTTGCGCTCCTCGTAGATGACCTGACGCTGCGTGTTCATAACGTTGTCGTAGTCAAGGACGTTCTTACGCATGGCGAAGTTGACTTCCTCGACCTTGCGCTGAGCGCTCTCGACGGCCTTGGTAACAATCTTTGCCTGGATGGGCAAATCGTCGGGCATCTCGGCCTTGGTCATCATCGCGCTGATGCGGTCCATCTTGTCGCCGCCGAAGAGACGCATGAGGTCGTCCTCGAGCGAAAGGTAGAACTGGGTCTCGCCGGGGTCACCCTGACGGCCGGAACGGCCGCGCAGCTGGTTGTCGATGCGGCGGGACTCGTGACGCTCGGTGCCGATCACGCACAGACCGCCGGCATTGATAACGTGCTTCTTCTCCTCGGCGCAACGCTCGCGAGCACGCTCGAGCGCCGCGATGTAAGCCTCCTTGACCTCCTCGATGGCCTCCGGGTCGAACTCCTCGCCCAGGATCTTAGAGAGGCTCGCCGGGGTGATCTTGGTGGGGTCGTTGGACTGCAGCACGTGCTCGATCACACGGGAATCGAGGGTGAAGCCGCGACGGCGGACCTCCTCGCGGGCGAGCTCCTCGGGGTTGCCGCCGAGCAGGATGTCGGTACCACGACCGGCCATGTTGGTGGCAATGGTAACGGTACCCTCGCGGCCGGCCTGAGCGACAATCTGCGCCTCGCGTTCATGGAACTTGGCGTTGAGCACGTTGTGCTCGATCCCGCGCTTGGTCAGGATGCGGGAGAGTTTCTCGGAGTTCTCGATGGAGACGGTGCCGACGAGGCACGGCTGCCCGTTGGCGTGGCGGGCCGCCACGTCATCCGCGACGGCCTGGAACTTGGCATCGAGGGTACGGTAAACGAGGTCGTCGTTGTCCTTGCGGGCCACCGGCTTGTTGGGCGGAATGACCTGCACGGGAATGTGGTAAACCTCGCGGAACTCGCCGTCCTCGGTCATGGCGGTACCGGTCATGCCGGACAGCTTGTCGTACATGAGGAAGTAGTTCTGCAGGGTGATGGTGGCGAGCGTCTGGTTCTCCTCGCGGACGATCACGCCTTCCTTAGCCTCGATGGCCTGGTGCAGGCCCTCGGAGTAACGACGGCCCTCCATGATGCGGCCGGTAAACTCGTCGACGATCTTGACCTCGCCGTCGACCACGACATACTGCTGGTCGCGGTGGAACATGTACTGAGCCTTGAGCGCCTGCTGCAGGTGATTGACAAGCTGGCCCGACACGTCGGCATAGATGTCCTCGACGCCGAGGGCGGCCTCGATCTTCTGCAGGCCCTCGTCGGTGGTCATGATGGTGTGCTTGGCCTCATCCATCTCGTAGTCCACATCGGCGGTAAGGCCGCGGACCGCGCGGGCGAAGTCCTTGTAGGTGGTCGCGGACTTGGTGCCGGCGCCGGAGATGATGAGCGGCGTACGGGCCTCGTCGATGAGGATGGAGTCGGCCTCGTCGACGATGGCGAAGTGGTGGCCGCGCTGAACGCGCATTTGCGGCCTGGTGACCATGTTGTCGCGCAGGTAATCGAAGCCGAACTCGGAGTTCGTGCCGTAGGTGACGTCCGCGTCGTAAGCGGGTTTCTTCATGCCGAGCTTCATGCCGTTCTGGATGAGGCCGACATTCATGCCGAGGAACTTATAGATGCGACCCATGGACTCGGAGTCGCGCTTGGCAAGATAGTCGTTAACGGTGACGATGTGCACGCCCTTGCCCGGAATAGCGTTGAGGTAGCCGGCGAGCGTGGAGACGAGCGTCTTGCCCTCGCCCGTCTTCATCTCGGCGATGGTGCCGCGATGAAGGGCGATGCCGCCGATGAGCTGCACGTCGAAGTGACGCAGACCGGTGACGCGCACCGACGCCTCGCGGACGGTGGCAAAGGCCTCGGGAAGAAGGTCGTCCAAGCTCTCGCCGTTCGCATAACGCTCACGGAAGAGTGCCGTCTGGCCCTGCAGCTCCTCGTCGGACATGTCATGGAATCGCGGCTCGATGTCGTTGATCTTGGCCGCGATCTTGCGATACTCCTTGAGATCCTTATCGGCTCCCATGGAAAGCAGCTTGGAGAGGAAACTCGCCATGTGGCACTCCTATGGTTACAAGCGGTTGCTCCGCTATTTTTCCAGCCTTTTCACTTTACTAACAGACCGGCCGCATTCATCCCGCGTCGAAGGTCTCGCAAAAGAAACATGCCCCCTTGGACGCTACTCGCACGCCTCACCAAGGGCCGGAGCCAGCTCCGCCTCCCTCATAATGACGCCGATCGGTTCGGTCATCGCCGCCTGCAGCGCGGCCGAAGGCATACGCCCCGTTGCCTCCGCCAGCTTCACGGCGAACCGCTTATAGCGTCGCAAAGCCTCGTCTCCCCTGCCGCTTCGGCGCAATGCCCTTATCAGCAACGCCATCGCATCCTCGCGCAACTCGTCAATGTAGAGCGCGTCATTCGCAAAGCGCGCCGCCAGGCGCTTCTTGTCTAGCCTCAGGGCAGCCTCGCCTCCGGCAACCATCGAGTCCGCGTAGAGCCGCCTCAGCTCCTCGCGCCTCATTGCGAGGTAACCGGACTGGTCATCCGACAGAATGCAGAGGTCTCCCGCATACAGCCCTTCGGCCTTAAGGGCCGAGTCGCAAATCCTCACGTCCCCAGCCCCGTCTATGGCCGCATTGGCATGGCAGATAAAATCATCAACGTCGCAGCTCACCACATCGCTTGTAAGGCCCACCGACTTCGTCGCTTTGTTCGAAGAGAAGACATCCCCCTTGAACCCATGTTTCAACAGGGCTTTTCTTGCCGCAGCGGTCGCCGAATACACCTTCTGCCTCGCCTTGGCCTTGTCACTCACCTCAGGCCAAAGCATCAACGCGATGTGCTCCCGGCTCGCCACGTGCCCTGGCTGCAAAGCAAGAAACTCAAGGAGCGGCTTAGCGTCGCGTACCCCCAAATACCAATCGGACACCTTCTTGCCGTCGGCAATAAGGCTGAATCCCCCGAACACGGTGATCCTGACTCCGCGAGAAACCATATCCCGCGCGCGGGCCGCGCTGCCGGACCCGCCGATCCCGCCCAGTAGCTTCGTCACATTGAGGCTGTTCTTTCTGGCCACATCAAGCGCGCGGCGCCACTCCACGGGTATTTGGTCCTCAAGCGCATACGAAACCTCGCCCATCCCATCGCAAAGAGCGATGATGAGCCAAAGCTCGTCAACCGGAACGGGACGAACCTTCGCCGCAGCCGGCACCACCCCGGTCCTCGCGTCGTGCGCAAGCTCGCCCACGACCTCCGACACGGCTCCGACGCCGTCGTTCTCCCCGACGACATAAAGCCCCGCGCACTCACCCAGCTGAAAATGGGCGACCTGATTAAGCACGCCGCAAACGCGGGCCCCGTAGGTCCAAGACAGCTCTTTGCAGGCGTTTCTCGCGGCCGAAACCGCGGCAAGTATATACGCGCTCGGCTTTCTATGGAGAAGACCGAAAGCCTCCGACACCAGCGCCAGGGCTTTAATGAGTAGGTCTCCCGACTTCGCGGCTTTGGAACGGAGAAGCCCGGACGTCCCCGCCGGAGATGTGCAGAGAGCCTCAGCAATTAATTCGAGCCCCCACACGTACCCCAGAAGGCCGAAATAACCCCTTGACGTCAAATACTCCTTACAGGCAGCAAGGTCGCCGCTGTCGTTCCACGATGCCCCACAAGCAAATATCTGAGCCGCAGCCAGATCGGCGCGCAGGAGACAGCCGGTCACGGAAGAGATGTCTCCGTTTGACGCAAAGGGCATAAGAAGCTCCAACGCCCTGCCGAAGCGTCCCGACATCATGGCCTCAAACGCCTCGCGATGAACCTCGAGCCGCGTTCTCAAGCCAGATCGGGAGCCTCCAAGTATTACCTCCGAACCGCTCAGGGTCCTCAGCTGCTCTCTTAGGCCAATCATGGCGAGGCAAAGCGATGCTCCCTCATCCGCGGAGGGGAAGCGCCCGCAAAGCTGGCCGACGTCGGCAACTGTACCTGTTCTCTCCGAGGTCAGCGCTATTACCATTTGATCAATCAAATTTAGACGAGGGTTGTCTGCAGCCATGACTTTTGCTGACGCAATTGCAGCCGACACTTGCCGCACATACCCCGCGTCAACGAGCTCCGGCGCCCATTCCGCAGCAATCCGAGACGCAGTCGCCTCCGAAGCAAACCGAAGCATTGCCGCCATACGGTCATAGTCCTCGCGCTCGCCCAAAACAGAGAGGCATTCGCCCAGCAACGGCTGCTGACGCGCAGCCAAAGCAGCAAACGCAGGTAAATCGCCGTTACTCCATTGATGGGACTGAGCCGTCAGGCAGGAAAACGAACCGGCTTCGACATCAACGCCGTATAACGGCGCCCAAAGCGATAAATCATAGAGAAGGTCGTGATCAACCAGCCCCAGGGCCCGCTCCAGCTCCGAACGACTCCCGCGTCCTAAAACAGCAATGGCAAAACGGAGCCTCAGCTCATCCTCGCAAAGCGAGTCCCTCATACCCGCCTCGACCAACTTGCCAAGCACATCCCAGTATGCCTGCGGCATCGAAGAAGCCCTAAAGTCTCCCTTGTAAGACAACAGCGAGCGCGCAAGGACGGGAATACCGCGCGTAAAGCCCTCGCCGCTCGCCACGAAACCCGAGCCGTCCCTAGCGATCGCCGACACGTCGCAAAGATCCGCCGCGGTAAGGAGAAGGTGAGCAGGAAGGCCCTCGATGATTTGCCGGGCCTCAGGGAGCAACGAGACGATAACCTCGCAATTAGACTTAAGAAGACGCTCTATAGCATGTGCTATCCGCCCGGCTTCGAGCTCATCACATGGGGGCAGGAGGTTCAAAGCAACAACAGAAGGCTCGCGCGTGTTAAGGGACTTTGCGTAGGCATCACGCGCAGCCCGAATGATGGAATCGTAGGCGCTATCCGGCCCGACACCGCCAAAATCCCTAAACACAAAGCGAAAGCCAAGACGCTCAGCCCGAATTCCCACGGATCTAAGCGTAGAGGCCGAGCAATAACCAGGCTCTGAGCAAACAATCACCAAGTGGTGTTTGCGCGCCAAATCAAAGAGAATGCTCGACTTCAAATCGTCGGTTGAGTCGGAATCAAAGAGTGTCTCGGGGTTGTACGTTTTCTCTTCATGAAAGTAAATCCTGGGTCCCATATCGCACTCCTCTGGTCCTCTATCCAAGCAATTTAAAGCCGGACATTAATTGACGCGTAGGAGAGAAATTAGCACCTAGAAGTATTTAAACACCCGGTAAAAGCGGTGAATGGTTAAGCTACTAATGTCTAAATTCAGGAAGAATTCGGTAAGAAACGATATACATCGCGCTCAGATGCCCTAAACACTTGTAAAGAGGGGGTACATTTTAGATTCTGAGAAAACCGCTTACCGAAAAATCTTCAGCAACCTTTTAGTTTTATGTGGAGGACCCTATCAACCCCGAAACGCGAGGAGGCCCCCGCCCGGTCATCCGGGCGGGGGCCTCGACGCATAGAAAACGCCCCTTGCTGGGCGGCGGCGTCCTGCTCTCCC
>CAVIBB010000006.1:0-4472 GCA_963640745.1 Paludibacteraceae bacterium
CTCTTGAGCTCGGCAAGAACGTCGACGAGCGTCTGCAGGCCGCCGTCGGCAACGAAGGCCACGCAGAAATCAAATGAATCGCAGGCCGCGAGCTGCTCTTTGAGAACCGAGAGAAGGTCGTTGCCCGAGGTCTTGTTGTTTGTGATGGCGTAGGGCTTAAAGCCGTCGTTGGCCGGCTCATGCGAATTGATGAAGCCTTGGCGAAGCCCCTGCTCGAGCGCGTTCTCCTTGAAGTCGTCCATCGGTCCTCCAACCATGCCGTACATGTGGTCCTCAGGATAGCAGGCGTACCGGACAACAATTGCCGACCGGCCGGGTCGGGGCCACCGAAGGGCGGTCCGGCTGCGGGCCGTGTTGCGCAATCGGGCCTGATGGCAACGGCGGCGACGGACGCGTTGCGTAAAACGGGGTGGTGGCAGCCGAGAGGCCGGAGAAGTTGCGCAAAACGGGGTGATGGCAGCGTTTGGCGTCGTTCTTCTTGCCATTACCCCGGTTTAGACAACATTTTGCCGCTCGGGCCTGCCATCACCCCGGATTCCACAACGGTCGGGGAGAAGGGATTGCCATCACCCCGGATTCCACAACGCAATCGCCGCCGCGCCCGCGCCTGTGCCGCCTCGGCCGTCCTCGCGGCTATCCGCGCGCTGCCACGTCCGCCCCGTCCGGCCGGTTGACCACCACGATGCCCGCGCTCACGAGCACCAGCGCGCACACGGCGAGCGCCGGGCTCAGCACGTCCTTCTCGCCAAGCAGCACGGCCGAGAGGATCGTGCCAAAGACGGGGTTCATGAAGCCGAAGACCGCGACGCGCGACGCCGGGTTCGCGGCGAGCGCGGCCGACCACAGTGAGTAGGCCGCAGCGCTAATAAAGCCCAGGTAAACAAGGAGTCCCCAGGCCGCAAACGGGCTTGTTCCCGCCGCCGGCGCCACGTGCCCGCCCATCGCCGTGCCCACGACGAGCATCACGGCGCCGCCGATGATGAACTGCCAGCCCGAGAGCAGCACCGGGTCGTGGTCAGCGGAGAAGCGCTTGCAGAGGTTGCTCGACATCGCCGCCGCAAAGGTCGAGAGGAACACGAGGCCCTCGCCGTCGAGCCGCAGCCCGAGCGAGCCGCCCGCGATGTCGCCGAGCTTGACCGCGAGGACGCCGGCGAACCCCAGCACGCAGCCGAGCGCCTTCTTGCCGGTCATCGCCTCGGTGCGGAACGCGAATGCCGCCAGCAGCACGATCAGAAACGAGTTGCTCGCCTCGATGATGGAGCTCGTCACGCCGGCGCAGCGAGAAAGGCCCACGTAGAAGAAGAGATACTGCAGAATCGTTTGGAACACCGAGAGCGCGGCCGCCGGTGCCCAGTCGCGGCGCTCGGGCACGAACGGGCGCCGTTTCGCGATGCTCATGCCGACGGCCACGAGCGTCCCCGAGATGAGGAAGCGCTCGCCCGCGAACGCGATGATGGTCGCGACGTCGCTCGAGTCGATGCCAAAGAGCGCGTAGCCGATCTTTACGCACGGGAACGCCGAGCCCCACAGCAGGCAGGCGCCGAGGCACGCGAGCACGAGACCCGGCGTGGTGGAAAGAAACGGCTTCTTTTGGGGCCGCGGGTCCGTCGCCTCGGGGCTGGGCTGGATGCTGGTTTTGGTCTGGCTCTGGGTGCGGCTCACGTTCGGTCCTCTTTGCTGCTTCGGCGGTTTTCCGGCGTCCATCTTAGCGCCCGCGGAGGCTTGGGTGCGCTAATGGCGCATTGGCTGCGTAGGGTGTTAACCGTCAAGCGAGCAAACAACGGGTATTGCAGGCCCTGCTGCTGCTACGGAGATGTGGTCAACGTAAAGACCGGGCAGTTCATCTCGGGCCCGTTTTCGGCATCTTTGGCAGCGAACTCTCGAGAATGCACGATTGAATTGAGGTTGCCTGAGTAGAGAGACCTGTTTTGGAGGGATCAACTGGGCAAATGTGAACGGATTTAGCTTGTCTACTCGTTGAGATTGAATTCAATCGTGCATTCTCAAGAGTTTGTTCCGCCTTAGCCACAAAGAAGCCCCGCCGAGCGCTTTAGCGGCGCTTGGCGGGGCTGAATTGGTGCGGCGCGGGGCCGGCCGGGGCGTGCCGGTCTGCGATTCGGGCCGGCGCTACTCGGTGAAGTACGCGACGCCGCCCTCGATAAGCGGCTGGAACTTGTTGCCGGGGACGTTCTTGTACAGGCCCTCGCCCGAGCGCTCGGTGTGGCCCATCTTGCCCAGGACGCGGCCGTCCGGGCTCGTGATGCCCTCGACGGCGAGGATGGAGCCGTTGGGGTTCACGTCGAGGCTCATGCCGGGCTGACCGGCCTCGTCGACGTACTGCGTGGCCACCTGGCCCTTGGCGGCGAGCTCAGCCACGAGCTCGGGCGACGCGACGAAGCGGCCCTCGCCGTGCGAAATCGCGATGTTGTGGACCTCGCCGACCTCACACTTGGACAGCCACGGCGAGAGGTTGCTCGCCACGCGGGTGCGTACGAGGCGGCTCTGGTGACGGCCGATGGTGTTGAAGGTCAGCGTCGGGGCGTCGGGCGTGGCGTCCACGATGTCGCCGTACGGCACGAGGCCGAGCTTGATGAGCGCCTGGAAGCCGTTGCAGATGCCCAGCATGAGGCCGTCGCGGGACTGAAGCAGCTCGCGGACCGCCTCGGTGACCTCGGGCGCGCGGAAGAACGCGGTGATGAACTTGGCGGAGCCGTCGGGCTCGTCGCCGCCGGAGAAACCGCCCGGGATCATGACGATCTGGCTCTCGCGGATGCGGCGCGCGAGCTCGTGGGTGCTCTCGGCGACGGCCTCGGGCGTGAGGTTGTTGATGACCAGCACCGAGGGGTCGGCGCCGGCGCGGCGGAACGCGCGGGCGGTGTCGTACTCGCAGTTCGTGCCCGGGAAGACGGGGATCACGACGCGCGGGCGGGCGACCTTAACGGCCGGCGCGGGGCGAGAGACGCCCTGCTCGGCGACGCGGAAGTCGATGGCGTCGACCTTCTCGCCCTCGCCTCGGTACGGGAAGACGGACTCGATGGCGCCCTCCCAGGCCTCCTGCAGCTCGGCCAGGTCGATGGTCTCGCCGCCGGCGACGAGCTCGTAGGCCTCGGTGGTGGTGCCCAGGACGTAACCGGTCACGCCGTCGTGCAGCGCCGGGACCTCGGCGTCGTCGGCGAGCTCCACGATAAAGCTGCCGTACGCAGGGCAGAAGAGCGCCTCGGCCTCAAACGCCGGGTCGCAAGAAAGGCCGAGCTGGTTGCCGACGCACATCTTAAAGAGCGCCTCGGCCGCGCAGCCGTAGCCCAGCGTGGACACGGCGAGCGCGCCGCCGTTGCCAATAAGCTCCTCGACGATGTCGTAGAGCGCGAGCTCGGAGGTGGCCAGCGGCGTGAGGCCGTCGCCGTCGTAGTTGGGGGAGAGCACGATGACCTTGTGGCCCACGCCCTTGAACTCGGGGGAGGTCACGCGGTCGACCTTGCCGAGGCCCGTCGCAAACGAGACGAGCGTGGGCGGCACGTCGAGGTCCTCGAAGCTGCCGGACATGGAGTCCTTGCCGCCGATGGAACCGATGCCGAGGTCGACCTGCGCCATGAGGGCGCCGAGGACGGCGGCCATGGGCTTGCCCCAGCGCTCGGGCTCGTCGCGGAGCTTCTCGAAGTACTCCTGGAACGTGAGATAGAAGCCCTTGTGCTCGAAGCCGGCGGCCACGAGGCGGCTCACCGACTCGACGACGGAGAGATACGCGCCGGTGAACTGGTCGGCCTCCATGAGGTAGGGGTTGAAGCCCCACGCCATGCCGGAGCAGGTGGTCGTCTCGCCGTCCACGGGGAGCTTGGCGGCCATGGCCATGGCGGGCGTGAGCTGGGTCTTTCCGCCGAAGGGCATGAGGACGGTGGCGGCGCCGATGGTGGAGTCGAAGCGCTCGGAGAGGCCCTTGTTGGACGCGACGTTGAGGTCGGTCACCAGGCTGTGGAGCTTCTCGGCGAGGGTGTCGCCGGCCCAGTCGCGCTCGTACTCGGACGGCATGGCCACGTGGACCTCCTGGTCCTTGGGCGCGCCGTTGGAGGCGAGGAACTCGCGGCTCACGTCGACGATCGTCTTGCCGTTCCAGCCCATGGTCAGGCGCGGGTCGGCGGTCACGGTCGCGACCGGGGTGGCCTCGAGGTTCTCCTCGCGGGCGTAGCCGAGGAACTCCTCGACGTCCTCGGGTGCCAGGGCCACGGCCATGCGCTCCTGGGACTCGGAGATGGCGAGCTCGGTGCCGTCAAGGCCCTCGTACTTCTTGGGGACGGCGTTGAGGTCGACGTGCAGGCCGTCGGCCAGCTCGCCGATGGCGACCGAGACGCCGCCGGCGCCGAAGTCGTTGCAGCGCTTGATCAGGCGGCAGGCGTCGCCGCGGCGGAAGAGGCGCTGGAGCTTGCGCTCGATGGGGGCGTTGCCCTTCTGCACCTCGGCGCCGCACTCCTCGAGGC
>CAVIBB010000006.1:4482-44075 GCA_963640745.1 Paludibacteraceae bacterium
TCCTTCTCCAGGGAATCGACGTTGTGGGCCTTCGACGAGCCGGTCGCGCCGCCGATGCCGTCACGGCCGGTGCGGCCGCCGAGAAGCACGATGACGTCGCCGGGGGCGGGGCACTCGCGGCGCACGTGGGAGGCCGGGGTGGCCGCCACGACGGCGCCGATCTCCATGCGCTTGGCCACGTAGCCGGGGTGGTAGAGCTCGGAGACCTGGCCGGTGGCGAGGCCGATCTGGTTGCCGTAGCTGGAGTAGCCGGCCGCGGCGGTGGTCACGAGCTTGCGCTGGGGGAGCTTGCCCTCGAGGGTCTCGGATACGGGGACGGTCGGGTCGGCCGCGCCGGTGACGCGCATGGCCTGGTAGACGTAGCTGCGGCCGGAGAGCGGGTCGCGGATGGCGCCGCCGATGCAGGTGGCCGCGCCGCCGAAGGGCTCGATCTCGGTCGGGTGGTTGTGGGTCTCGTTCTTAAAGAGGTAGAGCCAGTCCTGCTCCTCGCCGTCGACGTCGACCTTGCACTTGACGGTGCAGGCGTTGATCTCCTCGGACTCGTCGAGGTTCTTGAGGATGCCCTTGGCCTTGAGGTACTTGGCGCCGATGGTGCCCATGTCCATAAGGCAGATGGGCTTCTCGTCGCGGCCGAGCTCGTGGCGCATGGACTGGTAGCGGGTAAAGGCGTCCTTGACGCGCGGGTCGCCCGAGAGGATGTGGTGCAGGCGCGTGCCGAAGGTGGTGTGGCGGCAGTGGTCGGACCAGTAGGTGTCGATCATCTTGATCTCGGTAATGGTCGGCACGCGGCCCTCGCCGGCGAAGTACTCCTGGCAGAACTTGATGTCGGCGAGGTCCATGGCAAGGCCGCGCTCGGCGATAAAGGCCTTGAGCTGGTCCTCGTTGAGGGTGAGGAAGTCCTCGAGGACCTCGACCGGCTCGGGCTCGGGGACCTTGGCGGTGAGCGTCTCGCGCGCCTCGAGGCTGGCCTCGCGGGCCTCGACCGGGTTGATCACGTAGTGCTTGACGGCGGCGACGTCGGCCTCGGTGAGCTCGCCCTCGAGCACGTAGACCTTGGCGGAGCGGACCGTCGGGCGCTCGCCCTGGGAGATGAGCTGGATGCACTCGGCCGCGGAATCGGCGCGCTGGTCGAACTGGCCGGGGAGGAACTCCACCGCGAAGACGGTCGCGCCGTCGGCCGTGGCGGGCATCTGCGCGCTCGCGGTGTCGGTCTGCGGCTCCGAGAAGACGGTGGGCACGCAGGAGGCAAAGAGCTCCTCGTCGATGCCCTCGACGTCGTAACGGTTGATGATGCGCAGGTTGGCGATGCCGTCGATGCCGAGCAGCTGACGCAGCTCGCGCTCAAGGGACTTGGCTTCGCCGTCGAATCCGGGCTTCTTCTCGACGTAGACGCGAGAGACCATAGAGTGACCTCCTGGACGAGGATGGCTGTAACCCGTCCATTCTACGGCAATTAAGCTACCGTTCACCGATAAAGCGCAGCTCAAAGGCCATACTTTTTGTTTGGGCCCCTGCCTTGCGGCCCGGTCTCGAGGCCGCCCTTGGTCTGGCCTCAGGTCTGCTCTCAGATCTGCCCCGAGGCCCGCCCGATGCACAGGTCGCACCACTGCCTGACGCGCTCGCCGACCTCATCGGCGGACAGGTCGTCGACCCGCAGGTAGTCGACGTTGTCCTTGTGGCGAAACCACTCGCGCTTGAGCGGGAGCAGAGTCTGAAGGTGCTGCTCGAAGAACCGCCGCTTGCGCGTGGGGTCGCCCGCCTTGTGTGCTCGCAGCGTCTCGTCGGAGGCGTCCAAGAAAAGGATGCGGTCGGGCAGGCACGCGCGCACCGCCTCGAGCTCGACGTGAAGCGGCTCCTCAACCTCCCAGTCCTCGCCGATGCTGCGCGGGTAATTGAGCGTGTAGAACTCGATCTCCTCCGCGCCGAAATCCATGATGGTATGGGAGTGGGCAAGCGCTTGCTCGTGCCGCTCGACCTCATTGGCGAGCCAAAGCCGCTGAATTTCCAGATAGTCCTCGTAGCGGTTTTTGTTAAGGCCCCGGCGCTGGACCTCGGCGATGGTGGCGCCGTGATCTTCCAGGCTAATATGCAGATAGGGGGCTTGTTCCTGCAGGTAATGCACGGCGGTTGTCTTTCCGACGGCCATGCATCCTTGAAGCGAGAGGATCATGCGGTCTCCTTTCTGTCGGGGCGGTGCTGCCAAAACAGCCCCGGCGGCTCGCGTGGGGGCCGTCGGGGCTGAAGAAGTTGCGGGACGCGCCCGGTTCGGGCGGCGCGCTTTGTTAGTTGGCCATCACGCCGTCGGTCCAGGCGGCAACGTCCTCGATGCGCAGGACGTTGGCAACCTCGGCCACGCAGTCGGCGCCGGCGAGCTCGGCCGCGGCGGCCTGCATGTTCTTCTCGACGGCCTTGTGGGTGAGGAAGATGACGGAGCAGGCCGCGCCGTCGGTCGCCGCGTCCTCGACCTGGTTGATCAGGCTGATGGAGATATCGTTCTTGGCAAAGACGCCCACGACCTCGGCGAGCGCGCCCACGCGGTCGGCGACCTTGAGGCGCACATAGTACTTGGTCTCGAGCTCGTCCATCGGGCGCAGCGGCAGGGTCTGCTTGAAGGGCTCGGCCTCGGGCAGGGGCTCGGCGCCCTTGGAGATGGGGTCGGCGAGGGTCAGGATGTCGCCCACGACGGCGCTCGCGGTGGGGAAGGAGCCCGCGCCCGCGCCGTAGAACATGGTCTCGCCCACGGCGTCGCCCACGACGTAGACGGCGTTCATGGCGCCAGGGAGACCTTGGCGAGCTGGTGATCGAGCGGAATGAGCGTGGGGTGCACGCGCGCGTCGACGCCGGCGGGGGTGTTGCGGGCAATGCCGAGCAGCTTGATGGTGTAGCCGAGCTCGTGGGCCTGGGCGATGTCCTCGGCAGCGATGGTGCGGATGCCCTGCTGGAAGACGTCGTCGGTGGTCACGCGGGTGCCGAAGCCGATGGAGGCGAGGATGGCCGTCTTGCTCGCGGCGTCGAAGCCGTCGACGTCGGCGGAGGGGTTGGCCTCGGCGTAGCCCTTGGCCTGGGCGTCGGCGAGAACGTCGGCGTAGTCGGCGCCCTCGGCCTCCATGCGCGAGAGGATGTAGTTGGTGGTGCCGTTGAGGATGCCGGCGATGGTGAGGATCTTGTTGCCCACGAGGTCGTGCTCGAGCGTGCTCACGATGGGGATGCCGCCGCCGCAGCTGGCCTCGCACTTGAGCTGGACGCCGTTCTCGCGGGCCTTGGCCGCGAGCGCCTCGACGTGGCGGCCGAGCAGGGCCTTGTTGGCGGTGACGACGTGCTTGCCGGCGGCGAAGGCGGCCTCGTAGATCTCGGTGGCGGGGTGCTCGCCGCCGATGAGCTCGACCACGACGTCGACGGCCGGGTCGCTCACCACGTCGTGCCAGTCGGTGGTGAAGGCCTCGTCGGCGATGCCGCAAGCGCGGGCGGCCTCGGGCTCGAGCGCGCAGGCGCGGGCGATGCCCAGGTCAATGCCGTAGCTGGCGACGTAATCGTCGTGGTGGGTGTTGATGAGGCGCGCGACGCCCCCGCCCACCGTTCCGAGGCCGATGATGCCGACGTTCACCTTGCGCATGGGGTCTCCTTTATACGGTGCTGGTCGCAAGTGCATAAGCGTAAGTGCGCCGATTGTATCCGACGAGTGTGGCGTGGGTGTTACGCGATGTCCCTGCGGCGAGTTTGACGGGGACGGGAGCGCTTGGGAGCCGCGGGGCGCGTCGGGCGGGCGTCGAAACGCGCTAAATGGGGCCCGCGGTGGCTTTAAATGAGGCCTGGACGGGGGTCTAAACCGGCATGCCCGAGATATCCCATTTTAAAATTGGATTCGTCGAGTATCCGAGGTTGCTCAACAGGCAAAACGTGCCCAAAAAGGCCTTCTCTACTCCGCGAATTGAATTTTAAAGTGGGATATCTCGGGCATGGCCAATTAGAGGGCCCTGCGACGTCCGTTTCGGGCGCTCGCGGGGCCGATTTCCGCCCTGGCACTAGGCCAAATAGACGACCGCGACGATAAAAACCACGGTGATGGCGGCGGCGACGCCGTCGCGGCCGCAAATGCGCTGCTCGTGCAGGTGGGTGCGCCCCTCGCCGCCTTCGTAGCAGCGGGCATCGAGGGCGCGCGCGAGCCCCTCGGCGTGGCGCAGGCCACTTGCCAGAAGCGCGACCACGACCGGTACGATGGCCCGCACGCGCCGGCCGATCCCGCCCTCGTCAAGCGCGCCACCGCGCATGGCCTGCGCATCAAGGATGGCGGAGGTCTCGTCGGCGATGGTGGGCACAAAGCGCAGCATGAGGCTAAAGACCATCGCGATCTCGTGGGCGGGCAGGCCGAACCGTGCAAGCGGCGCCAGCATGGCGTCGAAGGCGTCGGAAAGCTCGGTCGGCGTCGTGGTCAGCAGAATGAGCGAGCCGACGGCCAGGGCCAGGGCAAAGCGCGCGGTGTACAGGATCGCCGCCCAAACGCCGCCGTCGGTAATGCGCAGCGGCCCCGCGACCAGGATCGTGCTTCCCGCCTGCACAAATATAAGATTGAAGAGCGAGAGCGCTCCGAGGAAGAAAACCAGCGGCTTTATCTGCGCCGCGATGCGCCCCAGGGGCACGCGGCTCGCGCCAACCGCCGCCACGGCAAAAACCGCGCCGGCCGCGAGCTGCGCCGGATTGCTCGCACAGAAGAGCGCGATCATCGAGGCGAATGCGCAGCAGAACTTGACGCGCGCGTCGAGGGCATGGACGGGGGAGTCGGCTTCATAGTACTGGCCGACCGTGAGCTTAAATGCCATGGGCGGCCGTCCCTTCTGTCTGGTTGAGCGCGCGGGCGAGCGCATCGGTGGTCAGCGGGTCGCCCAGCGGCGCGTGACCGGCGGCCTCGAGTGCCCATGCATGCGCCAGTGCCTTTGGGACACCCAGCCCGCAAGCTTTGAGCTGCGGTTCGTTTGCTTTAGAGAAGACCTCGGCAGGCGTTCCGTTAGCGATGACGCGCGACTGGTCGAGCACGATGACGCGGTCGGCGCGCGCCGCGTCTTCCATGGAGTGGGTGACCTGAACGAGGGTCGCCCCGCTTGCCCGCAGGTCGGCCAGAAGCGCTCGCAGGCGCGCTCGTCCGCGCGGGTCGAGTCCCGCCGTCGGCTCGTCGAGCACGAGCAGCTCCGGCTTCATGGCGAGGATCCCCGCGATGGCCGCGAGGCGCTTCTGGCCGCCGGAGAGCTCGAAGGGGGAGTGGTCGCGCTTCTTGCCGAGGCCGACGAGATCGAGCGCGTAGTCGACGCGCCGCGCCACCTCGTCGGAAGAAAGGCCCTGGTTGCGGGGCCCGAACGCGACGTCTTCGGCCACGGTGGGCGCAAAGAGCTGCCGCTCGGGGTGCTGCATGACGTAGCCGACGGAGGCGCGGACCGCCCGGCGGCCGCGCTTGTTTGCCGTGGTCGCGCCGTTGACGGTCACGGTGCCGGCGTCGGGGGCCTCGAGTCCGCAGAGCAGGCGCATCAAGGTCGATTTTCCCGATCCGGTCTGGCCGACGATGGCGACGGACTCGCCGCGTTTGACATCAAAAGAGACGCCGTCCAGGGCCTTCTTGCCGCGGACGTAGGAATAATCGACCCCGCGGACCTCGCAGACCGTCTCGTTGGATGGGGTGGGGTGCGTTTCGGCGGTTGCGTCGTCCACGCTCGTCGCGCGCCGAGTCTCCGCCAGCCGCAGCTCGAACGGCAGCTCGAGCCCCAGCTCACCGATGACCTGCGCGTTCTTCTCGCAAAAAACCTCGCCCGGCGTCCCGTCGAGAGCGACGCGCCCGCGGTCCATCACGATGACGCGGTCGGCCGCGAGAGCCTCGTCCATAAAGTGGGTCACGTGCACGAGCGTGGTGCCCGCCGCGGCAAGTCGCCCCATTACCCGCATGATGGCCTCGCGCCCGCGCACGTCGAGCAGCGAGGAAGGCTCGTCCAGCACGAGTACCTGCGGCTCCATGGCGAGCGCGCCCGCGATGCACACACGCTGCCGCTGCCCGCCGCTCATGCGCGACGGGTCGCTGGCGGCGTACTCCGTGAGGGCCACGCGCCGCAGCTCGCGGTCCACGCGCGCCGCGATCTCCTCGCGCGGCAGCCCCAGGTTCTCCGGGCCGAACGCAACGTCGTCGGCCACGACGCTCGTCACGATCTGGTCGTCCGGGTTCTGGAACACGAGCCCGAGCCCGCGCCGCGCGCGCCTATACGCCTCGAGGTCGGGGACCCCATTTGCGCATACCGCCTCGCCCACGAGCTCGACCGACCCCTCGTCCGGGGCAAGAAGCCCGCAGATCACGCTCGCCAGGGTCGACTTTCCCGAGCCGTTGGCCCCCAGCACGCACACGCGCTGCCCGCGCGGAATCTCGAGGCTCACGCCGTCGAGAGCGCGCGCGTCCCCGTAGCGCAGCGTTACGGAAGAGAGGCGCACCACGGCGCCCCTCTTCGTCAAATCATTTGTTGCCTCGGTTGCCAATCCTGGTGCCCTACTCGCCCAGGACCTTAGAGACCGGCTTCTGCACCAGCGCGGTCACGACGCAGTTGAGCACGATCTTGAGCACGTTGAACGGCAGCAGGATCGGCACGATCATGCCGACGACGGTGGCCACGTCGACCGTGGTGTAGAGCGGCGTCACGATGATGTTCATGACCACGCACACGGCGAGGGTGACGACGGCGCCCACGCTCATGCCGAGCGCCAGGCCGCGCGCGCCGGTAACCTTGCGCGCGATGAGCGAGCACGGAACGACGAGCGCCACGTTGGCCACGATGGCCATGAGCGCGCCCCACGGGTTGAACGAGAAAATGAGGTGGAGGAACCACGACATCACAACCACGATGGTGCCCGTGACCGGCCCGAACGCGATGCCGGCGACCAGCGCGAACACGCAGGACGGGTCGTACTTGAGCCACGCCGCGGGCGGGAAGATGGGGATCTCGATGAAGCTGGCAATAAGCGACAGCGCGCAGAAGAGCGCCGTCACCGCGATGCGGCGGGTGGACCAGCCGGACCCTGCGGTGGTGGAGTGCGTGTCGTGCATAGCAGACGTGGAAGTAGCCATTACGGCCTCCGTTTCTTCCATCCGGACTTTAACCGTTGGTCCTGGAATCTCACCAGGTCAACCGCGTATTCGCGGGTCGCGGACTTCGGTTGCCCGTGCCTCGGCGCGCACGCCGCGGGACCGTTACCGCCAGTGGGGAATTTCACCCCGCCCTGAAACTGACAAGTCGGGACTATATCACTTACGTAAGGCCTTTGCGACTAGGCGGGGAAATTGTTGGCGCCCTGTTATACTCGCGCATGCGTACCTGCGCATATCCCTGATGGACGACCGAAAGGAAACGATGTCCGACAGCGACAGTCCCCTCGAATGGAAGCTGCGTGCCATCGTCGGCGAGGACAATCTCCTGCTTGACGAGCCGATGAGCGAGCACACGACCTTCGAGGTAGGCGGCCCCGCCGACTTCTACGCCATCCCCGACGACTACGACGAGGTCCGCGACGTCATTGTCGCGTGCAAGGAGGCCGGCGTCGATTACTTCGTGTTGGGATGCGGCTCCGACCTGCTCGTTTCTGACGAGGGTTACCGCGGCGTCATCGTGGCGGTGGCGGACGGGCTTATGGGCGTCACGGTCGAGGGCGACGAGATGTGCTGCCAGGCGGGCGTCGGCCTGCGCGAGGCGTCCGAGATGGCCTGCGAGCTGGGGCTTTCCGGCCTTGAGTTCGCCTGCGGCATCCCGGGTTCGGTCGGCGGCGCGTGCTTCATGAACGCGGGTGCGTACGGCGGGTGCATGGCCGACGTCCTCAAGGAGGTCCGCGTGCTTCTTCCCGACGGGTCGATGGACGACGTGGCGGTCGAGGACCTCGCGCTCGGCTACCGCAAGAGCCGCATCGCCGAGGAGGGCTGGGTCGTGCTGTCCGCGACCTTCGACCTGGACCGCGGCGACCCCGAGAAGATCCGTGCGACGATGGACGACCTCACGCGCCAGCGCGAAGAGAAGCAGCCGCTCGAGCTGCCTTCCGCCGGCTCGACCTTCAAGCGTCCCGAGGGCTATTTCGCAGGCAAGCTCATCACCGACGCGGGCCTCAAGGGCTACCAGTCCGGCGGCGCGGCCGTTAGCAAGAAGCACGCCGGCTTCGTCGTCAACGTGGACAACGCCACCGCGGCCGACGTCCACGCCGTGATTGAGCACGTCCAGGACGAGGTCGAGCGCCAGTTCGGCGTTCGCCTGGAGCCCGAGGTCCGCTTCCTGGGGTAGGTTTTGCGGCGGGTTTTCTTGGTCCCTCGCAGTTCGTCTTCGCCGTTCGTCTTCGAAAAACTCCTCACCTAGCGTCTCTATTTGCGCCTCTTGCCGATAAAAGCCCAGTTGGGAAACGAGCGAGAAGCAAAATCAGAGACCAGATGAGGAGTTTTCTTTGCAAAGGGGCCGGCCGTGCATGGTTTTGTCTGCTGCGAGTCAGCCGTGGAGGCCATCAGGCGGCTCTCCGCGCGAAGGACGTGGCAAGAAGCGCGCCCCTGGCCCGAGGCGGCGCGGCTGCTTCCCGTTTGGGGAGACTGCGTGGCCAGGCAGGGCGACTTCAAGAAGCTCGCCGCCGAGGTCGACCTCGCGTCCCTTGGCATCGAGAAGCGGCCGGTCGACCTGCTCGTCCCCCAGAGCCGCCTTCGCAGCCAGGGAAAAGGCGCGGTCTTTCACGTGTGGAGCACACCGGTTCCGCCGGGCGCGTGCCGGCTCGTCGCGCCCTTGCTTGTGGTGAGCGGCCCGGAGTTTGTAATCCTGCAGCTTTGCGGGTCGTTTGCCAGGCTCGACGCGTTTCTCGACGAGTTTGTACTGTTCATCAAAACTCAAAGCGAATTGTTGAGAGAAGCCGGCGAGCCCTCGCGAAGCCTCGTGGCCGAGTGGCCCCATAAATGGGAGCAGAAGCGTCGCCTGGTTGCTGCGACCGTGCTGGCCTGCGAGTTCGCGGGGACCTACCGGCTGGGCGGCCGAGACGGAGCCGCCCGCTATGACTGCGAGCCGGTGATGTCCGCGCGGAGCCTGCGGGCCACGATCGACGGCGTGTATCCCAATGCGGCGGCAAGAAGGGCCCACGCGGTGGCCGACCTCATGCTCGAGGGCTGCGCCTCGCCCATGGAGACGGCCCTTGCCCTCATGCTGACGCTTCCGGTGGACTTTGGCGGCTTCGGAATCAAGAAACCCCTGCTAAACGTGACGATTGCGGTTGACGGGCCGGGCGACGGGCCCCGAAGCGTCAAGCCGGATTTCCTTTGGGCCGAGGAGCGCCTGGCCCTCGAGTACGACAGCGCCGAGTTCCATGCGGACAAGGGCGCGGTTCTTGCTGCGCGCGACGCCGCGCGGTCGAATGCCCTTGTCGCCGCCGGCTACCGCGTCCTGCGCGTGGCCACGCACAACGTGTCGACCCTCGAGGGGACGGCTCTTCTTGCCAGCCAAATAGCCAGGCTGCTCGACGTGGAGCTTGTCGTGCCCGACGAGATCCAAATGCAGCGCCGTCGTCGTCTCTTCATCGAGCTGTTTCCCGGCGGGACCGACCGCTCGGCATAAAGAAAAACTCCTCACCTAGCGTGTCTCTCCGTGCTTCTTGCCGTCAAAAGCCCAGTTGGACAGCTGGCAAGAAGAAATACAAGCGACTAGGTGAGGAGTTTTGAACTCGACGATTGGGCCCCAGGCCAGACTTCGGCCTCAGCCCGCCAGCCCCGCTAGTTCTTCAGCGAGTTCATCGGGGCCGGGAAGCGCCCGCCGCGGTGCGCGAGGACGGTGCCGGCGTGCTTGTTCACGGGCATGACCGGCGCGGAGCCAAAGAGGCCGCCGAACTCGAGCATGTCGCCCTCGGACTTGCCGATGGCCGGGATCAGGCGCACGGCCGTGGTCTTGGTGTTGATCACGCCGATGGCCATCTCGTCGGCGATGATGCCGGCGATGGCCTCAACCGAGGTGTCGCCCGGCACGGCGATCATGTCGAGGCCCACGGAGCACACGCAGGTCATGGCCTCGAGCTTCTCGATGGAGAGCGCGCCGTCGATGGCCGCCTGGATCATGCCGGCGTCCTCGGACACGGGGATAAACGCGCCGGAAAGGCCGCCCACGGAGGACGACGCCATGACGCCGCCCTTCTTGACGCAGTCGTTGAGAAGCGCGAGCGCCGCCGTGGTGCCGGGGCCGCCGCACTCGCCGACGCCGATGATCTCCAGGATTTTTGCCACGGAGTCGCCGGCGGCCGGGGTCGGCGCGAGCGAGAGGTCCACGATGCCCTTCTCGACGCCCAAGCGGCGGCTCGCTTCGCGGCTCATGAGCTCGCCGGCGCGCGTGATCTTGAACGCGGTCTTCTTGATCTGCTCGGCGACCTCCATGAGGTTCGCGGAATCGGGAAGCTCGGAGAGGGCGGCGGCCATCACGCCCGGGCCGGAGACGCCCACGTTGATCACGGCGTCGGCCTCGCCCGAGCCGTGGACGGCGCCCGCCATGAACGGCGAGTCCTCAACCATGTTCGCAAAGACGACGAACTTGGCCGCGCCGTAGCAGTCGATGTCGACAGTGCGGCGCGCGCACTCCAGGATGGTCTCGGCGGAAAGAAGCACGGCGTCCATGTTGATGCCAGCGCGCGTGGAGGCGATGTTCAGCGACGAGCACACGCGCTCGGTCGTGGCTAGCGCCTCGGGAATCGAGTTGATGAGCTTGCGGTCGGTGACGCCCATGCCCTTCTGCACAAGGGCCGAGAAACCGCCCATGAAGTCGATGCCCAGGGTCTCGGCCGCGCGGTCCATGGCGTGCGCGATGGGGGAGAGGTCCTCGTCCTTGCAGCCGGCGGCGATCTGGGCCACCGGGGTCACGCTCACGCGCTTGTTCGCGATGGGGATGCCGTACTCGTCCTGCAGGTCATCGGCGGTCTTGACCAGGTTCTCGGCCGTGGTGGTGATCTTGTCGTAGACCTTGTCGCACATGCGGCCCATATCCTCGTCGGCGCAGCCGGCCAGGCTGATGCCCATGGTGATGGTGCGGAGGTCGAGGTTCTGCTCGGAGACCATCGAGAGGGTCTCGGCAACTTCCTGCGGAGTGATGTCCACTTACGTGCCCCTTTGCGTCGTCGCGCGGCAAATCGCGGCTGGTTAAACGTGCGCCCATTATAAGGTTCGCGAGCGCCGCGCCCGCATCCGCGCTGCCCGAGGTAACGCATGCGCAACGCCGGGCGTGTTTTGGCCCGCTGTTTATATCGCCTGCGCGCGGGCCCCGAGCGCGGCACAATCGGTTCGCCAGCGGCCTCCTTTTACCGCCAAAGCGCCAGAACATATAAACAAAACTAAACATGAAATCATCTCAACAGGCGTTTCTATCTAAACAAATATGTAAACAGACCGCTCGCGATTCATTCTCTACCGCTGACGGCAGAAGCCCTCTGCAAACGGTTTGTAAGGGATTAAAAATTGACTCAGCAAGTGGTTACCAAAGCGTTTCGCCCAGCTCCTGCACAAGCGTTTCCGCAGGAACAAGGCATGTTTCGACGAACGGCACTTCATAACGGTAAGCGGGTAAGTCGCAGGCATCGCCACTAAACCCAATGCGACGAGACCCACCAAACAGCGGCGCTAAACACACCGCACAACGTTAGGAATGAACTAAACAGTTTCGATAACTGTTTAGTCATGTTTTCAGTGCGCTCGCACATGGGTGCGGGCGGGGGAAGCAACACGAAGGGAAGGAAACATCATGGGTAACGTTTCGAGGAGGAACTTCCTCAAGTATGCCGGCCTCACCGGCGGTGTCGCGGGTCTCGCTGGCCTTGCCGGCTGCTCCGGCTCCAGCTCCAGCTCCGACGGCGGCTCCAGCGCCTCCGGCGACAGCGTCAAGATCGGCGTCTCCATCTGGTCGTCCACCGACGCCCTCGGCAAGCTCTCCGTCGAGATCATCAAGAAGGCCGCCGACATCCTCGGCGTCGAGGTCATCACCAAGGACCAGGGCCACGTCTCCGAGCAGGTCACCGCTTCCATCGAGGAGCTCTGCGCCGCCGGCTGCAACGGCATCGTCGTCTGCAACTCCGCCGACTCCGAGATGACCTCCGCCATCAACACCTGCAACGACAACCAGGTCTACCTGGCCCAGTTCTACCGCATGATCTCCAAGGAGAACTCGCCTGACGTCTACACCGTCGCCGAGAACTCCGAGTACTACGTCGGCGCCGTCCACGAGGACGAGGTCGGCAACGGCGAGAAGCTCATCGAGCTCCTGACCGCCGACAACGCCGACGCCTACGAGGGCATCCAGAAGGGCGCCCGCAACATCAAGCTCGAGGCCTGGACCGTCGGCGACGCCACCTTCCAGGAGCGCTGGAAGGGCTACAAGTCCGGCGTCGAGAAGTGGAACGCCGCCAACCCGAGCGACCAGGCTACCCTCTCCGACCCGCAGTACGCCAACACCTCCTCCACCGAGGGCGCTAACGTCACGCAGCAGTTCTACAACGCCGACGCGAGCATGGACGCCCTGATTGTCGCCGGCGGCGGCGGCGACCCGCTGGTCGGCTCCGTGGGCCAGCTCAAGAACATGGGCCTCACCGGCAAGATCCGCGTCGCCTCCACCGACTTCCTGGACGACCTCAAGGATCAGCTCGAGACCGGCGGTATGTACTGCGAGTCCGGCGGCCACTTCTGCGACCCGCTCTACGCCTTCATCATGGTCTACAACGCCTGCAAGGGCTCCGAGACCTACATGCCCAAGACCGGCGACTTCGGCAAGGAGATCAAGTTCCCCTACGTCTTCGTTTCCTCCGTCAAGGAGTACGAGGACTACGAGAAGTACTTCGTCGACGACGCCCCCTACACGGACGACGAGATGAAGGAGCTCGGCGAGAAGGACTTCGACGCGCTCAACACCGCTGCCACCAGCCTCTCCATCGAGGACGTCAAGACGCGTCACGCGTAAGCGCAGCAGGCTAGTTTTGCTCCGTTAGCTGGGGGCGGGCCTGGGGTCCCTGGGCCTGCCCCCACATTTATGAACGGATCTGTGGGTTACCAAGGGAAGGATCGGTGAATGGAACTTCTAAAGAAGGCGAGGCAGAGCCAGTGGTACGGCGTCGCTCTGCTCCTCATCGTCACGGCTCTGTGCTGGGTGGTGTTCAAGGTTCTGTGCCAGGACTCGTTCGGGTCTCCTGACCAGATGCTTACTTACCTCCAGACGGGCCTCATCTACGCCGTCGGAGGCTGCGGCCTCTACTTCATCGTCACGATGGGCCTCTGGGACTTCTCCGTGGGCTCCGTCCTCGTGCTCGCCGAGCTCATCGCCATCGGCTGCTCCCAGCAGTTCGGCCTCGTCGGCGTCGTCGTCGGCCCGATTCTGTGCGGCGCGGTCCTCGGCGCCTGCAACGGCCTGGCCTACACCAAGCTGCGCATCCCGTCGCTGATCGTCACCGTCGGCCTGTCGCTTCTTTACGAGTCCTTCTCGGTCTTCGCCTCCAACTGGGCTGGCACCCGCTTGGCTGACGAGTACAAGCTCTTCGGCTCCTATCCCTGGAACCTCATCCTGGCGCTCATCGCCTTCGCGGTCTGCACGTTCCTGCTCAAGTACACCAAGCTCGGCACCTACGCCAACGCCATCGGCGCCAACGAGCTCACGGCAAAGAACATGGGCGTCCAGATCGACAAGTACAAGTTCATCGCCTTCGTGCTCTGCTCCACCTTCGTGGGCATCATGGCCGTCCTCTACATCGGCTACGGCACCTCGCAGACCCCGATGACCGGCATGCAGTCCCAGTCGCTCAACTTCAAGCCGCTCATGGGCGCGTTCTTCGGCCTGGCCTTCAAGAAGTACGGCCACCCCGTCGCCGCCATCGTCCTCGGCGAGTTCCTCATCGCCATGATGTTCGCCGGCTTCACCGCGCTCGGCATGCCCATCACGATCAACAACATCGTCTCGGGCGCCACGCTGCTCCTCATCGTCCTGTGCACCACCAAGCGCGTCAAGGGCGCCGTAGTCAAGTAAAGGAGGGATACCACCATGTCTGAACAGAAGCTTTTGCTCCACGGCGAGAAGATCGACAAGAAGTTCGGCCCCACGCACGCCGTCAAGGAGGTCTCCCTCGACTTCTACGAGGGCGAGATCCACGCGCTTATCGGCGAGAACGGCTCCGGCAAGTCCACCTTCACCAACATGCTCACGGGCATCCTGCCCATCGGCGGCGGCACCTTCACCCTCCGCGGCCAGCAGGTCGCGCCCAAGAACCAGGTCGACGCCAACCACCACGGCATCGCCATCGTCGTCCAGGAGACGGGCACCCTGCCCGGCCTCACCGTGGCCGAGAACATGTTCCTCGGCGACGAGGACCAGTTCGTCCACGCCGGCATCAAGAACACCGGCGCCATGAACAAGAAGGCCCAGGAGCTTCTCGACTCCTACGGCCTCGGCCACATCAAGGCCGACCTCGTGGTCGACAACTACGACTTCGAGGACCGCAAGCTCGTCGAGATCGTGCGCTCCACCTACTTCGACCCGGACATCCTGGTCGTCGACGAGACCACCACGGCGCTCGGCGAGGGCGGCCGCAAGAAGCTCTTCGAGGTCATGCGCGACGTCCGCGCCAAGGGCCACTGCGTCATCTTCATCTCGCACGACATGGCTGAGGTCATCGAGATGTCCGACCGCATCTCCATCCTGCGCGATGGCGACTACATCACCACGGTGAACAAGTCCGACGTCGACGAGGACAAGCTGAAGACCCTCATGGTCGGCCGCGAGATGGACGACCACTACTACCGCACCGACTATCCCGACTACACCGCCGAGAAGGCCGGCCAGGTCGCCGTCAGCGTCAAGAACGTGAGCGTCCCCGGCGAGGTCGAGGACCTGACCTTCGACCTGCACTACGGCGAGATCCTCGGCTTCGGCGGCCTGTCCGAGTGCGGCATGCACGAGGTCGGCAAGGCCATCTTCGGTGCCTCTTATGACCGTACCGGCGAGGTCGTTCTTGCCGACGGCACCCACGTCAACGACATCAACACGGCCATCAACCACTCCATCGCCTACGCCTCCAAGGACCGCGACAACGAGTCGCTGCTCATCAACGACTCCATCGAGGACAACATCACCATCCCCTCGATGCGCGACATGGGCACGTTCCTCTCCGACAAGAAGCTCCGCGAGTTCGCCGACACCTACGCCGCCCAGATGCAGACCAAGATGGTCAACGTCAAGCAGCACGTCTCCGCGCTCTCCGGCGGCAACAAGCAGAAGGTCGTCCTGGCCCGCTGGCTCGGCAAGAAGTCCGACATCCTCGTGCTCGACTCGCCCACCCGCGGCATCGACATCAAGGTCAAGGCGGCCATCTACCAGCTGCTCGAGGACATGCGCGCCGAGGGCAAGGCCATCCTCATCATCTCCGAGGAGATCATGGAGCTCATCGGCATGTGCGACCGCATCTACATCATGAAGGACGGCAAGATCAACGCCGAGCTGCAGCGCAGCCCGGAGCTTACCGACCAGGACCTCATCGCCAAGATGGTCTAGGAGGGAAGACGAATGGCATCCAACAACACCGCGGTCGCCGATACCAAGGCCGCACCCAAGAAGTCCTTTGACTTCGCTCAGATCCAGACCTTCCTGCCCTTTGTGGCGTTCGCGATCATCGTGGTCTTCTTCGCCGTCGCGACCGGTGGCAACATCCTCACGCCGAAGAACCTCACGCTGATTCTCTCGGGCGGCTACATGCTCATGATCGGCGCGTGCGGCATCTGGCTCATCATGACGATGGGCTGCCTGGACTTCTCGCAGGGCTCGATGCTCGGCATCTGCTGCGCCGTGTTCTGCTACCTGTCGCAGACGAACCTCGCGCTCGCGCTGGCCGGCTCCATCGTCACCGGCGCCGCCATCTCGCTCGTCAACGCGCTGCTGCACGTCAAGGGTCAGATCGCGTCCTTCGTCGTCACGAACTGCACCATGTTCCTGCTGCGCGGCGTCGTCCAGCTCATCACCACCCAGAACCCGGTCTACGCCGCCACCTACGTGCAGGGCAGCTTCAACGACATGGGCTTCCTCATGGGCATCACCATCGCCGTGCTTATCGTGACTTACGTCGTGACCCGCTTCACCTGCATCGGCCACAACCTCAAGGCCATCGGCGCCAACGAGAAGGCCGCCCGCTTCGCCGGCATCAAGGTCCAGAAGACCAAGATCCTCGTCTACGTGGTCGCCGGCTGCATCATCGGCCTGGCCGCCTTCGTCAACGCCATCAAGGTCGGCTCCGTCACCGCTTCCTCCGGCAACATGTTCGAGACCAAGCTCCTCATCGCCATGGTCCTCGGCGGCATGCCCATCAACGGCGGCGCTCGCGCCCGCTTCTCCAACATCGTGGTCGGCGTGCTTTCTTACCTCGTCCTCGAGAAGGGCCTCGTCATGCTCGGCCTCACCACCGAGATGCAGCAGCTCTTCCTCGGCATCGTCTTCGTCGGCCTCGTCGCGCTCTTCTCCGACCGCAGCTCCAACCAGGTCATCAAGTAGCAATAAGCGCACGGCCCGCGACCTGGGCGTCGTTCGCAAAGCGAGCTTCGCCCGGGTGGCCGCCACACGGCTCCACCCGTGGGTCTATGCCCGCGGCACCATTCTCCCCGGCCCCGCCCCCACCCACCTCTTCCCTTGAGGGCGGGGCCACTTATGGGGACCCGGCTTGAACACTGTGCATCAAAGTCCGAAAGGAACGAACATGCTTGAGATCAAGAAGTACAAGTTCTATTTCTGCCCCTGCACCCAGGACCTCTACGGCGACGAGTGCCTCCAGCACGTCCACGAGCACGCTGAGGAGGTCGTGGCTTACCTCAACGCCTCCGCCGAGGTGCCCTTCGAGGTCGAGCTCAAGCCGAACCTGCTCACCGCCTCGATGATCCAGCAGGTCTTCAACGAGGCCAACAACGACCCCGACTGCGCCGGCGTCATCACCTGGGCCCACACCTTCAGCCCCTCCAAGAACTACATCCTGGGCCTGCAGGACCTCCGCAAGCCGCTGTGCCAGTTCGCGACGCAGTACAACGAGGAGATCCCGTACGACACCATCGACATGGACTTCATGAACGAGAACCAGGCCGCCCACGGCGAGCGTGAGCTCGGGCACATCTTTGCCCGCATGCGCTGGGACCACAAGGTCGTCTTCGGGTTCTGGAAGGACCCGGTGGCGCTCGCTGAGCTCGGTCGCTGGCAGACCACCGCGGTGGGCCTGCAGGAGTCCCGCAACATCCGCTGCGCCCGCTTCTCCGACACCATGCGCAACGTTGCCGTTACCGACGGCGACAAGATCGAGGCCCAGGTCAAGTTCGGCTGGACCGTCGACGCGTGGCCCATCAACGAGGTCGTTCCCTACGTCGACGCCGTCACCCCGGCCGAGATCAAGGCCCTGACCGACGAGTACTACGACACCTACGAGCTCGTTCTCGACGGCCGCGACCCGGAGGAGTTCCGCCGTCACGTCGAGGTCCAGGCCGCCCAGGAGATCGGCATCGAGCGCTTCCTCGTGGAGCACAACTACAACTGCTTCTCTGACCACTTCGGCGACCTCGGCGGCATGAAGCAGCTTCCGTCCCTCTCCATCCAGCGCCTCATGCAGAAGGGCTACGGCTTCGGCCCCGAGGGCGACTGGAAGACCCCGTGCATGGTCCGCATGATGAAGGCCATGACCTCCGCCAACCCTAACCTCAAGGGCTCCGCGCTGCTCGAGGACTACACCTACAACCTGGTCCCGGGCAAGGACGGCATCCTCGAGTCCCACATGTCCGAGGTCGACCCCTCCATCGCCGAGGGCAAGATCGCCATCCGCGCCACGCCGCTGTCCATGGGCGACCGTGAGGACCCGGCCCGCCTCATCTTCACCGGCAAGACCGGCCCCGCCATCGCAACCTCCCTCGTCGACCTGGGCAACCGCTTCCGCCTGATCATCCAGGACGTCGACTGCAAGAAGGTCGAGAAGCCCATGCCGATGCTGCCGACCGGCACCCTCTTCTGGACCCCGCGCCCCAACCTCAAGGTGGGCACCGAGGCCTGGATCTACGCCGGCGGCGCGCACCACACCGCGTTCTCGTTCGACCTCACGGCCGACCAGATGATCGACTGGGCCGACGCGATGGGGATCGAGTCCGTGGTTATCGACGCCAACACCAACATCCGCGACTTCAAGCGCGACCTCAAGCTGGGTGAGGTTTTCTACAAGTAAGTTCTTGCTTGTAGAGCTACGAGGGTCGAAGCGTTGACCGGCTTCCCCAGAGGCCCAATCTAGCCACGAACGCGGAGGCTCACGTACATCTAGTACGCAGCGCCTCCGCGTTCCTGTCTATCTCGGACCTCTGGGAAACCCCGCGAGGCTCTCGGAGAGTTCTTGGGACGGACTTCTTACTACATCAATCTCTTAAGGAGAAACAACATGGATAAGCAGCAGATCTTGGCCGATATCGAGGCGGGGCGGACGTCGCTCGGCATCGAGTACGGCTCCACGCGCATCAAGGCCGTTCTTAACGACTCGGCCAACGAGCCTGTGGCCATCGGCACCTTCGATTGGGAGAACTCCCTGGTAGACGGCTACTGGACCTACTCTGAGGATGAGATTTTCGCCGGGCTCAAGGCCTGCTATGCCTCGCTCAAGGCCGACGTCGCCGAGAAGTACGGCGTCACGCTGCGCAAGGTGGGCGCGCTCGGCATCTCGGCCATGATGCACGGTTACCTGCCCTTCGACGCCGCGGGCAACCTGCTCGTGCCGTTCCGCACCTGGCGCAACACCACCACGACCGAGGCCGCCCACGAGCTCTCGCGCCTCTTTGCCTTCCACACGCCCGAGCGCTGGAGCGTCTCCCACATCTACCAGGCCGTCCTTAACGGCGAGGAGCACGTGCCGAGCATCGACTTCTTTACCACCCTCGCGGGCTTCGTCCACTGGCGCCTCACCGGCGAGAAGGTCCTCTCCATCGGCGACGCGTCCGGCATGTTCCCCATCGACTCGGTCACCATGGACTACGACGCGGCAAAGATCGCGCAGTTCGACGAGCTCGTGGCCGGCAAGGGCGTGGCCTGGAAGGTCGAGGACCTGCTGCCGCGCGTGCTTGTCGCGGGCGACGTGGCGGGTCACCTCACCGAGGAGGGCGCGAGCCTGCTCGACCCCGAGGGCGACCTTGAGGCGGGCTGCCCGCTCTGCCCGCCGGAGGGCGACGCCGGCACCGGTATGATCGCCACGAACTCCATCGCCCAGCGCACGGGCAACGTGAGCGCCGGCACCTCGGTCTTCTCGATGATCGTGCTCGAGCATGCCCTCAAGGACGCGACCGCCGAGGAGATCGACCTCGTGACCACGCCGGTCGGCGACCCCGTGGCCATGGTCCACTGCAACAACTGCACCTCCGACATCAATGACTGGGTCGACCTTCTTGCCGACTTCGCGCGGGTCATGGGCACGCCGGTGGACAAGGGCGACATCTACACCAAGCTCTTCAACGCCGCGCTCGCGGGCGACAAGGACGCCGGCGGCCTCGTCTCCATCCCCTTCATCTCCGGCGAGACGGTCATGGGCGTCCAGACCGGTTTCCCGATGGTCGTCCGCAAGCAGAACGCGAACTTCTCCATCGCCAACTTCATGCGCATGCACATCATGGCCGCGTTCGGCGCCCTGGCCGCGGGCAACGAGGCCCTGCGTGCCGAGGACGTCAAGATCGACAAGCTCTACGGCCACGGCGGCATCTTCAAGACGCCGAAGGTCGCGCAGTCGCTCCTGGCCGCCGCGCTCGAGGCGCCCGTGACCGTCATGGCCACGGCGGGCGAGGGCGGCGCCTGGGGCCAGGCCGTCGCCGCGTCCTACATGGCCACCAAGGCCGAGGGCGAGACGCTCGCCGACTTCCTCAACGAGAAGGTCTTCGCGGGCATGGAGGGCGTGACCGTCGAGCCCGACGAGGCCGACGTCGAGGGTTATCGCGCGTTCCTCGACGCGTTCAAGAAAGTCAACGAAGCTGAGAAGGCCGCCGAGGCTCAGTTGAGTTAGAATCGTTCGCAACGGAGCGTTTCGGCGCGTTAAAACGTTCGAAACGCTCAAAACCAGAGCTCCTAGAGAGGGGAGAGCTTCAAAATGATGCTTAAGGAACTGCGCGAGAAGGTCTATGAGGCCAACATGGACCTCCCGAAGCACGGGCTGGTCGTCTTTACCTGGGGCAACGCCTCCGAGTACGACCCCGAGACGGGCCTCTTCGTCATCAAGCCGTCCGGCGTCGACTACGACGAGCTCTCGCCGGAGAACATGGTTGTCTGCGACCTCGACGGCAACCGCGTCGAGGGTGAGATGAACCCCTCCTCCGATACCCTTACCCACGCCTGGATCTACAAGAACTGGGCCGACAAGGGCGTCAAGGGCTGCGTCCACACGCACTCCGCCGCCGCCGTCTCCTGGGCGCAGGCCGGCCGCGACCTGCCCGCCTACGGCACCACGCACGCCGATTACTTCTATGGCCCCGTGCCCTGCATGCGCGGCCTGACCGAGGCCGAGATCGAGGAGGCCTACGAGCTCAACACCGGTAAGGTCATCGTCGCCGGCTTTGAGGAGCGCGGCATCGACCCCGTCGCCGTCCCTGCCGTCCTCGTGCGCAACCACGGGCCCTTCACCTGGGGCAAGGACGCCGCGCAGGCCGTCTACCACGCCGTCGTTCTCGATGAGTGCTGCAAGATGGCCCGCGACACCGAGATCCTCTCGGCCCACTGCGGTCCCGCCCCGCAGTACCTGCAGGACAAGCACTACCTGCGCAAGCACGGCCCCAACGCCTACTACGGCCAGGGCGGCGAGCACTAGGCCTAATGGCGTGCAGCTGCTGCGCGTTGCGTAAATGCGCGTGATGGCAGCGAGCCGGGTCGTTCAAGCTCCAAAAGTTGTGAGATTCGGGGTGATGGCAGGGAGTTTCTTGCCATCACCCCTTTTTACGCAGCGGGGGCGCTCGCGCGGCTGCCATCGCCCCGTTTTTCGTAACGCGGCCGCCCACGCAGCTGCCATTGCCCGGCATTTCGCAACACTTGCGCGGATTAAGCGTTTTACTTCTTGCCAAACATATATGCTAGATGCAAATAAGTCACCGTTCAGGGAGAACAACATGCAGGTCAACGGTAGCGCGTTCGGGCAGCTCGCCGATGGGGGAGAAGCCAAGCTCTTTACGATCTCGAACAAGGCCGGCATGGAGGTAGCCGTAACCAATGTGGGCGCGTGTCTCGTCTCGGTCAAGGTGCCGACCGCTGCCGGCGAGCCCGTGGACGTGGTGCTCGGTTACGACGACGCGTCGGGCTACGTTGCGGGCCGGCAGCTCATCGGTGCTATCGTCGGGCGTGTGGTTAACCGCATCGCCGACGCTTCCTTCGAGCTCGACGGCGCTTCTTACCAGCTGGGCAAGAACGACGGCGAGAACTGCAACCACAGCGGCCCGAACTACTGGTTCACGCGTGAGTGGGAGGTCGTGCACGCCGAGCAGCTCGAGGACGGCGGCGCCGTTGAGTTCCGCCTGCTCTCGCCCGACGGAGACCAGGGTTTCCCCGGCGAGGTCGACATGCACGTGACCTATGAGCTTGACGGCGCGGGTGCCCTTACCGTGACCTACGATGGCACGGCGTCTGCCCGCACGCCCATCAGCATGACGAACCACAGCTACTTCAACCTCAACGGCTCCGGTACCGTGCTCGATCACAGCCTGACCATCGCGGCCGATTCCTACACCGAGACCGACGAGCACCTGATTCCCTCGGGCCGTGCCATTCCGCTCGACGGCACCGCGCTCGACCTGCACGACGGCAAGAAGCTCGGCGAGTGCGTGAACAGCGGCGCCCGCTCGGTCGTGAACGCTAAGGGCCTCGACCACAACTTCGTGCTGGTTGAGGCCGAGGATGGCAAGGACGGCTTCGTGGGCGCCCAGCGCCATGTCGCGCGCCTTGAGGCCGACCAGACGGGCATCGTGCTCGACATCTCGACTGACCTGCCCGGCATGCAGGTCTACACCGGCAACTATCTGGAGGGCGAGGTCGGCCGCAGCGGGCGCGTCTATCACGATTACGACGCCGTCGCGCTCGAGACGAACTTCTATGCGGACGCCGTCCACCACCCGAACTTCCCGCAGCCGATCTTCGGGCCCGAGCGCCCGTATCGCAGCGCCACGACGTACGCCTTTTCGGCGCGTTAGGCGGTCGCCCTCGCCCGTGCCCTGGAATCGCGCCGCGCAGTAAGCTGGACGGCCGGCGCGCCCTGGAATCGCGCCGCGCAGTAACCGTGCTTCTTGCCGAGCCCTAAAACCTCACCGCGCAGTAATCTTCTTGCCCCGTCCGCCCCAAAACCTCGCCACGCAGTAACCGGGCATTACTGCGCGGCGACGATTCGGGGCAAATGTCGCGGCCTGATTGCTGCGCGGCGACGATTCGGGGCACTCGATGCGGCCCGATTACTGCGCGCCAAGAATCCAGGGCTCCGGAAGCGCCCGGGATTACTGCGTGCCGTGCTTCCAGGGCGCCGCTGCGGGGCACATTGCTGGATGGCACAATAACGGGGCTCGATTCGCGGGCCCGGCACATGTTCGCTCGGCACACATACGTTCAACTAGGGGAAACGCATGGCTAAGGTCACGCTCAAGGACATCGCGCGGGAGGTCGGCCTCTCGCCCACAGCCGTCTCGCTCGTGCTTAACGACCGGCCGTGCAAGATCTCGGCCGAGAGCCGCGCCCGCATCAAGGAGGTCGCGCGCAAGAAGCGCTACATCCCGAACCAGATTGCGCGCAGCCTCGTCACGCAGCACTCGCAGACGCTCGGCCTCATCGTGCCGAACATCGAGTCGCGGTTCTTCTCCTCGCTCGCGCATGGCCTGGAGGTCGCTTGCCGTAAGCGCGGCTACCTGCTGCTCATTGCCAACTCGGACGACAGCACCCACAACGACGCGGACCTCATACGCCTCTTCGTCAACCGCGGCGTGGACGGCCTCTTTATCGTCGTCGCCGACGAGCTTCGCTACGCGCGTGGCCTCAAGTCGATTCTCGAACAGCTGCCGGTGCCCTACGTCATGGTCGACCGCTCGATCGAGGGTCTCGATGGCGATTACGTGGGCTTCAACAACGAGCAGGGCGGCTACCTGGCAACTTCGTACCTGCTCGGCCGCGGGCACGAGCGCATCGCCGCGCTTATCAATAAGGAATCGAAGACCGGACTCGAGCGCATGGCCGGCTACGAGCGCGCCCTTCGCGAGCACGGCATCGCGCCCGACCCCGAGCTCGAGCTCCACAGCACGTACTACATCGCGGACGCCTTCGAGTCGTCCAAGAGCATCCTCAAGACGGACGCGACCGCGGTCTTTGCCAGCTCGGACAACATCGCCCTCGGGCTGCTCAAGCTCCTTTATGCCAACGACCTGCGCGTTCCTCGCGACTACTCGGTGGTGAGTTACGACAACTCGGCGGCCGATTCCCTCTTTGAGCCGGCGCTCACTTCCATCGAGCAGAACTCCGCAGAGCTCGCATCCAGTGCGATCGAGCTCATGTTCGCGCGCCTCGCCGAGGACGCCGATGCAAACGCGGGCGACCGCGCCGCGCGCGTCAAGAAGGTCCTGCGTCCGAAGGTCATCGTCAAGGACTCCGTGAGCTGGCTGTAGCGCCGGGCGAGGGCCGGGCGCTCGCTGCAAGCCAGGTGTCTGACGCAATCCGGACGTCTGTCAGAAGCGGCGGACCACTTCCTCGAATCATTCGAACAGTTCGTTCGTTCTGAACAATTAAGCGCAAAATAATCTTCGGGTAAAACGAATTACCCTCCAATTCTCGTGAGATAAAGCGTTTTACCTGTTTAGTATCGGTTTTGGTCAAAGCAAACGCTCCGGAATGGCAATCAAGGACCCGCCGGGGCTTACGATCTAGGAGGATCAGCATGGCTCAACCCGTCATTGGCACCCCGTGGCAGAAGCTCACCCACGCCGTTCCCGAGGAGGAGCTCGAGGGCGTCGAGAAGTACTGGCGCGCCTCCAACTACCTCTCCGTCGGCCAGATCTACCTGCGCTCCAACCCGCTCATGAAGAAGGACTTCGTGGACGAGAAGACCGGCGAGGCCCGCGACTTCTCCCGCGCCGACGTCAAGCACCGCCTCGTCGGCCACTGGGGCACCACCCCGGGCGTGAACTTCCTCTTTGGTCACGTTAACCGCCTCATCGCCGACCACGGCCAGAACACCGTGTTCCTCATGGGCCCGGGCCACGGCGGACCGGCCGGCACCTCCCAGTCCCTGCTCGACGGCACCTACCGTGAGGTCCGCCCGGACATCACCGACGACGAGGCCGGCCTGCAGAAGTTCTTCCGCCAGTTCTCCTACCCCGGCGGCATCCCCAGCCACTTCGCGCCCGAGACCCCCGGCTCCATCCACGAGGGCGGCGAGCTCGGCTACACGCTCTCCCACGCTTACGGCGCCATCATGGACAACCCGTCCCTGCTCGCGGTTGCCGTCGTCGGCGACGGCGAGTCCGAGACCGGCCCGCTGGCCACTTCTTGGCAGTCCAACAAGCTCGTGAACCCCAAGACCGACGGTATCGTGCTGCCGATCCTGCACCTCAACGGCTACAAGATCGCCAACCCGACCATCCTCGCCCGCATCTCCGACACCGAGCTCGCCGAGTTCTTCGAGGGCATGGGCTATGAGCCGCACTTCTTCGTGGCCGGCTTCGACAACGAGTCCCACGCCTCCATCCACCGTCGCTTCGCCAACCTCCTCGAGGAGGTCTTCGACGAGATCTGCGACATCAAGGCCAACGCCGAGGAGGGCGACGAGACCCGTCCCGTCTACCCGATGATCATCTTCCGCACGCCCAAGGGCTGGACCTGCCCCAAGCACATCGACGGCAAGAAGACCGAGGATTCCTGGCGTGCCCACCAGGTGCCGCTGGCTTCCGCCAAGGACACCCACGAGCACTTCCGCGTGCTGCGTAACTGGCTCAAGTCCTACAAGCCCGAGGAGCTCTTTACCGAGGGCGGCCAGATCAAGGACGACGTCGTCGCCTTCATGCCCAAGGGCGACCTGCGCATCGGCGCCAACCCCAACGCCAACGGCGGCAAGATCCTTCAGAAGCTCGAGCTCCCCGACATCCACGACCACGAGGTCCCCGTCGCCGAGAAGGGCCACGGCTGGGGCGCTGCCGAGGCTGCCCGCGTCTTCGGCGCCTACACGGCCGACGTGCTCGCCAAGAACGACAACTTCCGCATCTTCGGCCCCGACGAGACCGCTTCCAACCGTCTCCAGGACGCCTATAAGGTGACCGGCAAGCAGTGGGAGGGCGGCTACTACGCCGACGGCGACAACGACGAGCTCCTCTATCCCTCCGGCAAGGTCGTCGAGCAGCTTTCCGAGCACCAGTGCGAGGGCTTCCTCGAGGGCTACGTCCTCACCGGCCGCACCGGCGTGTGGAGCTCCTACGAGTCCTTCGTCCACGTCGTCGACTCCATGGTCAACCAGCACTGCAAGTGGCTCGAGGCGACCGTCCGCGAGATTCCTTGGCGTGCCCCGATCGCCGGCCTGAACATCCTGCTCTCCAGCCACGTCTGGCGCCAGGACCACAACGGCTTCTCTCACCAGGACCCGGGCTTCATCGACCTGCTGCTCAACAAGTCCAACGAGACCCACGTCGTCAACGCCTACTACCCCTGCGACGCCAACATGGCCCTCGCCGTGGCCGAGCGCGTCTACCAGTCCACGAACTGCGTGAACGCCATCTTCTGCGGCAAGCAGCCGGCGCCGACCTTCCTGACCGTCGACGAGGCCAAGGCCGAGCTCGAGGAGGGCGTGGCCGAGTGGAAGTGGGCCAGCTCCGCTGAGTCCATCGACGACGCCGACCTTGTCATCGCCACCTGCGGCGACGTCCCGACCCTCGAGGCCCTCGCCGCCCTCGACATGCTCAAGAAGCTGGGCGTCAAGGCCACCTTCGTGAACGTTGTCGATCTGCTCAAGATCCAGAACGCTTCCGAGAACGACCTCGCCATCTCCGACGAGCGCTTCGACGAGCTCTTCGGCCACGACAAGCCGGTCCTTTTCTGCTTCCACGCGTACTCCGGCACGATCCGCCGCCTCATTTGGGACCGTCCGAACCACGACAACTTCCGCGTCCACGGCTACGAGGAGAAGGGCTCCACGACCACGCCGTTCGACATGCTGCGCCTCAACAACATGGACCGCTGGGCGCTTGCGGCCGACGCGCTGCGCCTCGTCGATGCCGAGAAGTTCGCCGACCAGATCCAGAATTGGGAGGACTTCCGCCTCGAGGCCTTCAAGTTCGCCTGCGACGAGGGCTACGATCACCCCGACTTCACCAGCTGGGTGTGGCCTGACGCCGCCGCCGCTTCCGAGGGCCAGCTCTCCGCGACCCAGATGACCGCGGGCGACAACGAGTAACAAGCGGGTAATCCACCTGCGATAGGGGCCGACCCCCGTGCTTCCCTCAGGCTCAGCTTCGCCGCGTTGCGGCTCAGAAGTCGCCTGAGGCAAGCCCGGGGGTCGGCCTCGTAGGGTGCTCACAAGCCCGCAAGCAGGGATTTATTGGTTGTTGCGATGGGTTGGGTTGTTATGGCCACGGCAATGTGGTTACAATCTTCTAACGTCGCGGTTGCGGCTTGAATCTTGACATTCGCATTATGGTGGCAGTGTCCCCATTCCATCTCATGGGGGTGACTGGTTTCGACAGGGTGGGCCTGAGATGGGCAGCAGGCCGTGGTCTCCTCGCCACGTTAAACAGGGGAACCGTCAAATTGAATTGACGACACTTATTCTTACGAGCCTCTGGCTCTCGCTGCTTAATTAACTAGCGGCGCGTCAATGCGGGGATCGCTCCCGTTCCCGCGGCGACGTCATTTTAGGGAGATGCTTGCTTGGACGTAGTTGGTATGCCAAGCAAAAAGATTGAACCAGCTGGGTCGCCAAGCGCGGGTTACCGGGTGCGCGGCGGCTAAGACTCAACCGGCAACTGAGCCTGGAGACACCTTTCAGGGGCTTGCTTTGGACCGGAGTTCGATTCTCCGCACCTCCACCATAAATAACACGCAGGTAGATATGGGTATCTACCTGCGTTTTTTATTGCATAATCGTCCCGCGGAGAGTCGAATTCTATGCAGGACGCGAGCGTTAAGAAAACACGGAGCGTTTTTAGCGAGCGGGCGAGACCGCCGGCAGGCGGGCGAAGCCGGAGCGGATTCGCGAAAGCGAATACGCGGATTCTCCGCACCTCCACCATATGTGAAGCAGGGGAGCCGTGGGCATCGCGCCCGCGGCTCCCTTTTTTGTTTACGGCGTGTATTCGAGGGTTTTGAGGCCGTGCTTGTCTCGCGCTCGTACGGCGGCGCGCCCGGGCGGCCGGCAAGAAGCCCTTAGAGCCGTATCCTCAGCTCAACAGGGCAGTGGTCGCTGCCGAAGACCTCGTTGTGGATGCTTGCGTCGACCACGCGGCCGGCCACGTTGTTGCTCACCAGGAAGTAGTCGATGCGCCAACCGGCGTTGTTCTTGCGCGCGTTGAAGCGGTAGCTCCACCAGCTGTACGCGCCTGCAAGATCGGGGTGCTGCGCGCGGAACGTGTCGGTAAAGCCGGCGCCCAGAAGCTCCGTGAAGCTCGCGCGCTCCTCGTCCGAGAAGCCGGCGTTGCCGCGGTTGCTCTTGGGGTTCTTGAGGTCGATCTCCTCGTGCGCGACGTTGAAGTCACCGCAGGTCACGACCGGTTTCTTCTCGGCGAGGCCACGCAGGAACTCGCGGTAGGCTGCGTCCCACTCAAGGCGCTCGTCGAGGCGAGCGAGCTCGTTTTTGGCGTTCGGGGTATAGACGTTCACGAACCAATAGCGGTCGAACTCGAGCGCGCACACACGGCCCTCGTCGTCGGCGCAGGGGCAACCGATCTGCCGCATGACCCGCAGCGGCTCCTCTCGCGAGAAGACCGCCGTGCCGGAGTAGCCCTTGCGCTCGGCGTAGCTCCAGGTCTGCACGTAGCCCGGCAGGTCAAGCTCGAGCTGGCCCTCCTGGAGCTTGGTCTCCTGCAGCGCGAACACGTCGGCGTCGAGCGCGCCGAACACGTCCTCGAAGCTCGGGTCCTTCTTTACGACGGCGCGCAGGCCGTTCACGTTCCAAGAAACAAACCGCAGCTCGCGGGGATCGTTGCTCATGGGGGACCTTTCTTCTCGGTAAAGTTCGCGGGGCGGCGGCACGGCATTGGCGCCGGTCCGGCATTGGCGCCGGCACGGCATGCCGCCAGTCCGGCATTGGCGCCGGCTCGGCCTCGGCGCCGTCGGCCCGCCCGCGCAACAGCTTACCCGATGGTGATGTATCCGTCCCAGCCGTCCGGCCCCTGCGGCCCGCCCGTGCTCGAGCCAAAGACGAATTCGCGCAGCAGCGGCAGGTCGCGGCACGCCTGGTCCCAGCCCATCTGGTAAGAAGCGCGCAGCTTGGCCTGGTTCACGGTCGTGCTGCTCACGGGCATCTGGTCGGGATAGATGATGAGGCAGAGGCCGTCCTCGGCGAGCTTCTCCACGCGGTCGAGCTCGGCGTTGTAGCGCTCCCAGCGCGAGAGCAGGGCCTGGCGCAGGTAGGGATAATCGGACGCGGCGCGCTTGATGACCTCAGCTTCCGCCGCGTTGGGCATCGACTTGCGGTAGCCGCGCGGCCGCGTGGCCAAGAAGACGAACTTCTCGTAACCCGCCGCCTCCGCGATGCACACAGGGATGCCCGCGCCCTCGCCTAGGCCGCCGTCGTAGAGCACGCGGCCGCCGACAGGCTTGGGCCTCATCGCGCCGGGCAGGGTGGAGCTGGCGCGGACGATGTCGATCATGCTCATGACGTCGGGCATGTTGGCCTTGGAAAAGCGCAGCGTGCGCCCGGTATCGCGCTCGAATGCCTGAATGCCGCAGTCCGCGGGGTTCGCGCAGAACGTGTCCCAGTCGTAAGGGAGGCGCCCGTCCTCGACCGCGCCCCCGTAGAGCGCGTCGGCGTCGAAGTAACCGTTTCCGTTGGCGAGGGAGGCGAGGCCCACGTGCCCGCGCGTCCAGTCGTCGCCGCCGAACGCGGCGCGCGTACGGTACTGGTCGCGGCTCAGGTAATCGACCGTGTTGCTCGACCCCGCCGAGACGCCGCATACGTAGTCGAAGTGGATTCCGTTGGAGAGAAGCACGTTGGCCATGGCGGCCGTGTAGCCCGCGCGGTTGCCGCCGCCCTCAAAGACGAGGGCGCAGTCGAGTACGTTGCTGGTGAGCTTCTCCATGGGGTAAATACCGCCTTTCGAATCCGAGTCAATAAATAGGGTGTACCCCAACTGAGGGGTTTTATCGCCGTTGCGGGCCCTATACTTCACTCAAACCAAACATAAGGAGGCTCACATGGCACGCGCTATCACGGATCCGGTGGAGGCTGCGGCCCAGCTCAAGGCACTTGTCGACGAGGCGGAGAACGTCGTCTTCTTTGGCGGCGCGGGCGTCTCGACGGCGAGCGGGATTCCCGACTTCCGCAGCGAGAACGGCCTTTATCATCAGAAGTTCAAGTATTCACCCGAGACGATGCTCGGCCACCAGTTCTTTTGCACGCATACCGCCGAGTTCTACGAGTTCTATCGCGACCGCATGATCGCGCTCGACGCCAAGCCCAACCGCGCGCACGAGAAGCTCGCCGAGCTCGAGGCCGCGGGAAAGCTCGCGGCCGTCATTACCCAGAACATCGACGGCCTGCACCAGGCGGCCGGCTCAAAGAACGTGCTCGAGTTGCACGGGTCGGTCCACCGCAACATCTGCCAGGGCTGCGGGGCCGTATACTCCGCCGAGTGGATCGTGGCGCGCGAGCACGAGGACGAGGACGGAGTGCCCCGCTGCCCTGAGTGCGGCGGCCTCATCAAGCCGGACGTCGTGCTTTACGGCGAGAGCCTCGACGGCGATGTGATTGAGGATTCCATTGCCGCTATTCAGGACGCTGACCTGCTCATTATTGGCGGGACGTCGCTCGTGGTGTATCCGGCGGCGGGACTTGTGCAGTACTTCGGCGCGGGCAAGCTCGCCATCGTGAACATGCAGCCGACGCCGCAGGACGGCGCCGCGGACCTCGTGTGTGCCTGCGACATCGCGAAGGCGTTCGACTTCTAAGGACGTTAGGCGCAGGTTTTAGAACACTTGCTGCCGGCGGGTACAATGAGGTTCCTGCGCCGCCACGGGCGCTTCTTTGTAAGTCGGGATCTATGGGAGGACGTCCATGCTCAGAGAGAACCACGCCGTCTGGCGTTGCGGAAAACACGAGATCAGCCTCGCGCGCCCGCGCATCATGGGCATCCTCAACGTGACCCCCGACTCGTTCTCGGACGGCGGCGACAACCTCGATCCCGAGGCGGCCGTCAAGCGCGGACTCGAGATGCTCAACGAGGGCGCCGACATCATCGACGTGGGCGGCGAGTCCACGCGCCCCGGGCACCGTCCCGTGAGCCCCGAGGAAGAGGTGCGCCGCATCGTCCCCGTCATTCGCGGACTCGTGGCCGAGGGCGCCGTCGTCTCGGTGGATACGCGCCATGCCGAGGTTGCGCGGATGTGCGCCCGTCTTGGCGCGGCCATTATCAATGATGTAACCGGTTTCACCGATCCCGCCATGGTGCAGGTCGCGGCCGAGACCGACTGCGGCTGCCTTGTCATGCACTGGGACAAGGCGGGGCTGGGCACCCGCCCGTCCGGCGATGCCCCGGCCACCCGCAAGCAGGTCCAGCTCGACGACTCGCGCCCGGCGCGCCGGGCGCCGGCGGCGCTCGCGGCCCGCGGCGGCGTTTCTCAGCACCGCTTCACCCTGCCTGACCAGGCGCCCATTATGCGCCAGATCATGGGGTTCCTCGGCGACCAGGCGCGCGTCCTGCAGCGTGCGGGCGTTTCTCACGACCGCATCTGCATCGACCCGGGCCCCGGTTTCGACAAGTTCGCCGACGAGGACGTCGTCATCCAGCGCGCCACGCGCTCCATGGTTTCGATGGGTTATCCGCTGTGCACGGCCGTGAGCCGCAAGCGCTTCGTCGGCGCGGTCGCCGGTGTCGACGATGCCGCCGCCCGCGACGCCGCCACGCAGGGCATCTGCGTCGCGGCCGTGGCCAACGGCTCGCGCGTCCTGCGCGTCCACGACGTCGCCGGCTGCGCCCAGGCCGTCAACGCCTACTGGGCCGTCGCCGAGAAGGACGCTCGCCAAGGCTTCGTGAGCCTCGGCTCCAACGTCGGTGAGCGCGAGGCCAATCTTGCCCGCGCGGTGCAGCTCATCGACCAGATTCCGCTTACCTGCGTGGCCAACGTGAGCCACGCGTACGAGACCGAGCCCGCCTACGGCATCGCCACGCCGGTCGTCAACTGCGTGGCCGAGATCCGCACCGAGCTTCACCCGCTCGTCCTCATGGACCACCTGCGCAAAGTCGAGGATAAGCTCGGCCGCAAGCGCGAGGCCGACCGCGACCCCAAGAAGCCCGGCCACGCGTCGCGCACTATCGACTGCGACCTCATGTGGGTCGAAGGCGAGACGCACCAGGGCAGCGCGCTCACGCTGCCGCACCCGCGCCTCGGCGAGAGGGACTACGTGATCGTGCCCATGGAGGACCTCATGCATAACCCGACGCGCTTCCTCGAGCATGGGGGCGTGAAGGTCTTGCCGCGCGAGGAGCGCGTGGGCGCCGTGACGGCTGATTTGGGGGAGATTGAATGGCTGTAGCTGCGGTTTTGCGACCCAGTGTGCCGATGGGCTTTATCGACGGCACGACGTTTGTGGCGTCGTTGGGCGCGGCCGAGGCGCTCGGCGCGCACGTTGCGTGGCCGAACGCGGTCGTGGACGGCGAGGGCCGCGAGCTCGCCCGCGTCACCTGCCGCGCGGGATACGACGACGAGGGCATCTACGTCACCTGCGAGATCGACGGCGACGTGGCGGACGACTCCGTGGCCGACGCGGTCGTGGCGCGCGTGGACGCGTGGGGCCAGGCGGTGACCGCCGGCAGCAAGGCCGGTCCTCTTGCCGCCGTGCTCGAGGAGTACTTCGACGCGTGCCTGCTCATGGGCAAGAAGGTCCGCGTGGTGCGGCGCGACGGCAGCCTGGCTTGCGAGGGCGTGCTCGCGGGCATGGATATCTGGGGCCGCGTGACCGTCAAGCTCGACGACGGACGCGAGGTCGAGATCGCCCCGGGTCAGGCTCGTGTCGAGGCGCTGAGCTAGCGAAAATGGGCGGACACCTTGGCCGCCCCTCTTGGTAAAACGCTCCAAGTGGTACTGCCTGCACCGCTTGGAGCGTTTTATTGTCCGTTTTCGCGCCACTTCGACGTGCTTCTTGCCGAGGTGGTACCACCTCGGCGCCAGGCCGTGTCGCGCTGCGCCGCGCTATGCCGTGGTCCTTGCGTCGCCGCGCCTGGCAAGAAGCGCGCTTACTGTTGCCTGAGCCAGATCTCGCGGATGCCGCGCAGGGTGAGGTCGGGGTCCACGGCGTCGAAGAGGTCGGTCGCGCGGCTCACGGTGCGCGCGAGGCCGCCCGTGCCAACCACGGTGGCGTTCGGCTCGCCGAGCTCGGCCTTCATGCGGGCCACGAGTCCCTCCGCCTGCGCCGCCGCGCCGATGACCAGGCCGGACTGCATCGCCGTCTCGGTCGTGTCGCCCAGCGCGTGGTCGGGCGCGACCACGGGGATGCTCGCGAGCTTGGCTGCGCGGGAAAAGAGCGCGTCGGCGCTCAGCATGAGACCCGGGCTTATCGCCCCGCCGCGGTAGGCGCCCTTCGCGTCCACGACGTCGATGTTCGTCGCGGTGCCGAAGTCGACCACGATGACCGGCGCGCCGTAGGTCTCGACGGCGGCGATGGCGTTGGCGATGCGGTCGGCGCCCACGGTCTGCGGGCTCGGCATGTCGATGGGCATCCCGTAGTCCGTCGTGGCGTTGACGAGCAGCGGCTCGTGGCCGAGCATCTCGTTCATGCAGACCCACCAGGCGCGCTGCAGGGGAGGGACCACGCTTGCCACGGCCGCGTCGGTCACGGCGGCAATGTCGAGGCCGTCCTTGGCAAAGTAAGTCCACAGGCGCGCGTGCAGCATGTCGGAAGTCTGCGCGGGGTCGCTCATCATGCGCCATCCCTGGACGAGGGTGTCCTTATCGTCAAAGAGGCCCAGCGTGGACTGGGTGTTTCCCACATCGATGGCCAAAAACATTGGGGCGACCTTTCGTTTGGCGGGCGCGTGCCCGGGCTCGTCGGGCGCTTACCCGGGCCCGACTCGCGCGGGCCAAGAATTAGACCTGCCAACTGTAACGCAAATCTCCACAGAACGTTCGAACCGCGCGGGTCGCGTTCTGATACACTCGAAAAGCTTGACTGTCCTGGTCGGAACCAGGACAAAACCCCTGCCCTGGTCGGAACCAGGGCCGACGAACAGGAGTCCTGCTATGAAGCAAGGTATTCACCCGAACTACGTGGAGTGCACCGTTCGCTGCACCTGCGGCAACACTTGGACGACTCGCGCGACCAAGTCCGAGATGACCCTCGACCTCTGCGACAAGTGCCACCCGTTCTACACCGGCCAGCAGAAGCTCGTCGACACCGGCGGCCGCGTCCAGCGCTTCGCCGACAAGTTCGGTGGCGCCGCCGCTGCCCAGCTCAAGAAGGCCGAGGAGGCCAAGGCTGCCCGCGCCGCCAAGGCTGCTGAGGCCGAGGCCGCTCGCAAGGCCGCTGCCGAGGCCAAGGCTGCCGCCAAGGCCGCCCGCGCCGCCGAGTATGCCAAGAAGGCTGCCGCTGAGGCCGAGAAGGCCGCTGAGGCTCCCGCCGCCGAGGCTGAGGTTGCCGCCGAGGCCGAGACCGAGGCCGCTGCCGAGTAGCGCACCGCTTCATCGCAACAAAGAAGAACCTCGAGCCCTCACGGCTCGGGGTTCTTTTTGTGCGCCGCCCCTCCTGCCGCCCGCAGCCCACTCCGCCCGCAACCCCGCCTCCCTCGCCGCCCCTCTCCCCAGTTGTGAAGTCTTCACAACGCGATTTAGCCTTCACAACGCGCAAATCTGGCAAGAAACGCGGTTGTGAGGGCTTCTTTGCGTGGTGAAGACTTCACAACGAGGGGGCAACGGACCGTTCGATTGCCGGCGTGGCGGGCTCGGGTTGCCCCGGCCCCGTCGCCGACGCGCGTATGCCGTGTCCACTGCATCAATAGATTTCAAAGCTCTCAAAAACAGGCGGTCAAAAAGAAAATTCCATGCCGATTGACCTGCGCAAACGTGACAAATCCGTCAAGTTTGCCGCCGAATTTCCCCGTTATGGTGCGCTAGTGGTGCGCTCACCCCCGTAAGTTGTCATCACTCCAAACGAGGACCTCAAAAACAAACGGAAGCCAACCACCGAGGGGAGCACACCATGAAGAACCAGAAGACCACCAACAAGTACGCCATGCCGGTCCGCCAGCGCGCCATCGCCGCCGTTCTCGCGGGCCTCATGCTCATGAGCACCGTCCCTGCTCAGGCCATCGCCGAGGAGATCCAAGACGCCCAGGCGACCGTCGCGGCCCAAACAGCCACCGCCGGCACCGAGGAGGTGAGCCAGCCGACCGCCTCGACCGACGCCGCCGCCGCGGCCGACCTGCAGGGCACAAGAGGCGATGCCTCGGGCGACCAACAGGTCGTCGGCGTGCAGTCAGTCAAGCAGATCTCCGATGAGGAGCAAGCTGCCATCGCCTCCTCCATTGGCGCAGGGGCCAAGCTCGAGGCTGCCGCATCGGCCGTCGCCGCTCTTTCCCCGAGCGATGAGGCGAACGTAACCTCAGACGACCTTGCAATTGCCGGAGCGCTCGGTGAGGCAACTGCGGATAAGGCGACTGATAACTCAGCCAACAGCAGCAACGACAACCGTTGGCGTAACAATAGCAACGCCAAAACGTCAGCCCAGCGCAACATGGAGTGCGCTTCCGGTCTATTCAAGATGGTCGGCGGCGGCATCGGCAAGAAGCCGGGCGATGTGCTAACCGCGCTGATCGGACTTGCAACAATTAAGGACGCGAACGATATCACGACCAACCAGCTTATGGATGAGCTCTGCGACATGGAGATGTCGATTTCTGAGCTCAACCAGCAGGTCGGCGATCTTACGCAGAATATCGGCAGGATGGATGACAGGAACTCCTATCAGGCGTGCGCCGATACGGTGAGGGGTACCGACGAACTCCTGGTCGGTGATGATGGCAGCGTTTTGGGCGTTCTCAAGCTGGCGAGCGCAAAGCTTGCCGAGTACAAGGAGCTTGATGTCGACGGTAACGAAACCGATAGGGCCTGCTCTCTTGACACCCCGGTCGAGCTTATTCCCGCTCGGGCTTACAAAGATCTGCTGGGCATCTTTGACGAGGCTAATAAGAGGGCCGGCGAAGCCACTAGTCTTGGGTCCATTGCGGGGGTCGAGCAGGCGTATTATCAGCTAATCTGCAATCGTTCAGACAGCGTGAACGCTGAGCGAAACATTGTGAGCTCCTATTTCAACTACCTCAGCAGGGTGTTCAACTGGGACGTCGAGAGCTTCAGCACCAAGCAGCAGTTCCTTGCACGCCTGTCCCAGAAGTACATCAACGCCTATGCGGTCGAAAGCGCGATTATCCGTCTGAAGATTGCGTCTAATAAGGGTCTCGGAATTGACACCGCTGCTCTCGAGCAGCAGCTGGATTCCCTCACGGCTCGTGCCAAGAAGGTTGGCGAGGCGCTGTTCGGCGAGGACGGCAACTCCGGCTTTAGCGCGCAGGCTCGTCCGGTCGGGGAGAACAAGGTGAAGTGCTACGTAAACGGCAAGACCTACGACAAGGGGACGTACGCTAGGGTCTCCGCATATCCCAAGGCGGCTTTCTGGGACGCGTACAGGACGGGCACCGATAAGTCCCTGGATACGATGTCGACGAACTGGAACGTGTCTTCTGGGTTCTCTGCCAACGACATCAGGGAAATGGTGTATCGCCTGAATGGCAACAACAGCAGCGGAACGCGTGTTGTTGGTATGAACGAGTGCGGTGTTGCTCCGACGGTCGGAGAGGGCGACTCTGCTCACGCGGCTACGAACATCGTTGAGGAGATGGAGGCTGTTGGCTTTAAGAATGTCGACACGAGCGGCGATGAGGAGGGCACCACTTTGAAGTCGCTGCTTTCGAGCGTTAGCAACGTCAGGGGTTATGACAATGGCCTCAGTATTCCTTACAAGACGCTTGACCTCAGCGACACGAGCAAGGGTCGCATCTTGCCCGATCTCGGTGGGTACAAAGTTGGCAACAGGCTCGACGCAAGCAAGTGGGTAGTGACTAATGTCACGCGTTGCAAAGATGACGCCGGCTCCAGCCACAACGTTTTCGAGCTCAATCGCTTTGGGGCCTATTGCGCTCGTGGCCAGCTCGTCAACATCGAGACGGGCGAGATTCTGGACAACAACGTGCTCTACTGCCTGCGCGCAGACTTTCGCCTCACTTGGAGCGGGGCTGTTGTCGGCGCTAGCATGAGCTTCGAGTATTACCCGTTCGGCGTGCTGGCTCCGGGAACCACGGATGCGTCTATTAAGTAATGCTTAACTAAGATCAATGCGAGACTTGAGCGCTTGCGGGTCCGTCGCAGCGGCGGCGGGCCCGCTTTGTGTGCCTTCGCTGGTCTGGCTTCCCACCTGCGCTCCGCCTCGCTCGCCGCCCTCCAGTTGTGAAGTCTTCACAACGCGATTTAGCCTTCACAACGCGCAAATCTGGCAAGAAACGCGGTTGTGAGGGCTTCTTTGCGTGGTGAAGACTTCACAACGAGGGGGGGCTCGCCTGTGCGCTCGCTGCGCGTGGAGACCTTCTGACCGGCCTACAAAGCGCAGCTCGTATGGGGTATCCTTTGAAGGCTTAAAACGCTTGGGGCCGATGCCCCGCAGGGCCGGGAGGGCTCGCATGTATCTGAGGATGGACAAGTTCTAGCTGGGCCGACGTTTCGCGCCCAACCGCGCCGCGTCGCCAAGCGCCGCGCCCACCTCGCCCGCGGACGCCGCCGCGCTTCTCCATTCCTCACCGTAACTTAGCTAAGGAGCCCGAATATGCCCGAAAAGCTTGAAAAGATTATCGCCGCCTACCAGGAGCTCGAGCAGAAGCTCATGGACCCGGCCGTCGCTTCCGACCCCAAGGAGTACGCGCGCCTCGCCAAGGAGCACGCCGGCCAGTCCGAGCTCGTCGAGAAGGCCCGCGAGTACCTCGGCGCGCTCGACGACATCGAGGCCGCCAAGGAGATGCTCCACGAGGCCGACGCCGACGAGAAGGCCATGCTCCAGGAGGACATCTCCGCCAACGAGGCCAAGATCCCGGCCCTCGAGGACGAGATCAAGATCCTGCTCATCCCCGGCGACCCCAACGACGAGAAGGACACCATCGTCGAGATCCGCGGCGGCGTGGGCGGCGACGAGGCCGCCATCTTCGCCGGCGACCTCTTCAAGATGTACGAGCGTTTCGCTGCCTCCAAGGGCTGGAAGACCGAGGTCCTCTCGTCCTCGCCGTCCGACGCCGGCGGCTTTAAGACCATTGAGTTCAAGGTCACGGGCGAGAAGGTCTACTCCGTCATGAAGTACGAGTCCGGCGTCCACCGCGTTCAGCGCGTCCCCAAGACCGAGAGCCAGGGCCGCATCCAGACTTCCACGGCCACCGTCGCCGTCCTGCCCGAGGCCGACGAGATCGACATCCAGATCGCGCAGGAGGACCTGCGCATCGACACCTACTGCGCCTCCGGCCCCGGCGGCCAGTGCGTCAACACGACCTACTCGGCCGTGCGCATCACCCACCTGCCCACGAACACCGTTGTCCAGTCGCAGGACCAGCGCTCGCAGATCCAGAACCGCGAGGTCTGCATGCAGATGCTCCGCGCCCGCCTTTACGAGGCCGAGCTCGAGCGTCAGCAGGCCGAGCAGGGCGCCGAGCGCCTCTCGCAGATCGGCCGCGGCAACCGTTCCGAGAAGATCCGCACGTACAACCAGCCGCAGGACCGCGTGACCGACCACCGCATCGGCTTCAACTCCACGTACAACGGCGTGCTTCTCGGCAGCAACCTGGGCGACGTCATCGATGCCCTGGCCGCCGCCGAGCGCGCCGAGAAGCTCGCCGAGCAGGTGTAAGGGTATAAGGCAAGACGGCATCGCGTTTGTTTGAAACGATCGGCGCCCGGCGAAGCAGGCCGGGCGCCGTTTAGTCTAGAAAGAGGCACTTTATGGAAGAGGGAACGCAGCGAGTCGAGGACTTTGAGCTCGGGGAGCCGGTGCTCGTGTGCCGCTGGCGCCTGGCGGGCGGGCGTCTGCCGCTCGAGAACCGGCACCTTCGCGCGTTCGGTCGCCGGACCGTGGCTGGTCGCGGGGTGACAACGCAGCTTCTGAGCTGGGCGAAGCAGCATATCGAATGGACGCTGCGCGACGGATCGGCCCAGAACCCCGACGGCGTGCTGATGATCGCGATGGACGAGCAGGGGCGCGCAGCGATGTCCGTGGGTCCTTACGTCGAGCTGCCTGCGGTCGATGCGGCCGCTCTTGCCGCGCGTGCCGCTGAGTCGCAGCGCGAGGAGGATGAGGCGGGCGTTGCCCCCGAGACGCTGTGGGCCGTGCGCGACGGCGCGCTTGTGTGCGGGGCCGATGCCGGCTCTGTTGCCGCGGGTGCCGCGAGCCTGGTGGCCGATCTGGCCAAGACCTTCGGGATCGAGATTGCGCATGATGCCGGGCTTATTGCCGAGGTTGAGGCCGGCAATGTGCCTGAGCAGGTGTTTCTTTGCAGCGACGAGCACGGCGTGGTGGTTGCGTCCGACGCCGCGGGCGATCTTGCGCGGCGCTTCGCTGACGCGTACGGCAAGCTTCTCGACTCGGAGCGCTCCAAGCGCTAGGACTCGCGCGAGGGCCCGCACGCCGTGGCTCGCCCAAAAACGGGGGTTATGCGAGGCTCTCTCGGGGCCCAGGTCGCATAACCCCTTCTTTTAGGGTGTTTTAGCCCTGTTTTTGAGGGTTGTGCGGGATGGCCGCCAAAGCAACGTCGCACAACCCTAGGTTTTAGGGCGCCGCCGAACTAAAGCGGACCTGACAGCCGCGTTATCCGGCCGTCGTGAAGACCCACGCGGTCGTTGCCTCGCTACAGACGGTGGAGAGGTCCCAGGTCTTGTTGCTGCGGACCCAGCTGTTCGAGTCGTGAACGACCGCCTTACCGTTCTCGTCGAGCTTCTCGACGGCGATAAAGTGTCCTGAGCTGGTAAAGTGCCCCGGGCTCATAAGGAAAATGACGGGCTGGCCAGCCTCGAGCGCCGCTCGAACCTTTGTCTCGTTGGGGTTGATTTGGGTCCCCTCGAGCCCGAGCATCGCCGCGCCGTCGGTCATGATCGACCAAGAGGTGCCGTCTTGGTCGGTCGAGTAGCCGTTCTTGGTGGAGAACTCGGCCATGGCCGCGGGGTCCATGTTAGTGTTGCCTGTCAGCTCGACGTAGACCATGGTGAGCGCAGTAGGGCCGCACCCCTGGTGACGCAGGCGCCCGCCCGAGTAGGTTTCGTGCGACCACTGGGCATCGATTTGGTAAAGATAGGGCATCTCGCCCTGTTTCCACTGGTCCTTGGGTG
>CAVIBB010000007.1:0-39869 GCA_963640745.1 Paludibacteraceae bacterium
GGACGCCGCCGCCCAGCAAGGGGCGTTTTCTATGCGTCGAGGCCCCTGCCCGGACGACCGGGCGGGGGCCTCTTTCTATTTATGTCCCATGCCCTTGATATACTCGAACAACCTTAAGAGGAAGGGATTCCCATGAGTTGGTTCGAGTCTTCTTTTATGTATCAGGTGTATCCGCTGGGGCTTTGCGACGCACCATACGAGAACGACGGCGTCGTTGTTCATCGTTTGCGTAGGTTACTTGATAACAACTGGCTCGATCATATAAACAAGCTCGGCGCAAATTGCCTCCTGCTTAATCCCGTCTTTGAGAGCATCTCGCATGGCTACGACACGACGGATTATGCGAAGGTGGACTGCCGGCTGGGGGATAACCAAGACCTTAAGGATCTGGTCGCGGCGTGTCATGAACGCGGCATTAAGGTGCTGCTCGACGGCGTCTTCAATCATGTTGGCCGCGACTTCTGGGCATTTAAGGACGTTCGGGAGAAGCGTGGGGATAGCCCGTACGCTGGGTGGTTTGAAATTGACTGGAACGGCAATAACGAGTGGAACGACGGGTTCTCTTACTCTACGTGGCAGGGCGTGCCGTATCTTGTCAAGCTAAACCACTCGAATTTTGAGCTCAGTGACTATCTCGCCGATGTTATTCGTCGCTGGGAAAGTGAGTTTGACATCGACGGTCTGCGGCTTGATGTCGCGTATTGCCTTGATCGTGGGTTCCTCGGCTATCTGCGAACGGTTGCTAACGAGCTTTCCGAAAAGCGTGGGGATAAGTTCCTTCTGCTCGGCGAAACGATGTTCGGTGATTACAACCAGTGGATGGGCGACGAGCTTTGTGACACGGTGACCAACTACGAGTGTTACAAGGGTCTCTGGTCTTCTATGAACTCGGCCAATATGCATGAGGTGGCTTATGCGCTTGAGCGTCAAAGCGGCTCGCACCCCTGGGACCTTTACACGGGCAAGCATCTCTTGGACTTCGTGGACAACCATGACGTGCCGAGGATTGCCACACAGCTTAACGATAAGAAGCAGCTAAAGCCGCTGTATGGCCTTCTCTTTGCCATGGCGGGCGTGCCTTGCGTCTATTACGGCAGCGAGTGGGGCATTGAGGGCGAGCAAAACTACGGAGACCATGAGTTGCGCCCAGCGCTTGAGGCGCCCGAGTGGAATGAGCTGACCGATTGGATTGCCAAGCTTGCTCGGGCACGCGCAGCATCAAAGGCCATCGTTTGGGGCACGTATGAGCAACTGCAGGTAACGCCGGAGCAGCTTGTGTTCCGTCGATGCTTCGAGGATGAGCGGGTCATCGTGGCCGTGAACGCCTCTTCTGAGGCGGCTGTCGTTCACTTCGATGCGCAAAGCGGCCGGGGCGTCGACCTAATCAGCGGTAAGGAGCATGATTTCGGCGGCGGATCCGAGCTCGCGCCTTACTCAGTCTGCTATTGGATTCTTGAATAGCAACACCCCTTCACATCGAAATTTGTTTAGGATTGCCACTTACCGTCGGTTTACCTACCGTTCACCTGATTTATACTTCTGGACGGTAGAGTCGGAAGGCGCAATGTTGCGCAAAGTTTTGGTCGAAAGGATTCGACGATGAAGATTTTGTTCTACGGAACCGCGAGCTACGACAAGGACTCCTTCACCAAGGAGCTCAAGGATTACCCCGAGATCAAGATTGATTTTATCGAGTCTAACCTGACCCCGATGACCGCAGCTCTTGCCCGCGGCTATGACGCCGTTTGCGCCTTCGTCAACGCCGACGCCGGCGCCATGACCCTTGAGATCCTCTCCGGCTTTGGCGTGAAGATGGTTCTTATGCGCTGCGCCGGCTTCGACGCCGTCAACGTGCCTGTCGCTGAGGACCTTGGCATGAAGGTCACCCGCGTTCCCGCCTACTCTCCGGAGGCTATCGCCGAGCACGCCATGGGCCTCGCTCTCTGCGCCAACCGTCGTATCCACCGCGGCTACAACCGCGTCCGCGACAACGACTTCAACCTCGAAGGCCTCGTCGGCGAGACCCTGCACGGTAAGACCGCCGGCATCATCGGCACTGGCCGTATCGGCGCTGCCCTTTGCCGTATCTGCAAGGGCTTCGGCATGAAGGTTCTCGGCAGCGACCTTTACCCGAACCAGAAGCTCATCGAGGACGGCATCGTTGACGAGTACGTCGACTATGACGAGCTTTACCGTCGCTCCGACCTCATCTCTCTCCACGCGTTCCTTAACGAGGAGAGCCGTCACATGATCAACGACATCTCGATCTCCAAGATGAAGGACGGCGTGATCTTCGTTAACACCGGCCGTGGTGGCCTTGTTGACACTCAGGCGCTCATCCGCGGCATTCTCTCCGGCAAGATCGGCGCCGCCGGCCTCGACGTGTACGACGAGGAGGGCCCGAACGTCTATCAGAACCGCTCCGGCGAGATCGTGGACTCCGTGACCAGCCGTCTGTGTTCCTTCCCGAACGTCGTCATGACTTCTCACCAGGCGTTCTTTACCAAGGAGGCCCTGAGCGAGATTGCTCGCGTGACGCTTGACAACGCCCGTGCGCTCGCTAACGGCACCGACTTCGTCGACCGCTCCGTGGTTTGCTAGGCTCATCGCCGGCGAATCCGTCTATATAGATCCAGCGCAAACGCGCTCCGCAGCTAAGCTAGAAAGAGGAAAAATGGCTTACAGCAAGAAGACCAAGATCGTCTGCACCATGGGCCCGGCCACCGAGGACGAGGAGGTCCTCCGTCAGCTCATCCTGCACGGCATGAACGTCGCCCGCTTCAACTTCTCCCACGGCAGCCACCAGTACCACCGCTCCATGATCGAGAAGGTCCGCAACCTCTCCGCCGAGCTCGGCATCCCCGTGGCCATCCTGCTTGACACCAAGGGCCCCGAGATCCGCACCGGCCTGCTCGAGGGTGGCAAGAAGGTCGCGGTCAAGACCGGCGACACCCTCGTCGTGACCGCCCAGGAGACCTCTGAGGACTTCCACGGCACCTCCGAGCACATCTCCCTCGACTACCTCAACCTTCCTGCTGAGGTCGAGAAGGGCTCCATCATCCTGATCGACGACGGTCTCATTGGCCTTGAGGTCGACCACGTCGAGGGCCAGGACATGTACTGCGTCGTCACCAACGGCGGCGAGATCGGCGAGAAGAAGGGCGTCAACGTCCCGAACGTCAACGTCGGCCTGCCCTCCGTCACCGCCCAGGACCGCGCCGACATCATGTTCGGCTGCGAGCTCGGCATCGACGCCATCGCTGCCTCCTTCATCCGCGACGCCAAGGCCGTCGAGGAGATCCGCAACATCTGCATCGAGATGGGTGCCCCCAACGTCATGATCTTCCCGAAGATCGAGAGCGCCCTCGGCGTCCAGAACTTCGACGAGATCCTGCACGTGTCCGACGGCATCATGGTCGCCCGTGGCGACCTCGGCGTCGAGGTTCCGGCCGCCCAGGTCCCGCACATCCAGAAGACCATCATCAAGAAGTGCGCCGAGCACTACAAGCCGGTCATCACCGCTACCCAGATGCTCGACTCCATGCAGCGTAACCCCCGTCCGACCCGCGCCGAGGTCAACGACGTCGCCAACGCCGTGTATGACGGTACCGACTGCGTCATGCTCTCCGGCGAGACCGCTGCTGGCAAGTACCCGGTCGACGCTGTCCGCACCATGTCGGACATCTGCAAGGAGACCGAGAAGTACGTCAAGGAGAACAAGAACTACTACGACCGCCACGGCGTCCGCAACGTCAACGGCGCTACCGGCTTCGCTGCCGTCGAGATGGCCGACCGCGTGAACGCTAAGTGCATCATCGTCCCGACGCACTCCGGCCGTTCCGCCCGCCTTGTCTCCAAGTTCCGCCCGAAGGTGCCTCTGTACGCCATGTCCCCCTCCGAGGAGGCCGTGCGCCGCACCTGCTTCTATTGGGGCGTCTACGCGTTCCGCACGACCGAGCAGGGCTCCCTCACCGGCACGCTCTACAACGCGCTGACCACCGCTAAGCAGAACAAGGTCGTCGAGGGTGGCGACATCGTGGTCCTCACCGCCGGCGACCCGCAGACTTCGCCGCGTCAGGGTGACTACACCACTTCCACCAACCTCGCCATGATCGCGCAGGTTCAGTAAGGGATTCTGTGCTTGTGTGAACGGGGCAATGTCCCTTGTTCACGGCAGCATGAGGGCGCCCGGCAGCCGAATTGGTTGCCGGGCGTTTTTTTGTGCGGTGGCTGGAATCTCGAAGGGGTCCATCGGCTATTTGAGCATCCGCCAAACGGTCGTTCGAGAGAGTCCGAGGACGCGCGCTGCTTCGGTCTGGTTGCCCCCGAGCTTGTCGACGACAATCTGAACGATCTGGCGCTCGGTTTCCTTGAGGGGACGTAGCAGATCGATAGATGTTGCTGAATCCGGAGTCGAGAGAGACGAGAATTTCGAAGCTTGCTCGCGGTCGATTGCCTCGCGAACCAAAGAAGCGTCTATGAACCCCGAGCTTGCAGTGTTCATACAGTGCTGAAGTACCTGTCTAAGCTCGATGTAGTTGCGTTTCCATGAGTGGGCGCTCAGGATCGTGATTGCCTCGTCGCTGAGGGCAGGGATTGGCATTCCGGTGCGCGCTGCTTCGTTTTTCAAGTATAGGTAGATGACCCGCCTGATGTCTTTGCGCTCGCGGAGCGGCGGCGCGGTGAACACGTGACAGTGCAGGTACTCAACAATGCGAGCCACTACATCGGCCTCCCCGCCTTGGGCATCGTCGTTTGCGGAGAACATGATGCGGTTTCGCTTCGCGGCGTTTGTTCGACGAATGACATCGAGCAGGCGCTTCGTATGCTCGACGTTAAGGGAATGAGCGGCCTTGAAATACAAGGTTTCATCTGTTGCATAGAGCGGGGAGCTCGGGGAGTTCATCAGGTAGTCCCAGCTCTTCTCGATGAGGAGGGAGCAGTCTATGATTGATAACGGGTGGTTTGATACGCGACTGTTTAAGTAGAGCAGGGCGGCGATTTGGGCTTTTCCAACGCCTATCTCGCCTTCGAGCATTAAGGGCGTCTGAACTGCCGAGGCTCGGGCGATGAGTGGCAAGATCTCATCTCCGGCTCCCGTAATGCCGTATATGTTTTCGTGATACGAGCGCTCGGCATCTTCTGCATTAACGCGCTCTATGCCGACGAGACTCTCGCCTGATGGAGCGTTGGATGTGGTTACGCTAAAGGAGATGACCGCGCTTTCCCCCTTACCCGTTCTATTGAGGGTGATTCGATAAATGCGGCGCCCGCGGCGGAGAACGAGCTTGGCGGGCGCGGGGTCGTTGATGTGTCGCCGTAGGTAGGGGAGGAGGTCGTTACGGTCCTCCTTGAGGTCTGAGTACATGAGTCTGCCGGTAGGCGAGAACAGCGCGAATGAGAACGGCTGACTTCTGAGCAGGTCCCACAGCACGTGGTTTTTCTGCTGCAGAGATTCGACCTGCTGGCAGAAGAAGAGCGCCTGCGAAAGAGTCCGGCTGACGCTTCGGGGGCCGCTTTTGAGCAAATGAGCATCGATACCGAGCGCTCGGAATTCCCCTACTGCGAAGTTGTCGCAGAGTATCACCTCGTAGGACCCCTCCTGCACCTCTTGCAGGATCAGCGGGAGCTCGTCTTCAAAGCTAACCTCGAAAACGTCTAGGTCGAAATCGGAGAAATCCGCTACCTGAGAGACGGACTCAAGGGCGTTCGAGAAGCCGATGACTGCCGTGCGCCTTCCGAGGGGGTTGTGCTTTGCTAGTGACGCGAGGAGGTCCGCACCCGAAACGCCGATTTCGAAAACAGGTACCGTAATCTCGTCTTCGAGCATCTGTGCGGTACCGCCGCGGGAAATTACGGCGTCGAAGTCTGTGCCGAATACGCCGAGCGCGGCTTCGAGCCCCTCGCGGAGATCTCCCTTATGCACCGTCAGCTCAAGCTCAGGGAAGTCGCTCGCAGCTTCTAGCGCGACCTGGGCGAGTTCGGGGTAGGGGGCAATGAGGAGGATACGGTACGAACTCATGAATGACGTCCAAATCTGAAACAGTTTTCTTGGCCAAAACGTTTCAAATTGTAACGGTTTTCTCGGCGAGAACCTGTATAAGCATCACGCTGAAAACAGCATCATGAAGCATCGAAAGGGGGGCAAGATGGCCCAGACGATGCTTATAGCAGATGATCTTACCGGGGCGCTTGATGCCGGCGTGTGTTTCGTGCCCCAAGGCGCGGAGGTGCTTGTTGATTCTACGGCGGTGGACGCTGCTTCCATCGATGCCTGCACGGGGGCACTTTGTGTTAACGCGGCAACGCGCCACATGAAGGCTCATGAAGCCGCGGACCGCGTCTTTGGGCTCGTACGTGCGGCTCGTTCGGCTGGCGTTCGGCGCCTCGTGAAGAAGACCGACTCTGCTTTGCGAGGTAACGTCGGTGCTGAGCTTGCGGCTGCTTGGAAAGCATCCGGCGCGTCTTGCCTGCATTTCCTGCCCGCCCTGCCTGCGATGAATCGCGTAACCGAAGGCGGAATCCACTACATCGACGGTCTCCCCGTAAGCCAAAGCGTGTTTGGGCACGATCCTTTTGAGCCTGTTATGACCTCCGACGTCCGTGAGATTATTTCGTCGCAGGCCGATGTTCCGGTGGAGTGTGTGGCGGAGGGCAAGACCGCTCCTACGGGTTTCGAGGGAATCATCGTCTATGATGCGTCGTCGGTTGATTCTATGGAGTCACGCGTCCGTGAACTCCTGACCAGGGACGACGGCGCCGTGCTCGCGGGCTGCGCCGGTCTCGCCTCCGCGCTCGCAAGTGTCGACGACTCGGCGTCGAGGCCGAAAACACCCCTTTCCTTCAATGGAAACCTTCTTGTGGTCTGTGGCAGCGTGAACAACGTTTCCCGAGTACAGTGCGCCACCGCTGCTCGTGCCGGCGCGGCAACCTATCACATAGCCGAGACCGAGAAATGCGACGACTCGTGGCTTTGCTCAGATGATGGCCTCGCCTTTGTTAACGCGGTTAGCCGCGATTGGGCTTCTTGCCCCCTGACGGTTGTGGACGGCTCGGGCCTCGAGGATTTGAGCGAACTTATTCCTGCAGACCTCGATGTCCGGCAGGTGGTATCCGATCACATCGGCGCCCTTCTTGCCGCTGTCTGCGCTGTTGGCGTGAGAGGACGGGCGCTCGTCACGGGTGGCGACGTACTCACGAGCTTTCTTGCTCAGGCCAAGGTTGCTTCGGTCACCCCCCGCGGCCAGGTATCGGCGGGAGTCGTTGCCTTTGACGTTCGCCTGCCGTCCGGCGTCCTTACGATCGCATCCAAGTCGGGCGGGTTCGGTGGCGAATCGCTGCTCGTGGATATGGCTCAACTCAACACGATGGATAAGGAGTGTTGCTCACATGCTTAGCAAGTATTCCCTGAGGCTTCCCAAGGTCGTTTATGGCGGCGAGAACCCCACCGAGGAGATGGCTGCGGCCCTCAAGAAGGAAGGCGCGAAGAAGGTCGTCGTCTTCACTGACAAGAGCTTGCGCAAACTCGGCCTTGTCGAGCCGACGCTCGATGCCGTCGAGGCTGCCGGTGCCGAGGTGACCATCATCGACGATATCCCCGCTGAGCCCACCTACTCTGAGGTGCAGAATGTTGTTGATCAGGTCAAGGGCTTGGGTGCAGATGCCATAGTGGCCGTCGGCGGTGGCTCGGTCATGGATTCCGCTAAGCTTGCCGGCGTCTGCGCCACCGACGAATACACGGTCCACGATCTTCTTGCCGACCCGTCGCGCGCCAGCAAGAAGATCAAGATGTTCGCAGTTCCCACTACCGCTGGAACCGGAGCAGAGGCCACCCCGAACGCCATCGTGGCCGTTCCGGAGGAGGAGCTCAAGGTCGGCATTGTCAACGACGGTCTCATTGCCGACTATGTGGTTCTCGATGCTCGCATGATTAAGAACCTGCCGCGATCTATTGCCGCAGCTACCGGTGTCGATGCGCTTTGCCATGCCATCGAGTGCTTTACCTGCAACAAAGCCAACCCCTTCAGCGATATCTTTGCTCTGGAGGCCTTCGATCTCATCGTGAACAACATCGAGGCTGCATGTGACGACCCTGAGGCCATGGACGCCAAGCGAGCCATGCAGATCGCGAGTTTCTATGCCGGTATCGCCATTACCGCTTCCGGCACCACCGCGGTTCACGCGCTCTCCTATCCGCTGGGCGGCAAGTACCACATCGCTCACGGCGTCTCCAATGCCATTCTGCTCTGCCCGGTCATGCATTTTAACGAGCCGGCCATTCGCGAGCGCCTGGCGGCCGCCTACGACCGCGCCATCCATGCTGGCGCGGTGTCCGTCGAGGAGAAGTCCGCCGCCGTCATCGAGCGTATGGACGAGATTGTCGAGCACTTGGATATCCCAAAGAAGCTTGACGAACTCGGCGTCACCGACGCCTCCGTTGACGAGCTCGCGGAGGCCGGCATGAAGGTCCAACGTCTTCTTTCCAACAACATGCGCGAGGTCACTCTTGAGGACGCCAAGGCCCTCTACGCGCAGATTCTCTAGGCATTAGGTCAGACCGGTCAATGGCCCCGCGAGGCCAGCGAGAAAGGAAAGCATCATGGCAGAGCTCAAGGGCATTATCGTGCCCATCGTCACGCCGATGGATGAAGATGAAAACGTCAACACGGAGGAACTGCGTCGTCAGGTTGACCGTCAGATTGAGGCTGGTATCCACGGCATCTTCCCCTTCGGCACCAATGGAGAGGGCTACATCCTGAACGGAGCCGAGAAGAAGCTTGTTCTTGAGACCGTTATCGACCAGGTCGCGGGCCGCGTTCCTGTCTATGCGGGCACCGGCTGCATCTCGACCAAGGAGACCATCGAGCAGTGCAAGATGGCGGAGGCCGCGGGCGCGGACATCCTCTCCGTTATCACGCCGAGCTTCGCAAAGGCTTCCCAGCACGAGCTCGTCGTGCATTACACCAAGGTGGCAGAGGCAGTGCCGAACATGCCGATCGTGCTCTACAACATCCCGATGCGAACGGGCAACGCCATCGAGCCCGCTACCGTCGTCGAGCTTGCGAAGGTCGACAACATCGTTGGTGCCAAGGACTCTTCCGGTGATTGGGACAACCTTAGTGCCTACATCGAGCTCACGAAGGATATGGGTTTTGGTGTTCTTTCCGGCAACGATGCTCTTATTCTCAAGGCGCTCAAGGCGGGTGCAAAGGGCGCCATCGCGGGCTGCGCTAACGTCTACCCGAAGAACATGGCGGGTATCTACGACAACTTCATTGCCAGGGACCTGGAGGCCGCGGAGGCCTGCCAGGCAAACGTCGTCAACCTTCGCGCTTGCTTCAAGTACGGCAACCCCAACACCGTGGTCAAGACTGCCGTCAACCTGCTTGGCTTTCGAGTGGGCAAGTGCCGCGCCCCGTTCAACTATCTGCCGCCGGAGGGCATCGAGGCCCTTCAGGCCGCACTCGACTTCGACGCCGCGAGGGGGGTGTGCTAAATGGCTGCTCAGCTTCCCATCGTCGCCATCACTATGGGCGACCCGGCCGGCAACGGCCCCGAGATCACCGTCAAGGCACTCGCGGATGTCACGCTCTACGACCGTTGCCGCCCCATTGTCGTGGGCGACGCGAAGATGATCGAGCAGGCCAAGGGCTTCATCGGCATGCCCGAGGTTCAGGTCAACCCGGTCCATTCCGTGGCCGAGGCCAAATTCGAGGCCGGCACCATCGATGTCTATCAGCTCGACCTCATCGAGGACGTCGAGAAGTTCAAGGTGGGAGAGGTCTCCGTTGAGGGGGGCAACGCTGCGTTCCAGTCTGTAAAGAAGACCATCGAGCTTGCCATGGCCGGCGAGGTCGACGCTACCGTTACTAACGCGCTCAATAAGGAGGCCATGAACCTGGCGCTTGCCCCGCAGGGGATGCACTTCGATGGACACACTGAGATTTATGCCACGTATACGGGCACCAAGAAGTACTGCATGATGCTTGCTCACCACGATTTCCGCGTCGTGCACGTCTCTACTCACTGTTCGCTTCGCGAAGCCTGCGACCGCGTGAAGACTCCGCGCGTCCTCGAGGTTATCGAGCTCGCCAACGAGGCGTGCCGCAACCTCGGCATAGATAAGCCCAAGGTTGCCGTCGCGGGCCTGAACCCGCACTGCGGTGAGCACGGCCTCTTCGGTACCGAGGAGGCTGACGAGATCGAGCCGGCCATCAAGCTCGCTCAGGAAGAGGGCATCGACGCCGTGGGCCCCATCCCGCCCGACTCGGTCTTCTCCGAGATGAACGGCGGCTGGTACGACATCACCGTGTGCATGTACCACGATCAAGGCCACATCCCCACTAAGGTCCTCGGCTTCGTGTATGACCGAGAGGCCCAGGGTTGGAAGGCTGTCGAGGGCGTGAACATCACGCTCGGCCTTCCCATCATCCGCACCTCTGTTGACCACGGCACGGGTTTTGCCCTTGCCGGAAAGGGGACGAGCAACGAGCTCTCCCTCGTCAATGCCATCGACTACGCCCTGCGTATGGCTGCGGGCAAGATGGCTGAGGCCGCGCAGGCGTAATAACGTTAGCGGCATCCTTTCCAACCGGGGCTTGGCTGCGAAGCGCCATGCCGTCGCCGGGCCCCGGTCAGCTTTCTGCCTTTTCGGCCTAGTTGGCACTGTGCCGTTGGCCGGCATTTAACCACCTACAAAAGAGCGAAGCCTTTATTTGCGCTCCATATGCCTGTAGTTTTGCGACCGGGATTGGCCCGGCCGCACGGGATGCCCTTGTCTTTTTTGGCGGGGCAACAAGGAAGGAGTGATCGAGATGACCCTGCAGATGATTTTGGCGCTTGCTGTTCTCGTCATCATGCTTGTCTTGATCATGTTCGACGTCATGCCGTTCGGGGCGCCCCCCATCTTCGCGAGCTGCCTGCTCGTGGCCTGTGGCACTATTTTCGGTGCCGAATGGGAGGTCCAGTGGGACGTTCCCTACGCCTTCGCGGGCTTCACAAACGCGAGCGTGTGGATGATCGCGTTCTTTATGGTCGTTATGGCGGCGGTTCAAAAGACGAGCCTCATTGCCAAGGTCAAGGACTCTATGTCAAACCTGGTGAATAGGGGCGGCTTCAAAAGCTATGTTGCACTTATCATCGTGGTCATGCTCGGCGCCTCTCTTGCCGGCGGCGGTTCCACTGGTTACTACGTGCTTATTCTTGCCCTGGTTGCTACGCTTCCGTATAACAAAGAGCTTCCGACCTCGAAGCTCCTCATGCCCCTCGGCTTCGCCACGAACCACCCGCTGATTCCGATCAACGTCGCACTTCAGTACGGCGTCATGGTCACCGTCCTGCAGTCTGCCGGCGCCGCCTCCGACGTCTCGATGGCCAGCTTCTCGCTGCTCACCTTCGCCCTCTCTGTCGGCTTCATCATCGCGGCCCTCGTGGGCTTTAAGTTCCTGCCCGATCACGAGATTGCGGCGGCCACCGATGAACAGAAGGCCCGTCGCAACGAGGAAATCGTCACGATGAGCAAGGGCCAGGAGACCCTCACCGTTGTGCTCTTCTTTGGCACCGTTGTCTGCATGATGTTCATGAACGTGCTCGGCAACCTCGCTTACGTGCTCCCCGGCATCGCCGCCTTTATCCTCATGCTCGCCGGCGTTGTCACTTGGAAAGAGTTCCGCGACGGCATCTTTGCGCCCGTCGTTCTCATGATGGCCGGCGTCATCCCCGTAGCCAACGCTCTCGCCGACTCCGGTCTCACTGCCCTTATCGGCAACGCCGTCGCAGGCGTTGCGGGCGGTATGAGCCCGTTCTTGATCGTCTTCATCTTCTCTGTCCTGACCTCGACCTGCGCTACCTTCACCGGCTCCAACATGGGCTCCGTGTACATTTTTGCGCCGATCGCCGTCGCCACCTGCATGCAGCTCGGTGTCTCTCCGCTTGCCGCTGCCGGTGCGGTTGTCATCTCCGGTTGGCAGGGTGGCTACATGCCCGTCGATGGCCTGCCGGCCATGATTTTCGGCATGGGCAACTATAAGCTCAGCGAGTTCTGGAAGTTCACCATTCCGATGTACTTCATCCGCATCGCGGCCCTCTCCCTCGGCGCCGTCCTCATCTTCCCGATGTAGGCCAGCCCTCGGGTCGAAGCGCTGCCCGTCTATCCGACGAGGCGGGCGGCGCTGACAAGGTCACTCTGTTGGTTCATTCGCTTGGAGTGGTTTTGTCAGCGCCTATTTGTTGGATCGCGAGTCAAAAGAAAGAGGGTCCCCATGTCTTTGAACGAGTGCTTCTCATACATCTCTACGAAGGCCGGGGCCGACCCCGTGAGGCTCGTCTTTCTGTGTGCGCCGGCGCGAGTGTGCCCGACAGCTTCCGCTGCCGAGGAGTTCGCAAGGAGCAGCGGCTGGCTCGAAGCCGTTGAGCGGGCCGGCGCCGCGCTCGTTGCGCCGTCCGCGGCCAGCGGGTGGCCTGAGGGGCCGAACGACCTACTCCATATGCTGTATTCCGAAGCGCGGGGTGCATTCAGCGTCGCAAAGGGCCGCGGAATTCCCGGGAAGAACGATGTTGCTTGGCTGTGGGAGGTGCTAATCGGTCTTGTGGGTTATGGGGACGGCGCGACGTTTGTGGCCGACTATGTGGCAGCGCACCCGAGCTTTGCGGCCGCAAGCGTAATCGTGGACGGCGACTTGAGCGCTTCAGCGGTGCTCGACAATCCTTCTGACCACTGGTTCGTTACGCGGCCTTCAGGAGGGTATCGCGTGCCCGCCAATAGGGACGTTCCGGTTGCCTCCTGGCTCGTGGGCTCCGCGGGAAAGGGCGTCGCCGCCGAGTCGTTTTGCCTGCGCGACGCCCCCGAGGGGTGCATGCGAGTCGACTACGCGGACATTTCGTCCGAGCCCGTGTTTGCTGAGCGGGCGCTCGACTATCTTTCTCATGTGGTCCGCTGGAAATCTTGCCCGGACGGCCGGCTCGTCTGGCATCACACCAAGGAGGACTTTCTCCTAGGCAGGGCGTATCGGCATCGTGCGGTTAAGCTCCGCGGCGTCGAGTATCCCTATGCGGTGTACCTGCCCTGCGGGATGCCCGAGAAGGAGGCTCGTGGCCTTCCATTGGTCCTTTCCATTCATGGGCGAGGTGAGCCTGCGTGGATTTTTTCGGACAAGAACGGTTGGGAACGGCTGGCCGATGAGACCAGGGCCTTTGCGGTGGTGCTCCCCGATTCGCCGGGCAACGTCTGGATTGATGGACGTGACGATGGGGCGGCCGGGGCGATAGCCAAGGATGCTGTCCGCGAGTTCGGCTTCGATGTGTCGCGCGTCTATATCACCGGGTTTTCCAACGGCGCCGTGTACGCGTGCCAGCAGGCGACTGCCCACCCAGAGTGTTTCTCGGCGGTCAGCGCGTGGAACGGCCCTTGCCTCGATGCGGTACTCGCGGGTGGCTTGGGCGACCACGTGTTTGCTGAAGGCTTCTCTGAAGGTGATGTCGAGATGCCGTTCTGGATCTGTCAAGGGTCTGCGGATGGGGAGATGTGCCGGGGTCATGAGGCCGATCTTGCTTACGTGCTCGCGCCAAATGGTTGCGACGAGGGCGACGCCGTTTGTTGGGACGGCGAGAACCGTTATCTCCCCGAGCTCGGATACGTGGAGGGTGAGCGATTGGAGTCTCGCGTATATCTTGGCTCCGACGGCCTACCGCGTGTCGGAATCACGGAAGTTCGCGATCTTCCCCATGGCGCCATTGAGGATGAGGCTCGCGCCGCCTGGGAGTTCATGAGTGGGTTTAGCCGCGCTGCTGACTCAAAGAAGGTGGAGGTGCGCGAATCATGAGAAACGATTACGAGCCGCTGGTCCAGCGCTCGGCCCTTGCCGGAGCTTTGGCGCGAGAGACGGTGAGCGGGTTAACCTCTGGGGTCTTGAATCCTGAGAACAACGTTGAGGTCAAGGTAGGGTCCGACCGCACGATGCTCGTGTATGTGCCGGAATCCGGATGCCCCCATCCCAAACAGACGCAGGTGCTTGTGGTTCTGAGAAGCGAATCCGGAGAGAATAGCGCGAAGCGGCTCTTGAGCGATCTCGGCCTGGCGCGTCTTGCCGAGGACCGTCATTTCGTCGTTGTGTTCCCGGAGCCCACGGCAGATGGATGGAACTACATTGGCGACGTGTCGCGCGAGGATGACGCAGACTTCATTGTCCGCTGCTTCGCTGCCCTGCCCAAGACAGAGGTGGGAGTCTCCGGTTTCAACGGCATGATTTTTCATCTTGCGTGTGATTCCGCTTCCTCCGCGATGGTTATGAGCCTCGCGGCGAACCGTCCGCTTGATGCCGCCGCGGTCATGGTCGGCTCTCTTCCCGAGGGTTTCTTGCTTCCGAAGCCGAAAGCGCCGCAATCAGCCTGGCTTTATGAGCGCAGCGAGATGCTTGAGGCGTGGCTTGCCGAGGCCAATGGAGCCGGGGCACATGTGTCTGGGGGCGGGCTATCGGACGAGGAGGTGCTGCGCGCCTGGGAAGAGATGTTCTCGGTAACGCGCCGCTGGCGTAACGATGTGTTCGGAACGTACCAGGAGCGCGTCGACTTTGCTCGCGAGGGATACGTTGCGCATGTGGATGACCGCTTACTCGGGCTGGCCGACGGTCTGCCCCGAACATGGCACGAGCTTGTGCCGACGAGCGTAGCTGAGTCCACTGAGGCCGCTCCGCTTGTTATCTACCTGCATGGAATTAACTGCTGCAGTACCTATGGAGCCGAGCAGAGCGGATGGGGGAGCCTGGCTGCGCGAGACGGCTTTATGGCGGTTTTTCCCGATGCTACAGCTGAGATGCGCTGGAACGTGTGGGACGATCCGCGTCTGCCGTTCGATATGGCCTATATCCTCGCGCTCATCGACCACATGGACGAGGTTCACCCGGTTGATCGCTCTCGTGTGTATCTCTCGGGCTTCTCGATGGGGTCTATGTTTGCGAACGCCCTTGCGGCGGCGTATCCAGAGATTTTTGCGGGGGTCGTAGCACTGAACGGGCCATCCATGGGCATTCTGAGGGCGCTCGACGAATCGCGTGGAATGATCTTGCAGTTTTGTCGCACCTCCGCGGTTGCCGGGCTTTTGCCGAGCGAAGCGACCTACTCACCCGCTCACGAGCTTGCAGAGAAGAAAAAAGCGGCCTTTGATTACCGCATGCCTGTTGTCCAGTTCGTGGGGCTGCTCGACGGAGTCGGCTTCGAGTCCGGCAGTCTTTGGCCGGTGGACACGGGCGACGAGGGGCTTTGGCCGCGAACGATCTGCTGGTGGCTCGAATATGACCGGTCCTGTGGAGGGTTTTCGACTGGGGCCGCCACTCCGACCGGGTTTGCGTCGGACACGTGCGAGCGTGTGGGAGAGCGGATGGTGGAGCAGACTTGGTGTTCGACCGATTCCGGTTCTCCTGTGTATTACCGAGTCATCGCGACCGAGCGTATGCCCCATGCCGTCGCTCTTGAGCAGATTGAGCACGGATGGGGCGTGGTGCGGCACTGGTCGCGCCGCCCGGATGGGTCGCTCGCGTACGACGGCCTCGATGTTTAGTAATTGCGGCGGATTCTCGCTGTTTGTATACGCATTGTAAAGGTGCCGCGGCGCCATGAGAGAAAGGAACCGTAATGTCAATCCAGACCCTCCCCGGACTCACTCCCGACGGTCAGGTCTACTACGATCCCGAGATGGAGCTGGTCGAGGCCTTCGTCAACCCCGGTCCGTGGAAAACCGCCCATGGTCCTGGTCTGCTTGAGACCCCGGCAGGCACGATTTTGTGCTGTTGGTTCGCGGGAACTTATGAAGGTGACACTGACATCAACATCGTCGTCTCTCGCCTGGAGAAGGGCTCCGACAAGTGGAGCGAACCGACCTATATCAGCCACAATGACGACCGCTCCGACCAGAATCCGTCTCTCTTTCTCAACCCCAACGGCGAGATTTGGGCCATGTACACCTCTCAGCTCGGTCGCCAGCCCGGCAAGGACAACATGCAGTACACCTCGGTGGTAAAAAAGCAGGTTTCTACCGATGACGGTCTGACCTGGTCCGAGCCTGAGGTCGTTCTCCCCGAGGAAGGCACCTTCGCGCGTCAGTGCGTTCAGGTGCTCTCCAACGGTCGCTGGATTTATGGCCTTTGGCTATGCACCGACTCTGCGAGCGGACTGGCTGGCGATCCGTCGGCCTTTGCGATCTCTGACGATAAGGGCGAGACCTGGCGCCGTGTCGGCGTGCCGGAGTCCTCTGGCCGCGTCCACCCGAGCGTTGTGGAGCTGGAAGACGGCCACCTCGTCGCTTTCATGCGCTCCCGCGAGGCCGATTTCGTCTATCGCAGCGAGTCGAGTGACTATGGAGACACCTGGACTGTTCCCGTCGCGACTCCGCTGCCCAACAACAACTCCGGCATCGGCGTGACCAAGCTCTCGAGCGGTCGCATCGCACTTATCTATAACCACAATTCCGCGCCAGCCACTTATGGCAAGAAAGGCGCCTGGCCGGCGCTTCGCAACCCAGTTTCCATCGCGCTCTCCGAGGACGGCGGTCTCACCTTCCCGTTGATTCGAAACATTGAGCGCGGCGAAGGCTATGTCGGCGATGAGAACAAGTTCAACAACCGTCAGTACGAGTACCCCACGATTATCGAGGCCTCTGACGGTTCCATTCACTGCGCCTATGCCTATCGCACTCGTCGGGGCGTCAAGTGGGTCAAGCTCGCTGAGGCCGACATTATGGGCAAGACCCGCGGCGAGGGTACCTACAACCCGACCTCGGGCGACGTGGGCGCGCATTAAACAGACGGTCCGGGGGGCTTCCGCCCCTGGGTTTTGCGGACTTTCCAAAAGGAGAGGTATCAATGATTTACGACGGACTTGAGGCGATCGGTCTCTATCGTGGGCTTTCCCGCGGGTTGGATGTCCTTATCGACTGGCTGGGCGAGAACGATCCTGCTGAGCTGCCGTTGGGCAAGACCTGCATCGACGGCGAGCGCGTCTTCGCCAACGTAATGAACGCGAAGACCCGCACGTTCGAAGATGCGCGCTTCGAGACGCACCGCAAGTACATGGACGTGCAAATCGATCTCGACGGTGCCGAGGCCTTCAAAACGACCCCGGGCGCGACTGTGCCGGCGGGGGAGTTCGACGAGGCGGGCGATAAGGGCTACTGTCACGAGGCGCCCGAGAACCACGACCTGCTCGACGGCACTCTCGAGGGCGGCCACTTCGTCGTCTTCATGATCGGCGAGCCGCACATGCCCAACCTCGTTTGCGAGGGCAATGAGGTTGGTCCTATCAAGAAAATCTGCTTCAAGGTCGTGGGCGACGAGTTCTGGGACGAAGTCTAACGAGTTGAAGGAACGTGAACAGGGACACGTCCCCTGTTCACGCCCATCCTTAGTTCACGGACCGGCGTCTCTGCGGTAAAATACCCAAGCTTTGTAAGCGCGGCCGACATGGCAACCTTGATGAGCCCTTGCCCTTCTCCTGGGAATTATGATCGGGCATCAATCTGGCGGTCGCAAAAAAGATAACCCAGGAGGGGGAATCGAATGAAAGAGTACCTGTCTTCATCCGACGCGGTCCTGCATGAGCAGGGCACCGATGCAGAGGCGGGCCTGAGCTCGTCCGAGGCGTCGAGCCGCCAGGCCAAGTATGGCCCGAACAAGCTTAAGGAAGAGGAGAAGACCCCGCTGTGGATCCGCTTCTTCCAGCAGATGGCCGACCCGATGGTCATCATGTTGATCGTGGCTGCGGCCATCAGCGCAATCACCGGTGCCATCCAGGGCGAGATCGACTTCGCCGACGTGATCATCATCATGACGGTCGTCATCATCAACTCCGCCCTCGGCGTCATCCAGGAGGCCAAGAGCGAGGAGGCCCTGGCCGCCCTGCAGGAGATGAGCGCCGCCCAGTCCAAGGTCATGCGCGACGGCAAGCTCGTCATGCTGCACTCCAGCGAACTCGTGCCCGGCGACGTCGTCCTTCTCGAGGCCGGCGACTCCGTCCCCGCCGACTGCCGTGTGCTCGAGAGCGCTTCCATGAAGATCGAGGAGGCCGCCCTTACCGGCGAGTCCGTGCCCGTTGAGAAGCACGCCGCCGCCATCGAGCTCGCCGCCGGTGCCGACGATGTGCCCCTGGGCGACCGCAAGAACATGTGCTACATGGGCTCCACCGTCGTCTACGGCCGCGGCCGCGCCGTCGTGGTGGCCACCGGCATGGAGACCGAGATGGGCAAGATCGCCGGTGCCCTCTCCGAGGCCAAGGAGGAGCTGACCCCGCTGCAGGTCAAGCTCGACGAGCTTTCCCACATCCTCACCAAGCTGGTCATCGTCATCTGCGTCGTGATCTTCGCGGTGGATGTCCTGCGCCACGGCTTCTCCAACATGGCTGAGGAGCCCACGCTGCTTCTGAACACCTTCATGGTGGCCGTCTCGCTCGCCGTCGCGGCCATCCCCGAGGGCCTCGTGGCCGTCGTCACCATCGTGCTCTCGCTCGGCGTGACCAAGATGGCCAAGCGCCAGGCCATCATCCGCAACCTCTCGGCTGTCGAGACCCTCGGCTGCACCCAGGTGATCTGCTCGGACAAGACCGGCACCCTTACCCAGAACAAGATGACCGTCGTCAAGCACGAGCTCGCCTGCGACGAGAGGACCCTTCTGGCCGGCATGGCGCTGTGCTCCGACGCCAAGTGGGACGCCGAGGCCGGCGAGGCCGTGGGCGAGCCGACCGAGTGCGCGCTCGTCAACGATGCCGCCAAGGCCGGCATGACCGGGCTCGACGAGGAGCACCCCCGCGTGGGCGAGGCCCCCTTCGACTCCGGACGCAAGATGATGTCTGTCGTGGTTGAGACCCTCGACGGCGAGTTTGAGCAGTACACCAAGGGTGGCCCCGACGTCGTTCTCGGCCGCTGCACGAGCGTCTTCGACGGCGAGAAGGTCGTCCCGATGACCGACGCCAAGCGCGAGGAGATTCTCGCTGCCAATAAGGCCATGGCCGATCAGGCGCTGCGCGTGCTCGCCCTCGCTTCTCGCCACTACACCGAGAAGCCCGCCGACTTCAGCGCCGAGGCGCTCGAGCGCGAGCTCACCTTCTGCGGCCTTTCCGGCATGATCGACCCCGAGCGTCCTGAGGTGGCCCCGGCCATCGAGGAGGCCCACGCCGCCGGCATCCGCACCGTCATGATCACGGGCGACCACATCGACACCGCCGTGGCCATCGCCAAGAACCTCGGCATCGTCGAGGACCGCAGCCAGGCCATCACCGGCGCCGAGCTCGACAAGATGACCGACGAGGAACTCGACGCCTGCATCGAGAACTACGGCGTCTACGCCCGCGTCCAGCCCGAGCACAAGACCCGCATCGTCGAGGCCTGGAAGAGCCGCGATATGATCGTCGCCATGACGGGCGACGGCGTGAACGACGCGCCTTCCATCAAGCGTGCCAACATCGGCGTGGGCATGGGCATTACCGGCACCGACGTCACCAAGAACGTGGCCGACATGGTGCTTGCCGACGACAACTTCGCCACCATCATCTCCGCTTGCGAAGAGGGCCGTCGCATCTACGACAACATCCGCAAGGTCATTCAGTTCCTTCTCTCCGCGAACCTCGCCGAGGTCTTCTCGGTCTTCATCGCGACGCTCGTGGGCTTCACGCTGTTCCAGCCGGTGCAGCTGCTCTGGGTCAACCTCGTGACGGACTGCTTCCCGGCGCTCGCGCTCGGCATGGAGGAGGCCGAGGGCGACATCATGAGCCGCAAGCCGCGTAAGGCCTCCGACGGCGTCTTCGCCGGCCACATGGGCCTTGACTGCGTGGTCCAGGGCCTGATCATCACCGCGCTCGTGCTCGCGAGCTTCTTCGCCGGCGTGTACTTCGACATGGGCTACATCAACGTGGCCGACATGATTGCCGGCACCGCTGACGAGGAAGGCGTCATGATGGCGTTTATCACGCTGAACATGGTCGAGATCTTCCACTGCTTCAACATGCGCAGCCGCCGCATCTCGCTCTTCTCGATGAAGAAGCAGAACCTGTGGCTTTGGGGCGCGGCTGCCCTGGCGCTCGTGCTTACCCTGATCGTCGTCGAGTTCGAGCCCCTCGCCATGATGTTCTTCGGCGTGCCCGGCCTCGAGCTGCAGGGCTCGCTCACGGCGCTCGGCATCGCCTTCCTGATCATCCCGATCAACGAGGTGTACAAGGCCATCATGCGCGGCGTCGAGAAGGACGACTAGCAAGAAGGCCTTGGGCCTTGCGGCCCGGATTTGGTTTATCGGCGCCCCGCGTGCTTTTACGGCGCGTGGGGCGTTTTGCGATAAACTGCAGGTTGTTTGTGGTGTTCGACGGGTTGATGAATGCTGTGACCAGGCTTTGAGGGGACGTGCATGGGCAAGGCGAAGACGAGGAAGACGACCGGCGCGAGGGCGAAGCGAGACAAGCGCCGCCGCGCCGCGACGGAGACGAGCGCCGAGGGTATGCTTGCGAGCGTGCCAGCCGTCGAGTCCCTGCAGGACCTGCCCACATTCGAAGAGGTTGCGCCCGATGCGCGTCAGCAGGCCGCGTACGCGGCATTTCTTGCCGAGGCGGAGGAGCCTGGGCAGATGCGCCTCGGCTGCGTGGTCAGGCTCGACCGCGGGTTTCCCCTGGTTGCGACCGCCGACGACGTGTTCCGCGCCGAGCATGCCGTGGGTTTCGCGAAGTCGCGCGGGGAGGAAGAGGTGCTACTGCCCGCCGCCGGCGACCGCGTTGCGGTGCGGGTGGCTCCCGGGCACGACATGGGCGTAATCGAGCGCGTGCTGCCCCGTCGCACCTCGTTCGAGCGCTGGCGCGGACGCGCCCGCGGGGAGCGCCAGGTGCTCGCGGCCAACGTCGACACGATCCTCATCGTGCAGGCGCTCGGCGCGGGCGAGGTGCTGCTCGACCGAATCGCGCGCTCCATGGTGCTTGCGCTCGACTGCGGCGCGAAGCCGGTCGTGGTATTGACGAAGGCGGACCGTTGCGGCGAGGGAGAGCTCGAGCGGGAGCTCGGGCGCGTGCGCGAGCTTGTCGGGGAAGGCGTGCGCGTCGTCGTGACGTCTTCCGCTGAGGGGGAGGGCCTCGACGAAGTTCGCGCTTGCGTGCCGGTCGGTACATGCTCGATGATCCTGGGCGAGTCCGGTGCGGGCAAGTCGACGCTGCTCAATGTCCTTCTCGGCCACGACGCTATGGCCACGGGCGGGGTGCGTGAGAAGGACGACGCCGGGCGACACACTACGGTCTCGCGCGTGCTCATCTCGCTGCCAGGGGCCGGCGTGGTGGCCGACGTGCCGGGGCTGCGTAGCCTGCCCTTGGTCGGGCATGAGCGCGGGCTCGCCAAGCTGTTCCCGGAGATCGTGCGGGCGGCCCAGGAGTGCCGCTTCAACGATTGCACGCACACGCATGAACCGGGCTGCGCCGTGCGCGATGCCGTGTCGGGCGGCGAGATAGCCGAGGTGCGCTGGGAGACGTTCGAGCGGCTCGCCGACGAGATGCGCGTGAGCGCGGCGAGCCTCGACCCGGACGTGAGCCTTTAGGGTCCTGCGCAAAGGCGTTTTCGCTTTATTCCATTCGGATTGTGAATGGGGGTACGTCTCCCGTTCATGAATATAGAAAGGCTGAGAGATGACCCCGGAAGAGTACAAGAAGGCGGCGGGATTCTGGAGCGCAAAGGAATACGAGGCGATGCCGGTTGAACAGCTGAAGCCGGTCGTGGAGGAATTTCTCCGCGACAGCGTGGTCTGTGCCTTGGCGACCGGGGCCGGCGATCACGTGCGCTGCACGCCGCTGGAATACAGCTATCACGACGGCTGCTTCTGGATCTTTACCGAGGGCGGCGAGAAGTTCATTGGGCTTGAGACTAACAAGAACGTCAGCCTCGCGGTATTTGAGAAGAACCCGGATTTCGGAGAGCTGAAGAGTGTGCAGGTCATGGGCTCGGCTGAGCTCATTGAGCCGATGTCGGCAGACTATGTCGCCCACGCGGAGCACAAGAAGGTCCCCGTTTCGGCCCTGCAAAAGCTTGCGAGTCAGGGACACCCGATGTACCTGCTGCGCATTACGCCGGTCAGGATGGATGTGTTGTTCTCAGAGTTCAAGAAGCGGGGCTACGACAGCCGCCAGAAGCTTGACCTGGCATGGGGGTGAGGCATAGGTTCTGAACAGGTGATGAACGGGGACGCAGCATCGTTCATGCTCCCTGCCCACGTGTGAAGAGGCTAATTTACGGAGGGAATCATGGCAATCGATTTGTCGGGCTTCTCGACCGAGACTCGCAACCCTGCGACGATGGACCTCGACGTGATGTCGCCGCTCGAGATCGCGCGGGTTATGAACCGCGAGAATGCGCTTGCCGTCGAGTCCCTTGAGCCGGAGCTGGAGAAGGTCGCGGAGGCCATAGGGTGGGCAGCAACATCGCTGGAGGGCGGCGGGCGCCTGATTTATATGGGCGCCGGGACGAGCGGCCGGCTCGGCGTGCTCGACGCCGCTGAGTGCCCGCCGACGTTCGGCGTTTCGCCCGAGTCCGTCGTGGGGCTTATCGCCGGCGGCGGCAAGGCGGCTTCCCGGGCACTTGAGAGCAATGAGGACAGCTTTGAGCTCGGTGAGAAGGACCTGTGCTCGATCTCGCTCACGGCGGCGGACACGGTCGTCGGGCTTTCCGCGAGCGGGCGCACGCCGTATGTGCTGGGCGGCCTTACGTATGCGAAGGGCGTCGGCAGCAGGACGGTCGCCGTCGCGTGCAATGCCGGGTCGGCCATCGGCGCTGTGGCGGACATCGCCATCGAGCCGGTCCCTGGCCCGGAGGTGGTCACGGGGTCGACGCGGCTCAAGGCCGGCTCCGTGCAGAAGATGGTGCTCAACATGATCTCCACGGGCGCCATGGCCCGGATAGGGAAGGTATATCAAAACTTGATGGTCGACGTGCGCCCGGCCAACGCGAAGCTGCAGGTGCGCAGCCAGAACATCGTTATGGAGGCGACGGGATGCGGCCGCGAGCAAGCTGCGTCCGCGCTCGCGGAGGCGGGCGGGCACGCCAAGACGGCCATCGTCTCGATCCTGCTCGGCGTCGACGCGGCAACGGCGGAGGCTGAGCTCGAGCATGCTCGCGGCAGGGTGCGCGCCGCCGTCGAAAATGGTGGTGGGACAACAAAGCCGGTGGAAGGGTAACCGGATATGGATGAGCACGAGCTGAGCCGAAGGCTGCTGGAGCTTCTTGGCGGCAAGGATAACGTCTGCTCGAACGCCTGCTGCATGACGCGGCTGCGCGTGGGCGTGCGGGATGTGTCCAAGGTCGACGTCGACGCGATCAGGCGCACCGAGGGCGTTATGGGTGTTGTCGAGGATCAGACGATGCAGATCGTGGTCGGGCCCGGAAAGGTCAGCAGGCTTTTGGCGACCTTCTCCGAGCTTACGGGGCTTACGCCGGGCGCTTTTGGCGAAGCGGCATACGACGAGGCCGGTGTCGATACGGGCCTCGGCGGCGATAAAGGCAGCGCGGTCGCCGCTGCGGCCGGGAACAAGGCTGCCCAAAAGGCAAAATTCGCCGGCAACCCCGCCCAGAGATTCCTCAAGAAGGTCGCCAACGTCTTTGTCGCGCTGCTTCCCGGAATCATCGCCGCGGGCCTTATCAACGGGATATGCAACGTGATCAACGTCTCGACCGGCAACTCCCTTGCGGGGGCATGGTGGTACCTGGCAATTCGCTCCGTGGGCTGGGCGCTCTTTGCCTACCTGCCGATTTTGGTGGGGTACAACGCCGCGCGCGAGTTCGGCGGCTCGGCTGTGCTGGGCGGCATCGCGGGCATGATGTGCATCTCCAACAATGCCATGCCGCTGCTATCCGCGGGGGCCGCGGACCCTGCCTCGGCCGTTCTTCTGCCGCTCACGAACGCGCAGTACAATCCCGCCGCCGGCGGCATGATCGCGGCGCTTATCGCCGGCGCTTTCTTTGCGTTGCTCGAGCGCCTGGTGCACAAGGTGATGCCGAACATGCTCGATGCGTTTATGACGCCCCTGGCGGTGCTGGTCGTCGGAGTATTCGCGCTTGTGCTGGTCATCCAGCCCATCGGCGATTTTCTGACCGAGGGCATTCGCATCGTGCTCTCGTTCGTCTACGAGCAGATGGGGGTCGTCGGCGGGTACGTCTTGTCGGCGGGTTTCCTTCCCCTCGTCTCCGTCGGGCTTCACCAGGCCCTCATGCCGATTCATGCGGTGCTTAACGATCCGAGCGGCCCCACCGGCGGCATTAATTACCTGCTGCCGATTCTGATGATGTCGGGTGCGGGGCAGGTGGGCGCCGGGCTGGCCCTTTACTTTAAGAGCAAGAACAAGAGGCTGAGGAGGTTCGTCGCGGAGTCGATTCCCGTCGGGGTCCTGGGCGTCGGGGAGCCGCTTATGTACGCGGTTACCCTGCCTTTGTTCCGGCCGTTCGTCACGGCGTGCCTGGGCGCCGGTTTCGGCGGCGCGCTCGCGGCGGTTCTTCGTATCGGGACGGTCTCCCAGGGCGTGAGCGGTCTGTTCGGTCTCTTGATCGTGGTTCCTGGCCAGCAACTCTGGTATGTGGCCTGCATGGCCGTGGCGTGCGCGGCGGGCTTTGCGCTCACGTGGCTTTTCGGCGTCGACGAGGCGCGCATCGAGGAGTTCTACGGGGAGTAGGCGGCGCGTGCCGTTGGTTGCTTGTTTATGGACGCCCCGCGCGACGACGTGCCGCGCGGGGCGTCATGCTTGCGACTTGCGATTGTGTATGGGTTGGGCAACCGAAAGTCTATGAAGGAACTGTGGAGCTTGCTTGGCTTAGATACCAGTTTTGATACCAGGGCGTCGGCATCGCCGTGCTGCGCTCCGTTGCCCCGCGGGAAGAATTCCGCAAGATTCCGGTGAGAATTCGGTCAGATTGCGGTAAGACAAATCTAAATCGCCGCAGGTAAACCGCACTGTTTTGGTGCAAGCTTCTCTTCCAACGTTCGTCTCGGCTCAACGCCGGGGTAAGGGGAGAGAGGTTCCGATGAGCCGTAGATTCAAGATCGCGCTCTCGGGGGCATTCGCGGTGTTGACCGCGGGGCTCTGCGCGCTATACGGGCAGGAGGTGCGTGCGGAGGCTGAGCGCCAGCGCTCGGAGGTGCTCGAGCGGTTTGGCGGCGAGACGGTGAGCCTCGTGGTGGCAAACGACGTCCTTGAGGTGGGCGATGTCGTGGGGCGCCAGGACGTTGCCGAGAAGGAATGGGTCGCCGACCTCGCGCCTGAGGGGGCGGCAACCAGCCTTGAGGACGTGCTGGATAGGAAGGTCACCGCTCCCGTGGCGGCCGGTTCGCCGTTGACAGAGCTGAATTTCCGCGATGAGGCGCAGATGCCTGAGGTTCCGTCCGGGTACATGGCCGTGTCGGTTCCCGTGACGGAGAAGCTCGGGTTGCCGGACGCCGTCTCCGCGGGTTCCAGGCTCGTTGCGTATGAGGTGTCCGAAGAAGGCACGAAGGCCATCTCGGCTGACGTGCGCGTGCTTCTTGCGGCGACGCGCTCCTCGTCGCTGTCGTCTCGGGGCTCCATTAGCGTTGCCGTCAAGCCCGACTGCGTGACGGCATTGCTCACTGCAAGCGCGGAGGGGAGCTTGCGGCTTGTCTTGCCTGCCGACGACGTCGAGACCGGCGAGGCCGCGCGCGCTCCTGAGCAGGTGGAGGCTGTGGGCACGATCGGGGAGGGCGATGCACGATGAGCGCCAAGTGGCTCGCCTGCTGCGGCGAGGGACAGCGCGCCGACATGTCGGTGGCCCTGGCGGCGCTCGGCTCGTCAAACGGCTTTGAATACGTTAAACAGGCGGACGATTTGCGTCGCATTGCCGCGCAAGACTCCGGCGTGTATTCGGCGGCGGTGGGCGCCGGGCTGGAAGGCATCTCGCCCGTCAACCTCGCCGCGTCGATCGCGCGGGACGGTGACTTTCTTCAGGTCGTGCTCGTCGAGCGCGGGGCCTCGGGGTCGCTGCGGTCCCGCGCGGCGAGGGCGGGCGTCGACGCGGTTGTTGACCCCGATGACCTGAGGGTGCCGGATGCGCGGGTTAGGGTTCCTGCGGTGGGGTCCGCAAGCGAGGCGAGGGACGCGAAGGCGGGTCTTGGCCACGAAACGGGGCGCCGCGTCGGCTCGACGGTGTTCGAGGCCGAGGGGCTCCCCGTCTCCAGGGGTCTGGGGGCTTCTTCCTGTGTGCCGAGCGAGCGTGAGGTGGAGCGGCGAGATGTCTTGCCGACCCCGCCTGCCGTGAAGGGGCGCGCTCCCGTGATTGTGCTCTGCTCCGGCAGGGGAGGCGTGGGCAAGACCTGCGTCACGGCGGCTCTGTCGGTCGTCGCCGCCGAGTGGGGGCTTCGGGTCTGCGCCGTCGACCTCGACCTTTCGTGCGGCAATCTGTACAGCTGCTTCGGCTTGTCGGAGGGATTCGACCTGTCGAAGTTGCCCGAAGACGGTGCGTTGCCGCCGATTGATCGTCTGGGCGTCGCGGCGTGCGAGCGGGTGCGGCTCCTGGGGCCCTGTTCCCGGCCGGAACTCTCGGAAACCGTCATGCCGCGCGTGGAGGCCCTGTTGCGTGCGGCCTCTGCTGCCAGCGACCTCGTTCTCGTCGACTCGTCGACCACCTTTACCGATGCCGTTGCGCAGGCCGTGCAGCTGGCCGACAGGGTGCTCATCGTCTCTGACGGCGGTCCTGGATCGGCCGCTGCGACGGCTCGGACGAGCGGCCTTGCCGTGCGGCTCGGCGTGGCCCGCACGAGGCTCGCCCGCCTGGAGAACCGCACGAGCCCCCGTGGGCGCATGGGCGGGATCCGGCCGGAGATGGGGCTTGAAGCCGCGAGGACTTTCTCGGTGGTCGAGGGAGGTGACGAAGCGCTCGAGCTCTTTGCGGCGGGGCGCGCGTCGGAGCTCCTCGAGCTCGGGCTTCCGCTCGGCGATTCAGCGGCGTCGGTGCTCGCGCAGATTTTGGCAGAGTTGGGGCAGCTGCCCGATTGCGACGCCGCGCGCAAGGCCCTGGAGGCCGCGTCGCCTCGCAAACGGTCGTTCTTCGGTAGAAAAAGGGAGGCGAGAAGCGCATGAGTGTTCTCGAGAGGGTACGGGAGGCCGAGGTTTTCCAGGGCGGCGCCACGGCGGATGCGCAGGTCCGCGCGCAAGGCTTTCATGACGCGAGGGAGCGCCTGAAGCGCGAGCTCATAGAGCGCCTGGGCCTTGCGACCGTTGCCGCGATGCTCGCGGAGGGCGATGCAGATCGCGCTCGGTCGGAGCTCGGGGTGGCCCTCGAGGCCATACTCAATACCGGGGGTTATGCGGAGCTTGAGCAGGACGAGCGTCGCCGGCTCGTGCGCGAGGTGGTGGACGAGGTGTGCGGACTCGGCCCCATCCAGGGCCTGCTCGACGATCCCGACGTAACGGAGGTCATGGTAAACGGGACGGGGTCCCTCTTCTACGAAAAAGACGGGGAACTTCTGAGGTCCGAGGCGTCGTTCGACTCGCCGGAGCAGATAACCATCGCCATCGACCGCATCCTAGCCCCCTTGGGGCGGCGCCTCGATCGCTCGAGCCCCCTCGTCAATGCGCGCCTCGCCAACGGCGATCGCGTGAACGCCGTGGCGCGGCCCGTCGCCATCGACGGGCCGGTGGTGACCATCAGGAAGTTCACCGACTCGATTCGCACGCTTGGGAAGCTCGAGGAGCTTGGGGCGCTGCCGCATTGGTATGCACAGCTGCTGAGCTGGGCGGTCTTCTGGCGCAGGAGCATCGCGGTCTCCGGCGGGACGGGTTCGGGCAAGACGACGTTGCTGAACGCCCTCTCGTGCGAGATTCCCGTGGGCGAGCGCATCGTGACCATCGAGGACTCGGCGGAGCTGCGCTTCGACGCGCATCCCAATGTCGTGCGGCTCGAGTCGCAGGACGCCTCCATCGAGGGGGTCGGCGCCGTGACCATACGTGATCTGGTAAAGAACGCCCTGCGCATGAGGCCGGACCGGATCGTCGTCGGCGAGGTGCGCGGCGAGGAGGCCATCGATATGCTCCAGGCGATGAACACGGGCCACGACGGCTCGCTGACAACGTTGCACGCCGGCACGCCGGAAGAGACGGTGATGCGCCTGGTCCTCATGGCACGCTTCGGCATGGACCTGCCGCCCGAGCTCATCGAGGAGCAGGTGTCGACCGCGCTGGACCTTATCGTGATGTCGCGCAGGCTCAAGGATGGCCGCAGGGCCATAACCGAGCTCGCCGAGGTGGGGAGGCTCGAGGGCGGGCGTGTCGGGCTCGAGACCTGCGTCGAGTATCGTTTGGCGGACCGCAGCTGGGCTCTCGTGCGCGAGCCGCGTTTCTTGGCCGAGGCGGTCGAGTGCGGCCTTCTTGATAAAGGGGAGGTGGAGGCGTGGAGGCGCTCATGCTCGCGTCGATAGGGGCGTGCTCGGCGGTGGCGGCCTTCAGTTTGCTGGGGGACGTTGGCGATGCGCCGTCTTGGATCGCGGCGGGACGGGTTGCGCGCCTGTGCGTTCGTTCGGCGAGGGGCGCGCTCGTGCGTCTGGCCGAGAGCCGCCTTGTGGCGCGGCTTCTCCGGCATGATTGCTGGGGGGAATGCGCGGGCTCCATCGCACGTCGGGCGGGGGCCGCGGGGGTCGAGCTCGATGAGCCCTTGGCCTGCGCGATGCTGCTCGTTGCGACGCCCGTGGCGGGCTTGGCGGCGAGCGCCCTGTTTGCCACCTGGCTCTGCCTGCCGCTTTCCGCGGCGGCATTGGCGCTCGGGGCCCCCTCGGCTGCTGCCCATATACGCGATGTGCGAAGAAAAGAGATGGCCGAGGCGATGCCTGCGGTGTTCCGGACGCTCGCGGTGGCAATGGGTGCCGGAATGACGCTCGTGCAGGCCGCGGAGTATGCCGGGCCCCATGTGGGTGGAGAAGCGGGCGCGGCTTTTGCGAGGCTCGGGCTACGCTTGCGCTGCGGCACGGCGACGGAGCCGGCGCTGGAGGCCCTGACCGAGGAGCTCCCCGCGCCCGGCGTCGGCCTTCTTGCGGCGGCGCTCACCATATCTCACAGGACGGGAAGCCCGCTGCGCGGCCTGTTCCAGCGCTCGGCGCGGCTCGTCGAGCGGCAAGGGGAGTTCGAGCGGCTTCTTGCCGTCAAAACGGCACAGGTCAGGTTGTCGGTGAGGGTGGTATGTCTGCTGCCGGCCGTTATGGTGGGCGTCCTGGCCACTATCTCCCCTGACTTCCAGAAGGGCCTGGCCACGCCAGCGGGCGTCGGATGCGTCTGCGTCGCCGCCCTGCTTGACGGGGTCGCTGTGCTCATCATTCGCAGGCTCGTCGCGCGGGTTCTCTGATGGGGATGCTGCCGTGCTTCCTCGCCGCCCTGGCGTCGATCGCCGCGGGAGGCGCCTGCGCGTTCGCGGTCGACAGCGGGAAACCGGTCCCGCCCCGTCGAGGCCGTCTCGATGAACTCGTTCGTCTGGTTGCGTCCAGCGAGCCTGTGCGGCGAGTGCGCGCCGGGGAGGCGCTGTCCAGGACCAAGCGCGAGTGCGCGGAGCTTATGCCTGTGATGATCGACGTGGTGACGCTCGGCTTGGCGGCGGGCCTCTCGTTCGACGCCTCGCTAGAGCTGTATTGCGAGCGTTACGACAATCCGCTCTCCGACGCGCTGCGCCGCGCCATGCTTTCGTGGCGCATCGGGGCGGCGACGAGAGGGGAGGCGCTCGAGGACGCCGCGCGCGAGCTTGGGATCGTGTCGCTCTCGCGTTTTGCGTCGGTCGTGTGCGAGGCTCTGGCGTTCGGCTCGCCGCTGGCCGAGTCGCTTGAGCGGCAGGCGCAGGTCATACGCGATGAGCAGCGTAGCCGCGTTGAGGAGGAGATCGAGCGCGTGCCGGTCAAGATGCTCATTCCGTTAGGCACGCTTATCGTGCCGGCGATGCTTCTCGCCATCCTAGGGCCTCTTTTGGGCTCGGCGCTTGTTTTGGGGTAAGGGCCGATTTGCGGCCAACGCATAGATGGAGAAAGGGCTCGGTATGGGAATCGGAAACAAGACATTGGCGGCCGGCTGCAGATTCGACTGGCGCGTGCGTGACCTGCTTCGGGACGAGGGCGGCCAAGGGACGACCGAGTACGCGATTCTGGTCGGCGTGCTCGTGGTCATCGCCATCGTGGCGATTGTGGCCTTCCGGGGCAAGGTGAGCGAGCTGTGGAGCGCCATCAGCGATGGCATCAACTCGTTGTGAGGCGCATCCCCTCCGTCCGAACGGCCTCGGCCGTTGCGGTTCTCTGCGCCGCCGCGGCGCTGTCGCTCTTTGCGGCGGCGCTGCGGGCGCGGCAGCCCTCCGCAGATTCAGGCTTAGGCACCGAGCAGAAAGCGGGGCAGGAACTTCTTGAGCGGCTTGATTCCGCGGCTGAGGTCGACGCGGGCGTCGCCGACGATGCGCGGGCTGTTATGGACGCCGCGGAGTCGAGCGTGCGCTTAAGCGAGCGGGCGGTGGTCGACGAATCCGCCGAGGTGCTCGCCGCATACGGCGAAAGGCACGACTGCGTCCTGAGGCGGGCGGGGTATCTCGGCCTGCTTGGAGGCTCCTGGGCCTGTCTTGTGTACGGCAGCGACTGGGCTGAGATATGCGTGGTAACGGGCACGGAAGACGATGGAAGCGAGGTTCGGTCATGGAGAATCACGGGCGCGGAGCTCGAGGCGTTGGCGGGCGAGTGACGGATACGCGCGGGCAGTCGACCACCGAGTTCCTCCTCGTGGCCATGGCTCTTGCCGCCATGGCGATCGGCCTTGCGGCGATGTGGCGTGCCGCCGAATCGGGCCGGCTGCTCTCCCTGGCGACGGCGTCGGCTTCGCACAGCTCCGAATCGGGGATCGTCTCGCTGCTCAAGGATTTGGCAGGGTACTGATCATGTTCTCGCTGGTAAAGAGGCTTGCTCGTGGGAATGACGGCCAGGCGAGCGTCGAGGCCGCCGTGCTCATACCGTCGCTTCTCGTCGTCGTGGCGCTGCTCGTGCAGCCGACGTGCCTGCTGTATACGAGGTCGGTTATGTCGGGCGCGGCCGCTGAGGCGGTCCGCCTTGCCGCGACCTCGTCCTCCACGGACGAAGTGGTCGCCTTCGTGAAGCGGCGGCTTAAGGCCGTGCCCGAGGTGAGCGCGTTCCATGCGGGCGGGGAGGCCGACTGGTCGGTGTCGGTGAGCGGCGCGGGAACGGCGAGGCCGAGGGTCGAGATCAGCGGGCACGCGAGGCCGCTGCCGCTTACCGCGGCGATAGCGGGTGCGGTCGCGGGCTCCGACGGTTCGGGAGTGGTGCTCAAGGTAGAGAAGGAGGCGGACGCTCGTGCGGGATGGGTTCAAGGCGCGTATTCAGATTGGGTCGGCATGTGGGAGTAGCCCGCGCGATGCCCAGGCGAATGACGGCGAGAGCGCGGTGCCGGGTGTTGGGCCGGGCGCAAAGACGAGCCCGAGTGCCGAGTCGGGCGCGGACCGCCTCGCGAGTTCGTCCGAAAGCCTGGCCATCGGGCCGACTATAGGCGCCTTTATCGATGATGAGGGTGGATACACCACGGTGGCCGTGGCGGTCGCGTTGCTCGTGAGCCTCGCGCTCGTCTTCTCGGCGGCGTCCGCCCAGTGGCTCACGTCTCGTTCGGCCCAGGTCCAGGAGGTGGCGGACGCGGCCGCGATGGCGGGGGCGAATTCCGTCGCCGCCTACACGACCGTGGCCCAGACGTTCGACGCATGCGTCCTCTCGATGGGGCTCACGGGCATAATCGCCTGCGGCGCGGGTTTCGTCGCCTCGTGCGTGCCGGCGCTTGCGTCTGTCGGGGCGCGGCTCACTTCTTCCGGGACGCAGATTCTTGATGCGCGGAGGGATTTTGCCAAAAGCGCGGCAACGGGACTTCAGAAGCTTGAGTCTGCGCTGCCGGCCCTTGTGGTCGCGAACTCGGCGTCCTGCGTCCTCGCGAACTCCGGCGAGGGCATATCGTACGGCGGGTGCGCGGTTCCGTACCCGCAGCAGTCGCAGTCGGATTTCTCGGCGTTCGACGCCGACGTGGACGATTCCTCGGCGGAGGAGCTTGCGGAGCAGATGCGCGGGCTCGCGGCCGAAGAGAAGGCGGCGAAAAAGGCCGCCGACGAGGCGAGGGGACGAGGCTGGCGCGCGGACTGTGGAAACAGCCCTTCTTACTGCATGTACCAGAGGGCGTCGTCGCTCGCCGGGCTTTCCGAACACGAGAACCTGTATTACGCGACGGCGGAAGAGTGGACGTTCGGGGCCGCGCTCGAGCGCGCACGCGCCTATTACGCTGCCAGGCTCGACTCCTGCGTGGTTTCGGGGTCGAACGGCGAGGAGCTTACCGACGCCGCGTGCCGACGGGCCTTCTATGGCTTCGCCCTGGGCAAAGTCGGGGCTGGCTCGTATGTCGAGGCCGCCGACGGCTCAGTGGCCATTGATTTCCCGAGCCTTCCGCACAATACGGACGAGACCCGCGGGACCGAGCTTTACACCGACTGCGTCTGGCCATGCTCCGCCGAAGAGGGCGGGCGCGTGCTCCATTCCGACATGGCATGCCCCGGGGCGACGGGCGGCTATGCCGGCGAGGCGTCTCTTGCGGAGTTGGAGGCCGGCGGCGTCCTGCCGTGCGATTCATGCGGCATGGATGTCGGCAGCATGGGAAGTACCGCCGCCGCCTCGACGTCGATCGAGAACGGGTTCGAGCACTGGTGGCGCGAAGTGGTGGAGGCCTCGAAAGACTATCAAGAAGCGAGAAACCGCGAGGTAGAGGCAAAGAAGAAGCTCAAAGAGAAAGCCTCCGAGGGCTCCGACTTCTTTTCTCGGGCCATCGACGCGCTGGGTGTCGCGCGGCCCAGGCTCTGTCCTCCGGGCGCGTATGGCTGCGTGGCCGTGGTCGCCCGGGGCTCGAGCACGTCCGTCCCCTCGGAGCTCACCGCGTCGTTCGTCTCGTCCATGCAGTTGCCCGCGGGGGCCGCGGTATCGGCGGCGACCCTCGCCCCAGATCCCTCTACGGCGGAGAACAACGTTCTGGCGAGCTTCTTTGACGGGCTCGCCGCGAATGAATCGCTGGTGGGTGGGCTTATGGACGGCATCGCCGCCCTTTGGGGGAGGCTGCTTGTCGGGTACGGGTCCGCCTATGGGTCCGTTGGGGACGCGGGAGGGGAATTTCTCGATAAGCTCGACGGCGTCCTCGGCGGCTCTGTGGGGGCCTGGCTCAAGGGCAAGCTCGCGGATGTGATGAAGGCGGCGAGGCTTGAGCCGGTCGACATGCGCCTCAAGAAACCCGTGCTCGCCAATACGGGAGACGTGCTGGCAAAGGCAGGCTACGACCGGGCCTCGACCGTGCGGTCGCTCATCGACACATTGCCCGAATCGGGCGATGCCGGTGATTACGTGCGCGCGCTCGGCCTCTGGGCCATTGACGAGTTCGGCGAGGAGGAATACACGGTGGCTGAGCTTAAGGTGCCGGGAACGGAGTTGAAGATTCCGCTCAAGGTCAACGTAAGGAAGCTGGTGGAGGCGCTATGACGAGCAGGAGGGGCGGAGGGCTTCTTCACGACGCCGGGGGACAGATGACGGTCGAGCTCGCGGTGCTTGTTCCGCCGGCCATCGTCGTCGCCTTGATAGCCTACAACCTGATGTGTTTTATAGACGCGTGCGCGGCGTTCGACCGTCTGAGCCTCGATGCCGTGGTCGCTCACGGCATCGCGCCCGTCGGCGCCCAAACGCAGGACACCGCGGCGTCGGAGGTGCGGGCAGCCATAGCCTCGGGCTTGGGCCGCGAGGAGACCTGCGAGGTGAGCGTGAGCGTTGAGGACGTGGATTCCGGCGAGGCGACGGGCGCCTTCGTCGTCTCCCCGCTGCTCAGGCGCTTTGTCTGCAAGCTTACGTTTAAGCCATGGCCGAGGTATATGCGCATGCCGGGCATCACCTTTGAGGCGCCCTTCGCCCTTTTTCATGAGCGCTCGCTTGTGGTGGACAGGTACCGGCCGGGGGTGGTGGTCTGAATGGCGATGGCCAGGTTTCTCGTTGACGAGCGTCCCGGGGACGCCGTGGAGGCGAAGGTCCTCAACACGTGGGCGCAGCGTCTCCGCGGGCTTTTGGGGACCGGCCCTGCGGCAGAGCCGGTGGTGCTCACGCAATGCTCGTCGGTGCATACCTTCGGTATGACGTACCCCATCGATATAGCGTTCGTCGACGAGGTGGGTGAGGTGCTTGACGTGGTTCGGGCCCTGCCGCCGGGGAGGGTCGCCTCGTCCTGCGAGGCCTCGTGCGTGTTCGAGCGCCCGGCGTCGTGCGACGGCTGGCTCGCTAAGGGGGAGCATCTGTGGACCAGCGCGTTATGGGGCGAGGGCGAGCCGCATGGAGAGATTGGAGAGCGTGATGGCAAGATCGTTCGAGAAGAAGACCTGCCCGAGGTGTGGTCAGCTGCTCTATGCGGACATGACCGTCTGCTACGGGTGCCTCTACGACTTCACGAGGAAAAACAACGGGCCCTCTGAGTCGGCTGCTGCTAAAACCGCTGTTGTCAAACCGGCTGCTGCCAAACCGGCTGCCACTAAGACCGCTGCTGCCGTGTCGGCGGATGCCGAGAGGGGAGGAGTTGCGCCGCCAGAGCCCGGGCCGCGCGGTCACGAACGGGAGGACTCCGCGCTCTCCGGCAAGCCCGACCCCCGGCCGTTTTCCACGCCAATCGGGTCGTCTGACGACAACGAGGTGACGACGCTTCTCGACGGGCCGTCCGTCATCGAGGGGCCACACGCGGTCTGCGTGAGGACGGACTTGGCCGACGTGTTGGTATCCCTAGGCGAAAAGGGTCTCTGTGTAGGACGCGGGTCGGGCAATCAGGTGGTGCTGCGCGAGAAATCGGTCTCGCGCAGGCATCTGAGGATCCTGCCCGCCGAGGAAGGGGCGGAGGTGCGAGACCTCGGCTCAACGAACCCGGCCAAGTATCGGGGCCGGCCGCTGCGCGGAACCGTTCTGGTCCCCTGGGGAGGTGAGGTCGAGCTCGGGGGCGTTGTTCTCTCCATGTGCGAGTAAGGGGCGCCGGCTCTCCTCGTGGGCGCAATGAACGGCCGGCTCTCGCGGCGCTCAGGCTCGGCATAGTTGTCCCGCGGCTCTGCTATGCTCGCGTTAATGCCCGGTTCAGCCTCATCGCAGATGGAGCCGCATATGGTTGTCCGATTCAGCTCTTCGCGTTCCTGCCGGCTCAGCTTCACGGCGCTCGTCGTCCTTGTCGTCGCCCTCGCCGTCGCGCCGATCACGGCATTCGCCCGCGACTACTCGATCTCGAAGGTGGACATCGACGCTACGGTGACCGAGGACGGCACCCTGCGCGTCGAGGAGTCGCGCACGTTCGATTTCGACGGCAGCTTCAACGGGGTGTACTGGAAGATCCCCACGGGCTACAACTCGAACAACGACAAGGAGGTCGAGCTCGTTGTCGACTCCGTGGGAGAGGGCTCGGGCTCCGGGGTGGACGAGTTCTCCCTCTCCGAGTCCGGCGACCGCGGCACATACGAGCTGTCTGAGTACTCGTCCTACACACAGGTTAAGCTCTACTCTCCCCATGAGGACGAATCGGTTACCTTCACCATCGTCTATGAGCTCACGAACGTGGCCACACGCTGGGAGGACACGGGCGAGCTCTACTGGAAGTTCGTTTCGGATGGCTGGGACGTGGAGTCCCAGAACGTTACCTGCACGCTGCATCTTCCCGTTGCCGCGGGCGAGTCCGTCTCAGCGGGCGGCAACGTCCGCGCCTGGGGCCACGGCCCGCTCGACGCCGAGGTGTCGTTCTTGGGAGACGACGTGGTCTTCTCCGTACCGGGCGTCGGTACCGACGAGTATGCGGAGATGCGTGTGACCTTCCCGACTTCGTGGATAGCCTCCTGCGAGCAGACCTCCGGCTCGAAGCTTGATTCCATTCTCTCGGAGGAGAGCGCGTGGGCGGACGAGGCCAACGTCAGGCGCGAGCGCGCCCGCATGGCACGCAACGTCGGCACATTCGGCTCCATTGGCCTTGCCATCGTGACGGCCATCGCTGTCGTTGCCGCCTGGGTGCAGCAGAGTAACGAGTCTGCCCCCGAGTTCAAGGAGACGTATTTCCGCGATGTTCCGACAGGCGATCACCCCGCCGTGCTCGGCGCACTCTATAACGGGGGCAAGGCCGAGCCTAAGGGCCTCACGGCGACGCTCATGCGGCTCACCGACTCCGGCGTGATCAAGCTCGAGCGCGCGACGATCAAAAAGAAGACGCGCAGCGGGGGAGAGAAGTCCGAGATTGACTACCTGGTGACCAAGCTCAAGGATGTCCCCAAGCAGGAGGGCCGGGAGAAGGACCGAGCCCGCTCGATCGACGCCGTCGCGTGCGACCTTCTCTTTAATCGAGTCGCCAAGAAGGGCAACAAGCCCGGCTCCCAGGTCTATCTCTCTGCGTTCAAGCGCAAGGCCAAGAAAGAGCCGGCCGCGTACGAGGAGGCTTGGAACAGCTGGACGGGCAACGCCGAGGAGGGCTTCAAGGAGCGTTTCGTGGACGGCGCCCCCTTGCAGCACCGCAAGCACCTCATTCTTGCCATCAGCATTGTGGACATCGTCGCGTCAATCCTTACCTTCTTGTATTTCTTCATATTCATGGAGGATGACCTGCTTCATATTGTCGTTCCGTCGCTCCTGCTATTTATTGTGGGTATCGCGGGGGTCGTCATTGGCGCAGGGCTGAAGCCCCTCAATCGCGAGGGTATCGAGACCAGGGCCAAGCTCGAGGCGCTTCGAAACTGGCTCAAGGAGTTCACCAAGCTCGACGAGGCGGTGCCCGACGACGTCGTGCTCTGGAACCGGCTGCTCGTCATGGCGGTGGTGCTCGGCGTTTCCAAGGAAGTCATCAGGCAGCTCAAGGTCGCGCTCCCGCAGGTGGTCGAGGACCCGTCCCTCATGTCGACCTACGGTTGGTGCTACTACGACGGGCGCTATAGCAGCCGTGCACCCAGCGCCGTCTTTACCAGGGGCTTCGAGTCGGCCCACCACGTCTCGGAGGCGGCGCTGGCTGCTTCCTCCGACAGCTCGAGCGGAGGCGGTGGCGGCGGATTCTCCAGCGGGGGCGGCGGTGGCTTCGGCGGCGGAGGCGGCGGTGGCGCCTTCTAGCTGCGGTTTCTTGCCAACGCAGACCATCGGGCGCCTCGAGGTCGCAAAAACGTAACAAAACCGAGGCCCCGCTTCGCCCTGCCAAGGCGTAAAGTAAGGATCAAATCGAATAGCGCACCTAAACCGATGAGACGGAAAGTAGGCGCCAGCGCACGAAGAGCGAGCCCGGGGCGGTGGAAGCCGGGACGAGAGCGGGACGTCGAATGGGCCGTCGAGGGCGCACCGAAAGGGTCCAGGAACACGTGAATCCCAAGTAGGCTGCGACGTGCAGGTTCACGTTAGTAACCAGGGACGTGCAGGCGTCCCGCAAAAAGGGCACGGCGCTTCTTGCCGTGAACCAAGGTGGCACCGCGGGTTCAGACTCTGGGCTCGTCCTTGGCGGAATTCATCAGCTGAGGACGGGCCATTTTTATGCTCTTCCCCCGAGTCGTTAGGAGGGTTCATGACAAATAAAGCGCAGATTAACGCAGGCGTCGACGTCGAGCGTGCCTACCCGGCGCTTGCGGAGGTCGCGCACATCGCGGCCGCCGACCCGACGCTGCGCCGCGTCCCCGTCAAGCGCGAGCTCATGGCGGACGCCTTTACCACCATCGAGGCGATGCGGCGCGTGCGTGCCGTGTCCAACCACTGCTTCCTCTTTGAGTCCGCCGAGGCCGACCGACGCTGGGGACGCCACAGCTTCCTCGGTTTCGCGCCCACGGTGGAGCTCACCTGCGTGAACGGCGAGCTCACGGTCAAGCGCGGGGTTGAGGGCGGCGAGCCCACGGTCGAACGCGCCCATGTGGAGCACCCCGGTGACGCTATCCGCGCGCTTCTTGCTGAGCACAAGTCGCCCCAGCTCGAGGGCTTCCCGCCCTTCACGGGCGGCCTCGTGGGCTATTTTTCCTACGATTATCTCAAGTACGCCGAACCGGTGCTGCGCCGCGACGGCATGGACCGCGAGGACTTCCTCGACGTTGACCTCATGCTCTTCGACCGCGTGATCTGCTTCGACTCGTATCGCCAGAAGGTCGTGCTCGTGGCGTCGGTCGACGTCTCCGATTCCGAGCCCGCGTCGCTCGAGGCGGCCTACGCCTCCGCGCTGGCCGACCTCGACCGCATGCAGGATATCCTGCGAAACGGCGAGAAGCACGAGTTCGCGCCGCTTCACTTGCAGCGTGACCTGGCCCCCGTCTACGACCAGGGCCGCTACGAGCAGATGGTTCGTACCGCCCAGGATCACATCCACGAGGGCGATATCTTCCAGGTCGTGCTCTCCGACCCCATCACCGCACCCGCCGAGGGCAGCCTCTTCGACGTGTACCGCACGCTTCGTTGCACGAACCCTTCGCCTTACATGGCGTTCATCTCCTCCGACGACGTCGAGGTCGCGGCCGCGAGCCCGGAAACCCTGGCCAAGCTGGAGAACGGCAAGCTCTTTACCTACCCGCTCGCAGGCACCCGTCCCCGCGGCAAGACGCCCGAGGAGGATGCCGAGCTCGAGCGCGGGCTTCTTGCCGACGAGAAAGAGCTCGCGGAGCACAACATGCTCGTCGACCTGGGGCGCAACGACATCGGCCGCGTGGCCGCGCTGGGGTCCGTCGAGGTCGAGAGCTACCACAACATTCTGCGTTTCTCCCACGTGATGCACATCGGCTCCACCGTTACCGGGCAGCTCGCCGACGATAAGGACGCCGTCGACGTCATCGACTCCATTCTGCCGGCAGGCACGCTCTCAGGCGCGCCGAAGCTACGCGCTTGCCAGATCATCAGCGACCTGGAGGGCGCCAAGCGCGGCATCTACGGCGGCGCCATCGGCTATCTCGACTTCTCGGGCAACCTCGACACCTGCATCGGTATCCGCCTGGCCTACAAGAAGAACGGCGAGGTCTGCGTGCAGTCCGGGGCGGGCATCGTGGCCGATTCCGTGCCGGCAAAGGAGTTCATGGAGTGCCAGAACAAGGCGCGCGCTGTCGTCGAGGCCGTGCGCGCGGCGGAAGGAGGGCTCGCATGATCGTCCTTATCGACAACTACGACAGCTTCTCTTACAACCTCTACCAGCTGCTCGGCACCATCGAACCGGATATCCGCGTGGTAAGAAACGACGATCTCACGGTGGCCGAGCTCGCCGAGCTCAACCCCGCCGGCGTCGTTCTGAGCCCGGGGCCGGGCCGCCCGGCCGACGCGGGCATCTGCGAGGACGTGGCCCGCGAGCTTACCGGCCGTGTGCCCATCCTGGGCGTCTGCCTGGGGCATCAGGCCATCTGCGAGGCGTTCGGCGGGACCGTCACCTATGCGGCCGAGCTCATGCACGGCAAGTCGTCCATGGCCGACGTCGAGCCGGGCTCGCGCCTCTTTGCGGGCTTGCCCGCGCAGGTCGAGGTCGCGCGCTACCACTCGCTCGAGGCCGACGAGGCGAGCCTGCCCGCGTGCCTGCGCGTGACGGCGCGCACCGCCGACGACCGTCGCGAGGTCATGGCCGTGGAGCATGTCTCGGCGCCGACCTTCGGTGTGCAGTTCCACCCCGAGTCCATCCTTACCCCGCAAGGTGAGGCTATGGCCCGCAACTTCCTCGCGCTCTGTAAATAACGCACGGGTAAACGCCTTTTTCAGCTATAAAAACTGCAACGGCACAAAGAGACAGCCCCCTGTTTTTGCGAAAGGAAACCAAAGATGATCAAGGAAGCCATCGAGAAGATCGTGATGAAGGAGGACCTCACTTACGACGAGGCCTACACCACCATGCACGAGATC
>CAVIBB010000008.1:0-23849 GCA_963640745.1 Paludibacteraceae bacterium
GCTCGGTCATGATGGTGTCGGCGTCGCCGGCCGGGTCGACGAACTCGCCCGTGCGCCCCACCTCGCGCATGACGTTCGGGTCGCTGAAGTAGCGCACGACCTCGCAGATGGCGTCGGTCTCGCGGATGTTGGCGAGGAACTGGTTGCCGAGGCCCTCGCCCTCATTCGCGCCCTTGACCAGGCCCGCGATATCCACGAACTCGACGCTGGCAGGCACGATGCGACCCGGGTGCACGATGTCGGCGAGCGCCTGCAGGCGGTCGTCGGGCACGTCGACGATGCCCACGTTGGGGTCGATGGTCGCGAAGGGGTAGTTGGCCGCGAGGCCGCCCTTCTTGGTCAGAGCGGTAAAGAGGGTCGACTTGCCGACGTTGGGCAGGCCGACGATTCCGATGGAGAGAGACACGCGGGGCTCCTAACTTACTTCTTGCTGCTTTGCTTCTTGCCGTCGTCGGACATGCCCTCGAGGGCGTCCGCCGCGCGGCTCAGCTGCTTCTTGCCTTGTTCAATATACTTCTGCGCCTCGGCCTTTGCCTGCGCTTTCTTGCGCGCGACCTCCTCGGCAGCCTTGTCCGGCACCACGAGCTCGCGGACATCCATGGGCTCCATGGCGAGCGCGCCCTCCTCGCAGACGGCGACACAGGCGCCGCAGCTCACGCAATACGAGCTCTGGATGGTCACGTGGCCATTGACGTCGAGGTCGAGCGCGCGCGTGGTGCAGGTCTTGGCGCACTCGCCGCACATGGTGCACTTCGACGCGTCGCACACAGGGACCTCGAGCTGCACGTGCTTAGCGAGACCCGCGCTGTGCTGCAGAGCACCCATCATGAGCTTGCGGTTCTGGGTGAGCATGCGCTGGCGGTTGCTGGAGGTCTTGGCGCCCACTGCGGACTCGAGGTCGCGCTGGAGCTGGTCGAGGCGGCTCGCGTGCGCCGAGATCTTGTTGGCCACCGCCTTGGCGCCCGCGAGCGCGGGGTTCGTGCGGGTAAGAAGACGCTCGGCGGAGTGGACGGCGCTGCTCATGAACTGACTGCGCTTGTACTCGCGGGTGAACTCGTGAGTCATCTCGGACTCGTCGGCCACGAGCCCGAGCGAGGCGCAGGCCCATTCCTCCGCGGTGCCAATGGCGTCGCAGTAGGCTTCCTCGCCCGTGGTCGTCTTGCAGCGGTCGCAGATGCCGACGGGCAGATAAACGCTGATGTTGTCGTAGTCGGCCATGAGCGAGAACCACAGGTCGCGGCTCACGGCGCCGACGCAGCCGAGCACGACCTCGTTGCCCTTGGGCAGGCGCTTGAGCGCGCGGGTGCAGGTCACGTAGCACTGCTCGTAGGAAGAGGCTGCGCGGGCAATCTGGTCGTAGACCTGACGCGGCATGTGGCGTCGCGTCGAGATGGTCTCGGTCGGGCAGACCGCGGCGCACACGCCGCACTTGCGGCAGTCCTCACCAATGAGCACCGACTGGTTGTGGATGGTGATGGCGTGCGTCGGGCACACGTCGAGGCAGCGCGAGCACGTAGCCTCATTGCCTGACGCGGTGCGCAGGCAACGGTTGGAGTTCGCGTACGGCTTCTCTTTATAGTCGGCAGGGTTGAAGACCTTGCGCTGGCTCGGATCCATCGCCAGCGAGTCGGCAATGTCGCCGAACGGGTTCGAGAGCGCCTGCCAGTCGCTCTGGATGTCGATCAAATCGTCGAGAAAATCCCTCTTCTGGGCCACCGGCACCACTCTCCTCTCCGCGGTAGCAGCTATTCATTGTAGCCCGCCCGGAAATTTACGACGTCGGGCACGCCCAGCGACAAAAATTCGAGATTCTGCGTGCTCTATTAAGCCTTTTATGCGCTAAGAAGCACCCTTCAACTGGGCAAACGCAACAAGACACCCCATCAATCGCCCCAAATCGCGTCTCAACGCCCCTCAAACGCAAAGAAATCCACGCACAACCTCGATTTTTTGATCACCCGAGGCCCCAAATCACCCCAAAAGCCCTCACGCCCCCACCTTAACGTGCAGCATCTCTTTTTCCCTTGCCTAGTGACCCTCTGAAGCCTCGTTCGCCCCGAGACAACAAAGCGCCGGCCCCGGCCGGAGGTTTTCGTACAAAGTGCTTCTGAGCGCGAAGCGCGAGGTCACTTTGTAGAAAATCCTCCGGACGGGGCCGGCGCGGTGGGTCGATCTAGACGAACGAGGCTTTAGGCCTAGTACATGCCGCCGCCCTGGCCGCCCTGGGCAGCCGCGGCCGCGATGGCGTCCTCGATGTTGGTGTTCTTGGGCTCATCGGAGACGGTGGCCTCGGTGATGAGGATGAGGCCGGCGATGGAAGCGGCGTTCTGCAGGGTGACGCGGGCAACCTTGACCGGGTCGAGCACGCCCATCTCGATCATGTCGCCGTAGGTGCCGGTCGCGGAGTCGAGACCCTGGCCAGCGGGCATGGCCTTGATCTTCTCGGCGACGACGGAGCCCTCGAAGCCGGCGTTGTCGGCGATCTTCTTCACGGGCGCGGCGAGGGCCTTGCGGATGATCTCGACGCCGATCTTCTCGTCGGCGTCGACGGTCTCCACGGCGTCGAGCGCGGAGGAAGCGGCCAGGAACGCGACGCCGCCGCCGGCGACGATGCCCTCCTCGACAGCCGCGCGGGTCGCCTGCAGGGCGTCCTCGATGCGGTGCTTGATCTCCTTGAGCTCAGACTCGGTCGCAGCGCCGACCTTGATGACGGCCACGCCGCCGGAGAGCTTGGCGAGGCGCTCCTGGAGCTTCTCGCGGTCGAAGTCGGAGGTGGTGATCTCGATCTCGGACTTAATCTGGTTGACGCGCTCGTCGATGGCCTGCTTGGCGCCGGCGCCGCCCACGATGGTGGTGTTGTCCTTGGAGATCTTCACGGACTTGGCGCGGCCGAGCATCTCGGCGGTCACGTCGGTGAGGTTGATGCCGAGCTCCTTCATGGCCACCTGGCCGCCGGTGAGGACGGCGATGTCCTCGAGCATGCGCTTACGACGGTCGCCGTAGCCCGGGGCCTTGACGGCGCAGACGTTGAGCACGCCGCGGAGCTTGTTGAGGATCAGCGTGGCCAGAGCCTCGCCGTCGACGTCCTCAGCGATGATGAGCAGCGGGGAGCCCTGCTTCTGGACGGCCTCGAGAATCGGCAGGATGTCCTGGATGTTGGACACCTTCTGGTCGGTCATCAGGATGTAGGGGTTGGACAGCTCAGCCGTCATGGTGTCGTTGTTGGTGGCGAAGTACGGGGAGATGTAGCCCTTGTCGAACTGCATGCCCTCGACGGTGTCGATGTCGATGCCGAAGGTCTGGGACTCCTCGACGGTGATGACGCCGTCCTTGCCCACGACCTCCATGGCGTCGGAGATCTTGGCGCCCACGGCGGGGTCGGAAGCGGAGATGGTGCCGACGGAAGCGATCTGCTCCTTGGTGGAGACCTGCTGCGCGGACTTCTTCATCTCCTCGACGACAGCGTCGACGGCCTTGTCGACGCCGCGGCGGATGGCGATGGGGTTGGCGCCGGCGGCCACGTTGCGCAGGCCCTCGTTCACGATGACCTGGGCAAGAAGGGTCGCGGTGGTGGTGCCGTCACCCACGGTGTCGTTGGTCTTGGTGGCGACCTCCTTGACGAGCTGGGCGCCCATGTTCTCCACGGGGTCCTTGAGCTCGATCTCCTTGGCGACGGAGACGCCGTCGTTGGTGATGGTGGGGGCGCCGTAGCTGCGCTGGAGCGCGACGTAGCGGCCCTTGGGGCCCATGGTGGTGGTCACGGCGTCGGCCAGGGTGTTCACGCCCTTGGCAAGCTTGGCGCGCGCGTCGGTACCGAAGTAAATGTCCTTAGCCATAGTAATTAGTCCTTTCTGGTGACGCGAGTAAGTCGCGGGCCCGCGTCAGGGGTTGACGAGAAGTGCGAGGGAGCTAGTCCTCGATGATGGCGTAGATGTCGTCGGCGCGAAGAAGCAGGAAGTCCTCGCCGTCGACCTTGACCTCGTTGCCACCGAACTTGCCGTAGTAGACCTGGTCGCCGACCTTGACGTCGACGGCGACGCGCTCGCCCTTGTCGTTGACCTTGCCGGCGCCCACGGCGACGACCTCGCCGCGCTGGGGCTTCTCCTGCGCGCCGCTGGAGATATAAAGGCCGCTGGAGGTCTTCTCCTCCTTGGGAGCGGGCTTGACGAGAACGCGATCGCCGAGAGGCTTAAGAGTCATGATGTTTCCTCCTTCTGGGGTGCACCCAAGCGATGGTTTGGCCGGGTACTTTGTCCAACGGTCTGAATAATACCCAGTGCGCCGGGGTTATACATCGCGAATTGAAAAAATCTCACACGCGGCACTTAGATTTTGTGATGCCGCAGGGACTAAGGGCGCCTGGCGGAGAATCGCCGGCAGTCAGGAGGAGGGCCGTCGGGCTCTTTACGGGGTTCCGCCCTGCATAAACTCCCGAGAATGTACGATTGAATTTCAACTTAGTAAGTAGCTCGGGCGTTTTGCGGCCGGCCACCTGGTCAAATGCAAGCGATTTCGGGCCGGCTACTCGCCTGCTGCTAATTCAATCGTACATTCTCAGGAGTTTGGTTATTCGAGGCCGATCTTAGGCGCCTCCACGCGCAAAAAAGCCGGAGCGCAGGGTTTGCGACTCCGGCCTTTGCTCCCCCAAGTGGGGCTTTCCCGCCTATATCTTTACAGCTCGTCGAGCTCGGCTTGCCAGAGGGCGACGCAGGCGTCGGACGGCATGCGCAGGTCGCCGCGCGGGCTCACCGCGGCCGAGCCGACCTTGGGTCCGTCGGGCAGACAGCTGCGCTTGAACTGCTGCGCGAAGTAACGGCGATAGAAGACGCGCAGCCACTTGAGGATGGTCTCGTCGTCGTACGTATCTCCAAGGGCGTAGCGGGCAAGGCGGTAGACCTTGCGCGGGGAGGTGCCGCGGCGCAGCACCTCATAGAGGAAGAAGTCGTGCAGCTCGTAGGGGCCGACGAGGTCCTCGGTCTTCTGAGAGATCTTTCCGTCGCCGGTGGCGGGCAGGAGCTCCGGCGAGACAGGCGTGTCGAGCACGTCGTAGAGAACCTCGGACTCCTCGGCGTTTCCGCAGGTATCGGCCACGTAACGCACGAGGTGGCGCACGAGGGTCTTGGGAACGGAGGCGTTGACGGCATACATGCTCATGTGGTCGCCGTTGTAAGTGGCCCAGCCGAGCGCGAGCTCCGAAAGGTCGCCCGTGCCGATGACCATGCCGCCCTCCTGGTTGGCAATGTCCATGAGGATCTGGGTGCGCTCACGGGCCTGGGAGTTCTCGTAAGTGACGTCGTGGACGGACTCGTCGTGGCCGATGTCGGAGAAGTGCAGGCGCACGGCATCGCCGATGTTGACCTCGCGCAGGTCGGCGCCGAGCGACTCGGTGAGCTGGGTCGCGTTGTCGTGCGTGCGGTCCGTGGTGCCGAAGCCGGGCATGGTCACGCTGATGATGCCCGTGCGGTCGAGGCCGAGCAGGTCGAAGGCGCGCGCCGTGACGAGCAGCGCGAGCGTGGAGTCGAGGCCGCCCGAGATACCGATGACGGCTCGGGTGGCGTGGGTGTGCTGCAGGCGCTTGGCAAGGCCTCGGGCCTGGATGTTGAAGACGTCCTCGCAGCGCTCGGCGCGGCGGGCAGGGTCGGACGGCACGAAGGGCTGCGGGTCGACATAGCGGGTAAGGCGCGTCTCTCGCACGTCGAGCGAGAAACGCGTGACGTGGTAGGCGCGCTGCACAGGACTTGCCGCCACATCAAAGGTTGTCATACGACGGCGCTCGGCGGCAAGAAGGCGCAGGTCAATCTCGGAAACCGCGTGGCCGTCGCCGAAGGGCTTGGCCTCCGCGAGCACGCGTCCGTTCTCGGCGACGAGGTTGTGGCCGGAGAAAACGACGTCCTGCGTGGACTCGCCGGCGCCCGCGCTCGCGTAGATGTATCCGCAGATGAGGCGGGCCGACTGCCCGGAGACAAGGCTGCGGCGGTAATCCGCCTTGCCGACGACGGCGTTGCTCGCCGAGAGGTTGCAGATTAGCGTGGCACCGGCCTTGGCGTGGGCGATGGAGGGCGGCTCGGGAACCCAAAGGTCCTCGCAGAGCTCGACCGCGACCGAAAGCTCGGGCATATCTTCGCAGGTAAAGAGCTGAGAAGCGCCGAAGGGCACGTCGAGGGAGCCCGCGATGTCGATGGGCACGACGTCCGTGGTGCCGGCAACGAAGTGGCGGCCCTCGTAGAACTCGTTGTACGTGGGCAGGTAGCGCTTAGGCACGACGCCCAGCACGGTTCCGGCGCAGACGACGGCCGCGCAGTTGTAGAGCTTGGCGTTAACGCGCACCGGCAGGCCCACGAGCAGCAGCGCGTTCAAGTCCGAGGTTGCCTGCGCGAAATCCGCGAGGCCCTGCTCGGCGGACGCGAGAAGCGCGTCTTGCCAAAAGAGGTCCTCGCAGGTGTAGGCCGTGAGGCAGAGCTCGGGCAGCACGACGACCATCGCGCCGTCCTCGGTGCAGGCGCGTCGCGCGGCCTCCACGCAGGCGTTTACGTTGTGCGCGACGTCGGCGACGCGCACCTCCGGCGTGATCGCCGCGACCTTAACGAACCCGTCCTGCATCTCTTACCTCCTACGTCGGCAAAACGCCAAGCCCACAATGGCCACCTGTCCGGCGGCGCCCTAAAGCAAAAGGGTAGCCCAATCGGCCCCGGTCGCCCCGCCCGGTTTCGCTCAGCGCACGGCTCGTCGCGGAACGGGCGGCGGGCCGCAAACCGAAAACCGCAAACCGCAAACCGCAAACCGCGAGCTAACCCTCGGAGCCGCAGTCCTGGAGCATATGAATGAGGAAGCGGATGCCCTGGACATAAGCGCGGCGGGTTATGCGCTCGTCGGTGCCGTGGACCCCGCGCGCGACCTCGTCCTCGTCGGCGACGAAGGGCGAGAAGCGCAGGCAGGACCCGCAGACGCACTCGTACATGCGCGAGTCGGACGCCCCCAACAGGAGACCCGGCACCAGGGGCAGGGCCTCGCCCGTGTCGGGGTCGCGGAAGTAGCGCTCCGCGGCCGCGCGCAACGCCGCGGCGCCGGCGCCCTCGAGCTTGGAGACCGCCGACGGGTCGTTGCTGACCTCGCCCACGATCTCCACCTCGATCGGGAGGTCGGCAAGAAGCTCCCGGACCCGCGCCTCGACCTCGGAAATCGTCGTCCCCGAAAGCAGGCGGAAGTTGACCGTCGCGGTCATGTCCTGCGGCATCACGTTGGCTTGGGTGCTTCCGCCCTCGATCATGGTGGGCGCGCAGGTGGTCGTCGCGTACGGGAAGAGCGTGGGGTTTGTCAGCAGGTCGCGGGGGTCGACATCGGCGTCGGCGCCCACCGCCTCGAGCGTGTCGCGCAGAAGCCCCGTCATCCGGCAGCCCCAATCAGCGGCGCTCAGACGCGCGATGGCCTGAGAGAGCACGGCAAGAGACGTCCCGCCGAACGGGTTCGATGAGTGGCCGCCGGCGCTTCTTGCCGTCAGGCGCACGTCCGCATAGCCCTTCTCGGCAAGAAACACCATGAGGCCGCGGGACGCGGAGCCGCCGAAGGCCGAGAGGTCGCTCACCAAATAGTTGCCCTCGTCGATAGCGAACTCGGCGCGGACCCCGCGGCGCAGCAGCTCCTGACCCATGGCGCGGGCACCCGACTGCAGCGTCTCCTCGTCTTGCCCCAGGCAGATGATGGCGGTGCGCTCGAGCCCGCCGTGGCCGAGCACGTACTCGACGGCCTCCAGCGTCCCCATGACCTGATCGCTCATGTCGAGCGCGCCGCGGCCCCAGATGTACTCGTCGTCCAGGTGGCCGGAGAAGGCGTCGTGCGTCCAGTCGCCCTCGGTTCCGGGTACGACGGGAACGACGTCCATGTGCCCGAGCAGCAAGGCGGGCCGAAGCCCCTCGTTGCGCCCCGGGACGGTGAGCATGAGCGAGTGATCGAACCTCTCGACCGTCGCTGCGCCGAACAGCAGCGGGAAGCAGTCGCGAAAATACCGCTCGAGCTCGTCAAATACGGCCCAGTCGGTCTCCTCGCGAGAAGGGCCGTCCACCGTGGGGATGGCCAGCTCCGCGGCCAAACGGGCGCAGAGGGCACCTTCGTCGAGGTCGGGATAGTCGTCCTCGTGGGCAAAGAAGCGCCAGACCTCGGCCATTCGCTAGGCCTCCGCCGGAACGTCTGTGGCGCGCGGATCGTCCAGGTAACGGCTCAGGAACTCGCGCGTGCGCGGCAGCTTGGGGTTGCTGAACATCTCGGCCGGGCTCGAGGCCTCGGCGATGACGCCCTTGTCCATAAAGACGACCTTGTCCGAGACGTTCTTGGCGAACGCCATCTCGTGGGTGACAACGACCATCGTCATGCCCTCGGCCGCGAGGTCGCGCATGACGGTGAGGACCTCGCCGACGATCTCGGGGTCGAGCGCCGAGGTGGGCTCGTCGAAGAGCATGATCTCGGGCTCCATGCACAGCGCGCGGGCAATGGCGACGCGCTGCTTCTGGCCGCCGGAGAGCTTTGTCACGGGGGCGTTGGCAAAGTCGAGCAGACCGACCTCAGACAGGTGCTTGCGGGCGCGCTCCTCGGCCTCGGCCTTCGAGCACTTCTTGAGCGTGACGGGGGCAAGCGTGCAGTTGTCCAGCACGTTCATGTTGTTAAAGAGGTTGAAGCCCTGGAACACCATGCCGATGGACTCGCGCAGGCGGTTGACGTTGACGTGCTCGGCCGCCAGGTCCTCGCCGTGGAACCAGACGTGGCCGCAGTCCGGGCTCTCCAGCAGGTTGAGGCATCGGAGCAGGGTCGACTTGCCCGATCCAGAGGCGCCGATAATGGTGACGACCTCGCCCGGGAAGACCTCGAAGTCGATGCCGCGCAGGACGTGGTTGGAGCCGAACGATTTCTCGAGACCCTCGACGCGGATGAGCGGGGCGGCCGCCTGCGTGGAGGAGCCTTCCGCAACCGCCTCACCCGCGGCGGGCTGCTCGGCGATGGGCTCATAGGGACGGCCGGCGACGGACGCGGCGATCCTGGCGTACTTCTCACTTGCCATGGGTTTTCTCCTTCTTCCTGCCGTCTAGTGCTCGTCGGACTGGGCGGGGGCGGGAACGTCCGCGGTGCCCAGGACCGGACCGGGCTTCGAGCCGTCGAGCTTCTTTGAGAGAAGGCCGAGGAGCTTGGTCGCCACGAGCGTCAAGATGAGGTACACGGCCATGGCGACGACGTAAATCTCCATCTGCTTGTAGTACTTGCCGGCGATGGTCGTGGTGGCAAACATGAGGTCGACGACGCCGATAACGGAGAGGACCGAGGAGTCCTTGAGGTTGATGACCAGCTCGTTGGAGAGCGCGGGAATGGAGTTCTTGACGCCCTGGGGGAAGACGACCTTGCTCATGGCCTGCCACTGGGAGAGGCCGAGGGAGCGGGCGGCCTCGGCCTGGCCGGGATCGACGGCCCCGATGCCGGAGCGCAGCACCTCCATCATGTAGGCGGTGGAGTTGAGCGAGATGGTCACCAGGCCGGCCACGAAGGTCGTCCAGATGGCGCCCTGCTGCGTGGTGGTCAGGTTGAACAGCGTGCGGATGAGGGTGCCGCCGCCGAAGTAGATGAGCAGGCCCTGGATCATCATCGGGGTGCCGCGGACCACGGTCGAGTAGACGCTCGCGAAGCCCGAGCCCACGACCTTGAGGAAGCGCACGAAGTCGTTGTCGGAACGGTCGATCACCTGGACGCGAAGGAAGACCAGCAGCAGGGCCAGAAAGAACGCGATCACGGTGCCGAAGACGGCAAGAAGGACGGTGTTCTCGATGCCCGAGATAAAGACGCTGCGGGTGTTCCACAGCATGTAGATGGAGCTGGACCAGAAGTCGGTCGGGTTGGTGTCGGACGCGACCGCCGCGCGCGCGAGGTCGCAGAAGCCGACGACCCAACGGTCGACCATGAACACGAGCACGACGGCCCAGACCACATAGGAGCAGATGCGCTCCGCGCGGCGGGCGGCGGGCTTGACGAAGGGGGACGTGGCGGCGTAGTCACGCCACTTGGCCAGCTTGTTCACGAGCGCCAGCGCCGAGACCACCAGCCACGCGAGCAGCACATAGTAAAGAACGGACTCGACCGCGTAGGACGCGGCCAGGAAGCTGGACGCCGAGTGGGCGGAATTGCCGAGCATGAGGCCGACCAGCGCGAAGGCGCTCGTGCCAAGAAATACGTAGCGATGGTCGTCCGTCAGAAACGCCGCGACGGCGCCGAGCCCTTTCTTTGCGCCGGCCGGCTTGGCGGCCACGGATGAGCTGCTCATCAAGTCCTCCTAGAAGATACGTGAAAAGGCGTCCGCGGCCACCGAGGTGCGCGAACGCCCAGTTAAAGCATGCAGGCGAGAGATCCTAGGCCGGCTGACGGGCGATGATCGGCTCCCAGGTGGAGTCGGTCGCGCCCATGTCCTCGATGGCCTGGTTGATCTTCTCGAGGACGTCGTCCTGGCCCTTCTTGAGGCCGACGTTGCAGGAGACCTCGTCCGGGAAGATCTGGTAGCTGCCGTCGAACTGGATGGCGACCAGGTCGGGGTTCGCGTCCAGGAGACCCTGGCGGTTCTCGACGTTGTAGGTGATGCAGTCGCAGGCGCCCTGGTTGACGTGGGAGAGCTGCGCCGGCACGGAGTCGACCGGGGTCATGTGGGTGACGCCGTCGAGCTCGTCGATAACGGTGTCGAGCAGGGTGTCCTTCTGGCCAAGGATGGAGGCGCCGGCAAGGTCGGCCGCGGAGTTGGCGGAGGCGTACTGCGAGTCCTTCTTGCAAAGAAGGCCGTAGTGGCCGACGAAGTAGGCGTCGGAGAAGTCGATGGACTGCTTGCGCTCGTCGGTGGGGGTCATGCCGGCGATGATGACGTCGATCGTGCCGGCGTTGAGGGCCTCGATCAGGCCGGACCAAGCGAGCTTGACGGCAACGGGCTCGAGGTCGAAGGCCTCGGCGACCTTCTTTGCGACGTAGATGTCGATGCCGTCGGCATAGGCGCCGTCGAGGCCGTCGACCGGGATGGTGTCCTCGGTCTCCTCGTCGGTCTGCCAGTTGTAGGGCGGGTAAGCGACCTCCATGCCGACGCGGAGCTTGCCGCCCTCGCCGAAGGTGGAGGCGGCGCTGTCGGAGCTGGAGCTGGAGTCGGAGCTGCTCGTCGCGGTGGACGGGCCGCAGCCGGTAAGGAACGTGGTGCCCGCGACGGTGAGCGTCGAGAGGCCGGAGAGCTTAAGGAAATTACGGCGAGAGAGATCGTGCATGGTGGTTCCTTCCGGTTTGGTGTGAGACCCCTTCCGTGCCGCGCAACCGGAAGGGACCCATTCCCCTCCCCCTTGCAACCGAATGCGAGAAAGTTACGCGCACGTTCGTTAGGTTAGCCCATTGCCGGCGGCGAGGACGCATAAACCTTGCTGGAAACCGCTATTTAACTGTTTGGAACGATATAAAGGAACAGCCCCTTCGCATCGTTGCTGTTTTGATGCGAAGAGGCTGTTTTCGAAAACTTTTATGCGCGCTGTTCGGCGAATCCTACTCGGCGACGGGGGCCTTGTAGGTGACGAACTCGATCACGAAGCCCACGGCCGCGGCCACGAGCGAGGCGACGATGGCCCAGACCATGTAGGTGATGCCGGCGCCGCCGACGTTCGGGTCGATGAACGAGAGCCAGTTGAAGACGCCCAGGCCGCCGTTGGCGAAGGTCATGGTGCCGCCGATGCCGCTCACGATGCCGCCGCAGCACGAGCCGATGCAGGCCACGATGAAGGCCTTCTTGTCGGGCAGCGCGACGCCGTAGATGGCGGGCTCGGTCACGCCGAAGAAGAACGACGAGATGATGGCCGGAAGCGCGATGCCGCGGAACTGCTCGTCGCGGTTCTTGAGGTACATGGCAAAGAGGACGGCGCCGAGGGCGAAGGAGTGGCCGATCTGCGACGCGAGCACGAAGTCGGAGCCGGTGGTCGCGAGGTTGTTGATGGCCAGCGGGATGAGCGACCAGTGGAAGCCGAAGATGACGAGCGGCATCCAGCAGGCCGAGACGATGATGCAACCGAGCATGGAGCCGACGACGGGCAGGCCGAAGACCAGGCTAAAGAACGCGGAGAGCAGGTTGCAGATCGCGGTGGCGATGGGGCCGATGATCAGGTAGCCGATGACGACGGTGATGGTCACGGTAATGAAGGGCACGAAGAACATCTTCATCGAGGCGGGCATCCAGCTCTTGACCCAGTTCTCGACCTTGGAGCCGAACCAGACCATGAGCAGGATGGGGATGACGGAGCTCGTGTAGCCCGACGCCGGCATGATGATGGGGATGCCGAAGAAGTCGGCGTACCACGAGAAGGTGCCGAGGACGCCCAGGTCGACCGAGCCGATCACTTCTCCGCCGGTCAGCGCGACCATAGTCGGGTAGACGAGCGCGAAGGCGATGGCCATCGCGTTGAACTCGCTCATCTTGAACTTCTTGGACGCCGTGTAGGCCAGGATGACGGGCAGGAAGTAGAACATGCCGTCGGCGATGGTGTAGAGCAGCGTGTAGGCGCCGGACGTAGCGAAGCTGCCGCCCGTGAAGAACTCCTGGTCGAGGAAGCTCGCGAGGGCGAGCAGGCCCTTCATGATGCCGGCGGCCGAGAAGGTGCCGAGCATCGGCTGGAAGATGCCGGAGATGAGGTCGATCACCACGCTGGCGACGCCCTTGGGCTCCTCGTCGGCGTCGTCGTCCGCGCTGACCGCGCCGCCGGCGCTGAGGCCGCCGACCGCGAGCACGGCGTCGTAGACGTCCTCGACGATGTTGCCGACAACGACCTGGTACTGGCCGTTGGCGTGCATGACCTTGATGACCTGATCCAGGGCCGCGATGCTGTCGTCGTCGGCGCGGGACTCGTCCTTGAGCTTAAAGCGCAGGCGCGTGATGCAGTGCGAGACGGACGCGACGTTCTCGCTACCGCCCACCAGCTCGACGACGCGCGTCGCCAGCTCATCGTACTTACCAGCCATACTTCTCCCTTCCGATGTGGGGTCCGCATTCCGCGATGCGGGTGCATCAAAAAGGATAGAATCCGAGCGATAAGCTGATTAATTCTAAAACGTAATCATCGATTCAGTTTGCTTATGGCAAGAAGGCCCCTCTTTGCGCCGCCGGGTGCTCGGCCAACGCAAAGAAGGGCCCGTCGCGCTAGCGCTCCCAGGTGGGCGGCACCGGGGCGTCGGGCGTGGACCAGGTGCCAAGAGGCGCGTTGGGCGCGGCGTCCAGGGTCAGCGGCGCGAAGTTGCCGGCAAGGTAGCTGCGCAGCGCCGGGATGCCGATCATGGCGGCATTGTCGCCGCAGGCGCGCATAGGCGGCACGGTCACGCGAACGCCCATCTTGCCGAAGGTCTTCTGGTACGCGCCGCGCAGCTCCGGGTTCGCCGCCACGCCGCCGCCGATGCAGATGTCGGAGACGCCCGTCTGCTCGACGGCCGTCCGGGCCTTGGCCACCTGCACATCCACGACCGCGGCCTCGAAGCTCGCCGCGAGGTCGGGCAGGTTGATGGGCCGGCCGGCGCGGTTCTCGCCCTCGATGTAGGTGATGACGGCGGTCTTGAGGCCGCTGAGGCTGAAGCTGTAGTCGCCCGAGTGCATCATGGCGCGCGGGAAGTGGATGGCCCTCTTGTTGCCCTTTGCCGCGAGCTTGCTGATCACGGGGCCGCCGGGATAGCCCAGGCCGAGCGCCTTGGCCACCTTGTCGAAGGCCTCCCCCACCGCGTCGTCGATGGTCTGGCCGAGCACCTCGTAGTCACCCCACGCGCGCACGTGAACGAGCATGGTGTTGCCGCCGGAAACGAGGCTCGCCACAAAGGGCGGCTCGAGGTCGGACGTCTCGAAGAGGTTCGCCATCAGGTGGCCCTCGAGGTGGTGCACGGCAATAAGCGGCAGGTCAGCGGCAGTACAGAGGCCCTTCGCGAAGGCCACGCCCACCACGAGCGCGCCCACGAGGCCCGGCCCCGCGGTCACGCCCACGGCGGCCAGGTCGGACGGCGCCAGGGTGTCCACGCCGAAGTGCTCGCCGGCGCGGGCGAGCGTCTCCTCAAAGACGCCGACAATGGCCTCGGTGTGCTTGCGGCTCGCGATCTCGGGCACGACGCCGCCAAAGCGCGCGTGGAAGTCGATCTGGGTCGCCACAACGCTCGCGCACACGACGCCGTGCGAATCCGTTACGGCCATGGCGGTCTCGTCGCAGGAGGACTCGATGGAGAGGATGAGCGGGCCCGCGGCCGCGATTGCGGCGGCGGCAGCGTCGTCGCGCGGCTCGGGCTGGATGGGCCAGGGGCGGATGGACGCGCGCGGCGCGGGGTCGTGGTCCGCATCCGGCGAGATGTCAACGAGCGGCAGGTCAGCACGCATGATGCGCGCGTCATGGCCGGCGCCATAGTAGTTGGGGCGCACGCCGACCTCGTTATAGCCGAGCTTCTCGTAGAGCTTCTCGGCAGCATCGTTTCCGACCTCGACCTCGAGCGTGGACCACGTGGCGTTGAGCATCTGGGCGTCGTAGGCCACGCGCGCGAGCAGGCGCGCGGCGATGCCCTCGCGCCGACGGCCGGCGGCCACGGCAACGTTGGCCACCTGCAGCTCGTCGGCCACGACGGTTCCGCCCGCGTAGCCAATGATCTGGCCGCGGTCGTGCGCGACCCACCACACGTGGTTGTGCGTGGTCACGTCGTCGTAAAAGACCTGCTCGGACCACGGCTCGTGGTTGGCGTCGGCAAAGACCTCGGCCTCGAGCTCGGCCACGGCATGGACGTCGTTGACGGTCATGGGGCGCAGCTGCGAGTGAATGCCCGCAAGCGCGTCGTCGCAGCCGGTGAGCTCGACGGTCGCGGGCTTCTTGAGACCAAGGCGCGTGCGCTCGGTCTCCTCGGCGTCGGAAAGGCGCGTGTAGATGGGCAGCACGAGCGCAGGGTCGCCGAGGGCGCCGCCGGCAGGAGCCGTATGGAACACGTCGGCCTCGGCAGCCGCGCGAAGAAGCCCCTCGCCCGTGGGCCACCAGGCTTCCTCGGGCGCCGTGCGGTCCGCCGAGAAGCCCGCCGCCTCGAAGCGCTCGCGATACTTGACCAGGCCGTTTCCAGAAAGGGTGAGGTCTCCGGCGTCCGCGCGGGCCGCGAGGTCGGCCACGGCGGCGTCGGCCTTAACGACCGTCTCGGCCGCGAAGGTGCGGTGCGCGCCCGCGTCGTCCAGCCGATAGATGCCCGGGTAGACCTCGCCGCGCATGGCGTCGCCCATAACCGCGAGCGTGCCGCGCGCGCCGGCCGCATGGGCCGACCACGCCATAGCGTCGAGCGCCGAGACGCCAAAGAGGGGCAGCCCCGCGCCGCACGCCAGGCCCTTGGCCGTGGCGATGCCGATGCGCACGCCCGTGAAGGAGCCGGGGCCGCGGCCAACGAGCACCGCATCGACGTCGGCCATGACGAGGCCGGCATCGGTCAGCGCTTCTTTGCATGTGGAGACGAGCTCGACGTTCGCCTGGCGGCGGCACATGTGGTCACGACAAGAAAGGACCTCGACCGCGCTTCCGTCCACGCGCCCCACGGCGCAGGCGAGCATGTCGGTCGAGGTATCGAGGGCAAGGACGATCATGGGCATTCCTTCTTCGCAGATTCAACGCCCCTTAGTGTAACGCCGCGCGCGGCCGCGCCTCTCGATGCATCTCTTGCCTCGAGGTGGTGCCCGGCGAAGCCGCTCCCGGCTACCCGTTCATCTGCGCGTGCTCGGCAGCGACGGCCTCGATGAGGCGCACAAGCGGCCACGTTTTGTTCTGCTTGGTAAGGACCGCCTTCGGCCCCACGACGCACCCCGCCTCGCGGCATCCGGAAATAAACCCGTTGACCTGCGCTTCGTTCATGTTGCACAGAAGGACGAACTCACCCTCGGGCAGGGGTCCCGCATAGTCGGTGAACGCCGGGCGGAACCCCACGAGGCCCGCGAACGCTCCCGCCGGGTCGCCCAGGCGCGCCGGCGCAGCCACCCGCACGCGCACTCCGAGCCCGCGCAGCACCTCGCGCACCGCGTCGCCCTTCTTGCCGGCCGCCTCCCCGAAGGAGGGGTCAAGCCCCCAGAGCACCGCCGTGGCGACGGGCCCCGAGGGCTTGACCTTCTTACCAGCCTTTTTGTGCTGCTTGGCGGCCATGCGCCTTAGCCAAAGTAGCGGTCGAGAAGACCCTTGAGGGCCTTGCCGTGACGGGCCTCGTCGCGAGCCATCTCGTGGACGGTGTCGTGGATGGCGTCCAGGCCGTTCTTCTTGGCGCAGGTGGCCAGCTCGACCTTGCCGGCGGTGGCGCCGAACTCGCAGTCGACGCGCCAGGCCAGGTTGTCCTTGGTGGTGGCCTTCATGTTCGGCTCGAGCTCGGTGCCCAGGAGCTCGGCGAACTTGGCGGCGTGCTCGGCCTCCTCGTAAGCGGCCTTCTCCCAGTAGAGGCCGACCTCGGGATAGCCCTCGCGGTGGGCGATGCGGGCCATGCAGAGGTACATGCCGACCTCGGAGCACTCGCCGGTGAAGTTGGCCTTGAGCTGCTCGAGGATGTAGGCCTTGTCCTCGTCGGAGATGTCGGGGTTGTCCTTGACGGTCTTGTCGTAGACGCCGTACTCGTGCTCGGCGGCGAGCTCGAGCTCACCCTCGACCTTCTCGAACATCTTGGCCGGAGCGTGGCAGACGGGGCACTCCGCGGGCGGCTCGGCGCCCTCGTAGATGTAACCGCAGACCTTGCAAACCCACTTATCCATGATGCGTTCCTCTCTCTTGGGCGAGCGCCTGTGCGCCCGCGCCTCCACTGTCGCGCAACCGCCTCCCCGGGCGGTCGTTTGAGCTAAGCCTTCTGGCAAGCAGGGCAGATGCCGTCGAACTGCAGCGTGTGGCCCAAGATCCGATAACCCGAGGTGTTCGCCGCGTCGGCCTCGATGCCGCCGGGCACGCTGACCTCCACATCGTCCACGCGGCCGCACAGCGTGCAGCGCACGTGGTAGTGGTCGAACACCTGGTGGTCGAAGTGGTCGGCGCCGTTGTTGATCTTGACCTTGAGCGCGTCGCCGTCCTCGGAGAGCTTGTTGAGGAGGCGATAGACCGTCGCCTTGCTGATGGTCGGATGCTCGGCGTGGACCGCCTCGAAGACCTCGTCCGCCGTGGGGTGGTTGGCCAGGCCGCGCAGTGCTTCAAGCACGATCTCGCGTTGAACGGTGTTGCGCGCGCTCATCTGGCCTCCCCTCGCTTCGGCGTCTTCCTGCTTGCTGAGGTAACTATAACCTTAATAGGAATCGTTATCAATAGGTATTTTTTACTATTTAGTTAGCCTTAGCCAACTCCTCAGCGGGCTCTGGCCCTCTTCCTCCGGGAGGGCCACGCGCCTGCGAGGTTTTGACGCAAGTGCGACGTAAAGAGGCATCCCGTGCAAAGTTTCAACGCAAGTGCGACGTAAAAACCTGGCGCCCGAGGCCCCTAGAGGCTAAATCAGGCCCCAAACCCCCATCAAATAGAGGTTTGGGGCCTGATTCACGTCGCACTTGCGTCAAAACCTTGCAGCCAACCCATGTTTACGTCGCACTTGCGTTAAAACCTTGCAGGCAGGAAGGGCATGCGGGACCTTACGCGACATCAATTGCGCGCGGCGGCTCCTGGCCGGGCTCCGCGGCCTCGTCCAGGCGCGTCACGCGCACGCTTACGTAGTCGCCGAGCTCGTCCGCGAACTGCTCGCCCCACTCAATGACGCAGACGCCATCGGCGCCGAGCACGTCATAGAGCCCAATGTCCTCAAGCTGGTCGGGGTCGTCGAGGCGGTACAGATCGAAGTGATAAAGCGGTAGGCGGCCGCCCTCGTAGACCATCTCGATGGTGAAGGTCGGGCTCGTCACGTCCCCCTCGCAGCCGAGCGCCGCGGCGATGCCCTTGGTGAGCTGCGTTTTTCCCGCGCCGAGGTCGCCGGTGAGCACAAGGACGTCGCCGGCGGCGAGTTCTTGCCCGAGCTGCTTGCCCACAGCGATGGTCTCGGCCTGAGAGTTGGTCACAAAGTGCTGCGGGGTCTTCATCGAGGGTCTCCTTGGGGTGAGGTTGACGGATTCGGCGAGGAAGCGGCCGGCACGGGCGAGGTCGGCGCGGAGGCGCCCGGCACGCCCGCGGGATGCTCGGCAAGCCACTCCCCCACCATCTGCAGGTCTTGCACAAGCAGCGGCTCCCACTCCGAGTGGTAGATGCACGCCGCCGGGTGAAACGTCGGGCACACGACGAAGTGGCCCGCTTGGTGCAGCTGGCCACGCAGGCTCGTCACGCCCTTGTTCGTGCGGAGAACGAACTGCGCGGCGAAGTTGCCCAGGCACACGATGACGTCGGGCCACACGCTGCGTATCTGCTCGCGCAAAAACGGCGAGCACACCTCAATCTCGTCGGGGCGCGGGTTGCGGTTCCCGGGCGGCCGGCACTTGATCACGTTCGCGATGTAGACCTCATCGCGCGTCAGCCCCGCGTTGCCAAGAAGCGCGTCGAGCTTGTGCCCCGCCGCGCCTACGAACGGCTCGCCCTGCAGGTCTTCGTTTCTTCCCGGCCCCTCGCCGATGAACATCACGCGCGCCCGCGGGTTGCCGACCCCGTACACCAGATTCGTGCGCGTGTCCCCGAGCGGGCACAGACGGCAGTCGCCCATGACGGCGCGAATCTCGTCGAGCGTGACCTCGCGCGGCTTTTGGTGGTCGTGTCCCGGAATCCGCATGACGCCCATCGCGCCGCCGCCTTACACGTAGATCTTCTCGAGGCGCTGTCCGAAGTTGCAGACGACCTCGTAATTGATGGTGCCGCGCAGGCGCGCCATCTCGTCGGCGCTGATGCGCTCGTCGCCGTCGGAGCCGATGAGGGTGACCACGTCGCCCTCGCGGACTTCCGGCGTGGGGCAATACGTGCGCGTGGTGTTTACGTCCACGGCGAACATGAACTGGTCCATGCAGATATTGCCGACCTGCGGCAGGCGCCGCCCGCCCACGATGACGTCCATATTGTTGGACAGCGTGCGAGAAAGGCCGTCGGCGTAACCGATGGGCACCGTGGCGATCTGGATGTTGCGCTTGGGCACGCGATACGTCATGCCGTATCCGACGCCGGCCCCGACCTCGGGATACACGACTCGCGTCACGCGGCCGCGCACGCTCATCACGGGCTCGAGGTCCATCGACGCGCGCGTGGTGTCCGCGGGATGCAGGCCGTAAAGGCCGATGCCCACACGGCACATGTCGAAGTGGCATTCGGGGTGGAGCATGGTGCCCGGCGTGTTGTCGCAGTGAACGAGACCGCAGTCGAGCCCCGCATCATGGATGGCCTGGCAAGCGTTGCGGAAGCGATTGAGCTGCAGCGCGAAATCCCAGTCGTCGGGAACGTCCGCCGTGGCGAAGTGAGTAAAGGTGCCCGCGCACTCAATGCCGCGGTGGAAGTCGATGGTGCGCCGCAGCTCAACGGCATCGCCGGGCGTGACGCCGATGCGCGTCATGCCGGAGTCGATGATGAGGTGGTACTGCGCCACGGTGCCCGCAGAGGCCGCCGCCTCGCCGAGCGCGAGCGCAAACTCCGCGTCATAGACGCTGGGCATGAGCCGGTTCTCGACGAGCGTCTGCACGCAGTCGATCGGCGGCTGAGAAAGGATGAGGATGGGCCACTCGATACCCGCCTGGCGAAGCTCGATGCCCTCGGCCACGGTCGCCACGGCGAACTGTTCGGCGCCCGCCGTGTGCATGGCGTTCGCGCAGCGGACGGCGCCGTGGCCGTACGCATCGGCCTTGACCACGCACATAAGCTTGACGCCGCGCTCGAGGCGGCGCTTGTACGCCGTGGTGTTTCTCCGCAGCGCCGAGAGGTCGACCTCGACCCAGCTCCAGCGATCGCTCGGGCACGTTTTTACAGCCATTGGCTCTCCTTCGTTCAGGCGCGCGGCGGCAAGAAGCGCGGGCGTCTGTGCCCCGCGCCGCGCCGCCGCATCACCCTAGTCTAGGCCTCCGGGCCGGCCAGCGGCTCGGGGACGAAGGCGTGCTCCTCGATGGCGTCGGCGGCGAGCCCCACGCGGTCGATCACGTCGCTCGCCATGACGCCGCGGGTGCCGAACGCCTCGGCGGCCAGCGTGCCCGCGTAGCCGTGGACCTCGCAGACCAGCGCAGCAAGAAGCGGCAGGTCAGCGGGCTCGCCGCCCGCCTGCGCCAGGTAGCTCGCCATCATGCCGGCGAGCACGTCGCCGGACCCGGCCGTAGCCAGCGCCGAGGGGCCGGGCTTGGGCAGCACGGCCTGGTCCACGCCCACGCAGCCCGTCGCGCTGCCCTTCGCGACGACGACGAGCTCGGAGCCGCCGTCGGTCCAGATGATCTGACGCGCGCACTCGAGCTGCTCGTCGAGGCTCTCGGGCGGGTTCTCGGCGCGGCCGACGAGGCGGCCGAGCTCGCGGCGGTGCGGGGTGAGGACGAGCGGGCCCTCTCGGCGGGTGAGCTCCGGGAACTCGGTGACGTCGCCCTCGGTGAGGCGCGCGAGGCAGTTCAGGCCGTCTGCATCGATGACCAGGGGCTTATTGGTACGAAGAAGCGCGCTCACGCAGGCGACGGGTCCGCCGGCGACGCGCATGCCGGGCCCGATGAGGGTCGCCGTGTTGTTCTCGGCGAGCGCCACGACCTTGTCCGCGGCCTCGTCGGTGAGGACGCCGTCGGTGTCGCAGGGCAGGCCCACGACGGGGATCTCGAGCACGTGGCTCTGGACGAGCGGCACGATGTTCGCGGGGACGGCGAGCGTCACGTAGCCGGCGCCGGCGCGGGCGGCGGCGCGGGCGGCCATGATGGGGGCGCCGGGGTAGCGCGCCGAGCCGCCCACGACGAGCACGGAGCCGCGCGAGAACTTATCCTGCGCGGCGCTCGGCTCAACGGAAACGCGCCGGTAGTCGGCCAAGTCGGTGCGCCAAGCCACGGGGTCGGCCTCCACAACGAGGCGCTCGGTCTGCTCGGCGAGCGGGGCCACCACGATGACGCCGCACGCGTCGCGACCCATGTCGGCAAGAAGCCCGAGCTTGAGCGCGATCATCGTGACCGTCATGTCGGCGATGACGCAGCCGCCCTCGGCGAGGCCGGTCTGGGCCGAGAGGCCGCTCGGGACGTCGACCGAAATCACGCGCGCGTCGGAGGCGTTGATGCAGTCGACCCAGATGTCGAAGGGCTTGCGCATCTCGCCGTGGAAACCGGTGCCGAGCATGCTGTCGACGACGGTGTCCGCGCCGGCAAGAAGCTCCTGCACCTCCTCGCGCGACGGCCCCACGAGCATGGGCACGCCGGCGCGCACGGCGCTCTGGGCCACCTGGCGGGAAAGGTCGCCGGGGATGCGCTCAGGCTCGACCGGCACGACCGCGGTCACGTTGACGCCGCGGGAATGGAGCGCCTCCGCGCAGACCCAGCCGTCGCCGCCGTTGTTTCCCATGCCGCAGAAGACCGCGACGTTCTTTGCCCCGAGCTCCAGGACCTCCTGGGCCACGGCGCACCCGGCGCGGTGCATGAGCTCCGAGACGCTCACGCCGACGCGGGTAAGACCGACCTCGACGCGCTTGATGTCGTCGATGTTGAGCACTGGCTGCATAGGGTTACTCCTCTGTGGAAGGTACGTTTGTGGGAATCGCGGTGGAAGCGACGGCGGTCATGTCGGGCGCGACGGACTCGATGGGCAGCGCCATCTGGGCGTCCTCGACCCGCTCGAGCTCGTCGAGGACGCTCTTTGCCTCGCGGAAACTCGCCGCGAGGGCGCGCGCGGCGTCCGCCTTGGCGTCGGGCTTGGGCTTGACCGCCTCCGTGACCGCGACGGCGTTGGCCACGGCCACGTCGCGCGTGTAGCTGATGGAGAGGGCGACCTCGACGACGCCCTTCTCCATGGCGACCTTGGCCGCCCCGCCGGTGAGGCGGGCGCGGACGGCGCCGCGCTCGTCGCGCGTGACGCTGACGTCGCGGATGCCCACGCCGTTGCCGAAGCCGCAGCCGAGAGCCTTGACCACGGCCTCGCGCGCGGCCCAGCGGGCGGCGTAGTGCTCGGCGGGGCGGGCGCAGCGCTCGCAGTACGCGCGCTCCTCCTCGGTAAAGACGCGCGTGAGAAAACTGGGGCGGCGTTCCATCACGCGCTCCATGCGCGAGATCTCGAGCATGTCTACCCCGATGCCGGCAGCGGCCATATGCGCTCCCCTCCCCCTTGCGTCTCTTGCCGCGGCAATAAGCCCGCGACCTGCAACTTTGCTGAAAACGACGCGCGCCGGCCCCGCCGACGCGCGTCAGTCAAACCATCCTTTGGATTCTACCAGCCCGGACGGCGGCGATTAGGCCATATACGGCTTCAGCGCAGCAATCACAATCTGGTTGGCCTCGGCGCAGAGCTTCTCGTCGGGGGCCTCGGCGAGCACGCGCACGAGCGGCTCGGTGCCGGAGGCGCGCACGAGCACGCGGCCGTTGCCCTCGAGGAACTGCTCGGCCTTGGCCACGGCGCTCGTGACCTCGGGCGCGTTCATTGCGGCGTTCTTGTCCGTCACGCGGATGTTGTCGAGCTGCTGCGGATAGAGCTTGACCGGGCGGGTGAGCTCGGAGAGCTTCTCGCGCTCGCCGCGCAGGACCTCCATGATGCGCAGGGAGGTCATGATGCCGTCGCCGGTCTTCTCGAGGTCAGAGAAGATGACGTGGCCGGACTGCTCGCCGCCGAGGGTGTAGCCGTTCTCGCGCATGCAGGCGTAGACATTCTTGTCGCCCACGTCGGTCTTCTCGTAGGCGATGCCCGCCGCGTCGAAGGCCTTGAACAGGCCGAAGTTGCTCATGACGGTGGGGACGACCGTGGACTTGGCCAGGCGGCCGTGCTTGTTCAGGTAGCAGCCGCAGACGTAGAGGATGAGGTCGCCGTCAACGAGGTGGCCGCGCTCGTCGACCGCGAGGCAGCGGTCGGCGTCGCCGTCGTAGGCGAAGCCCACGTCGAGACCGTTCTGCACGACGAAGCGCTGGAGCTGGTCGATGTGGGTGGAGCCGCAGTCGACGTTGATGTTGAAGCCGTTCGGCGAGTTGTTGATCACGTGGGTCTCGGCGCCCATGGCGTCAAAGACGGGGCGCGCGACGGAAGAGGCGGAGCCGTTGGCGCAGTCCAGGCCGATCTTGAGCCCCTGCAGGGAGAACCCGCAGGAAGAGATGAGGCTCGCGATGTAGCGGTTACGGCCCTGCATGTAGTCGACCGTGCAGCCGATGGCGTCGCCCGTGGCCAGGGGCACCTCGGACTTGCCGTCGATGTAGTCCTCGATGAGCTCGAGGACGTCCTCGTCCATCTTGAAGCCCTCGCGGTTGACGAGCTTGATGCCGTTGTCGGTGTAGGGGTTGTGCGACGCGGTGATCATGATGCCGCAGTCGAAGGCGCCGTCAACTACCTCGTAAGAAACGCCCGGGGTCGGAATAACGTGCAGCATGTAGGCATCGGCGCCGGAGGCCACGAGGCCGCTGATGATGGCGGACTCGAACATGTAGCTCGAGCGGCGGGTGTCCTTGCCCAGGATGACGCGGGCCTTCTTGCCCTGGCGCTTACCGTAGTACCAGCCGACGTAGCGGCCGATCTTGTAGGCGTGCTCGACGTTGAGGCCCTCGTTGGCGCGGCCCCGGAAACCGTCGGTGCCAAAATACTTCATTCGTCGTCCCTTCTCGGTAGACAACAGGTGACGATTCATCGGTTTTGAATTTTACTACCAGCCAGGGCGAGCGACTTTGCCGCGCGGACGAATGCAGGGCCATCCCATAAAGGCGGCGGGCCTCCCATCTGGCTCCGAAATGGCCGAAAAGGCGCCTCTGCGACGCCTTGGGG
>CAVIBB010000008.1:23886-36855 GCA_963640745.1 Paludibacteraceae bacterium
CTACGACGCCTTGGAAATCGCATGCCCGACTTATCCCACTTTAAAATTCGAATCGGCGAGTAGTCGGCTTATGCGCCTTTGCGTTTGCCCAGGTAAACGGCTTGCCCGTTTATAGGCTACTTGCCAAGTCCAGTTTTAAAGTGGGATAAGTCGGGCATGCGGTTTGAAGCGGCCCAAAAGCAGGCCTCAGTCGCGCCGCACGCACGAAAAAAGACCCGCCGGCCGAAGCCAACGGGTCCTTTGGGTGCAAGTTTGCTCGAAAAGCTTAGCGCTTCGAGAACTGCGGGCGCTTGCGGGCCTTCTTCAGGCCGTACTTCTTGCGCTCGACCGCACGCGCGTCGCGCGTGAGGAAGCCGGCCTTCTTGAGGTCGGCGCGGTAGTCACCGGCGTCCAGAAGGGCGCGGGAGATGCCGAGACGGCAGGCGCCGGACTGGCCGTTGATGCCGCCGCCATCGCAGTTGGCGAGGACGTCGAAACGATCAGCGGTCTCGGTGAGCTTCAGCGGCTCAAGGGCGTTGTCGACGAGCTGCTGACGACCAAAGTAAGCGAGGGCGTCGCGGCCGTTGACGAGGAACTTGCCGGTGCCGGGAACGAGACGGACACGGGCGACGGCCTCCTTGCGGCGACCAGTGCCCCAGTAAACAACGGAGTTCTCAGCCATTGTTAGGCCCTCCAATCGATCTTCACGGGGTTCTGGGCGGCGTGCGGGTGCTCGGGGCCGGCGTAGACCTTGAGCTTCATGCCCTGGGCGCGGCCGAGCGTGGTCTTGGGGAGCATGCCCTTGACAGCGTGCTCGATGACGCGCTCGGGGTGCTTCTCCATGGCCTCCTTGAAGCTCTCGAACTTCAAGCCACCAAGATAGCCGGAGTAGCGCCAGTAGCGCTTCTGGTCCATCTTGTTGCCGGTGAGGATGACCTTATCGGCGTTGATGACGACCACGAAATCGCCGGTGTCGGCGTTCGGGGTGTACTGCGGCTTGTTCTTGCCGCGCAGCGCCATGGCAGCGGTGGTCGCGAGACGACCGAGGGTCGCGCCCTCAGCGTCGATAAGCAGCCACTTGCGCTCGACCTCGCCAGCCTTGGCGAACTGAGTCGACTTCTTCACTTGACTCCTCCTACGTACCTACGGTTCGGACGGTTTCTGGACAAACCGACGCGAGATGCTTGTTCATAAAAGAGATTACGGGGCTCTTGTAGACAAAGCTTGTAAATTGTACGTCACCGCAGGTCGCAGGCAGTTATGAATTTTTGGCAATTGCCACCCACACAAGCTCGACACATCACCCATTTGGGAAGGGCTTGCGGCGGCCTCCAGAGACCCCGCCCCTACTGCAGGAACTCGTCGATCTCGGCAAGGCGGGCCTCGGCCTGGCGGCGGCCCTGCAGGTACAGGTCGAGCAGCGGCGCGCCGGACGTCTCCATAACCCCCACCTCGACGGGCTTCTCGGGAGCGATGACGAGGCAGCGGCCCTCGCGCTCAAGCTCCCAGAGCTGCTCGCGCTGCGCGTTGTAGCGCGGCCCGCGGGTGCGAAGAGCCTCAGTGTAGTAGGGGAAGCTCTCGTAGCGGCGCGACCGCAGGACCATGGCCTCGGAGCCGGCGCCCTTCTCGTAGCCGCGATCCTGCGTGACGACGACGAGGGCGCGTTCGGCAGGCGTGTGTCCCTCGACCTCGCGCGCGCCCGGCAGGCCCATGGCGACGGCGAACGGAATCGAGTCGGTGGTTCCGCCGTCGAGGTAGCGCTGGCCGTCGATCTCGACCATGCGAGACACGCCGGGAAGCGACGCCGACGCGCGCACCTTGACCGCGTCCTCGGGAAGATGGGCGACGGGCAGGTAGTCCGCGGTGCCGAAGGTCACGTTGGAGGCGACCGCGTACATACGCAGGGGGTTCTCCTCAAAGGCCTCGTTGTCGCAGGGGTCGAGCTCGTTTTGGACCGTCTCGTAGACGAACTCGCCGCCCGTCATGTCGCCCGTCTTTGCGAGGCTGAGCCAGCCCATGAAGCGCGGGTCGTCGCGGAAGGCGAGCATGACGCGCATGGTCCGGCCAATCTGGCGGCTCTTGAAGCTGACGGCGTTCATCGCGCCGGCCGACGTGCCCCATACGCTGGAGAAACGCGTGAGGCCGCGCTCGGCGAGCACGTCGAGGACGCCGGAGGTAAAGATTCCGCGAAAGCCGCCGCCCTCGAGGACGAGCGCGGGGACGTCGGTGGTGGGGCGGGACGCGGCGGGAGCCGGCTCGACGGCGGGGGCAGCCGGCTCGGCGGCGTGGGTTTCTTCACACATGTTCTTCTCCCTTAGAGCTCGAAGGCGGGCAGGGCGGCGCGGGCAGCTGCCAAGAAGCGCTCGGCCGAGGCGCAGGCCACGAGCTCCTCGGGGAAGTCGATGCGCTCGAGCAGCTCCTTGGTGTGCGCGTAGCGCCCGATCGTCGGCGCGATGTGGGCGTCGGAACCGAAGCTCACCATGCAGCCGAGCTCGGCGCAGCGGCGCGCGACTTTCTCGCAAGGGCCGAGGGACATCTTTGCCTTGAGGGGCTCGGCGATGCTGGACTCGTTGATCTCGATGAGTTTACCCAGTTCGCGCGCGGCCTCAATCACAGGATCAAGCTCGAAGTCGACGCCCGAGCGGCCGATGTGCCCGAGGATGAGCACCTTCGGGTCCTCAAGCGCGTTGATATACATCTGCGTGTTCTGCGCGCGCGTGGCCGCGTCGCAGAAATCGTTGCGGTGGATGCTCGCGATCACGTAGTCGCACGCCGCGAAGCACTTCTCCTTGAGGGTAGACGCGTGGCGGCGCTCCTCGGTGATGTTGGCCTCCACGGGGATGTCCCAGCCAAAGAGGTGGCCCTCCGCGTCCACGATGTCTGCCTCGCAGCCGTGCAGCAGGCGCACGCCGTGCCACTCGCGCGGCCAGACCCCCATATTTATGTAGTACTGGAAGTTCTTGATCGTCTGCTCCTCAAAGAGCATGCAGCTGAAGTGGTCGGTGACGCCGAGCAGCTCGAGGCCCTGGGCGGACGCCGCTCGGACGTTCTCCTCCACGGTCGAGTAGGCATGGCGAGAAAAGAGCGTGTGCGTGTGCACATCGCAGGCGATGCGAATCATGGGCGACCTTTCCATCGATGGTTTCTCGCCGCCCATTTTAACGCGGCGCGGGCCGGCACCCCGTAAGGCACCGGCCCGCTGCTGGTAAAGCTATGCGCCCTGGTTACTTAGTGGGCTCCACGACGAGGGTGTCCTCGTAGTCGGCGCCGTAGGTCTCGAGCAGGGTCTTCTCGTAGTCGGTGTGGAAGAAGTTCTTGCCGCCGAGGGTGTAGAGCTCGTCGTTGACCCACTCGAGCAGCTCGGAGTTGCCCTTGGCCACGGCCGGGGCGATGGTGTCCTTGTCGCCGAGCTCCTCGATGCCCACGACGTACTCGTCGCTGCCGGAGGACTTGGCAAAGGCGATGACCTCGGTGTTGTCGTTGGCCCAGACGGCGTCCTTGTTGTTCTCGAAGGCGGTCTTGGCGGCGGCGTAGGTGTCGTACTTCTCGAGCTTGAGCTCGGGGTTGTGCTCGGTGAGGTAGGTCTCGGCGGTGGTGCCGGAGATCACGATGACGGTGCGGTCGCCCACCTGGGAGAGGTCGGTAACGACGCTGTCCTTGTGGGACACGACGCCGAGCGCGACGTTCATGTAGGCCTCGGCGAAGTCGACCTTCTCGGCGCGCTCCTCGGTCACGGTGAAGTTGGCGAGAATGACGTCGACCTTGTTGGTCTCGAGGTACTCGACGCGGTTGGCGGCCTCAGTGGAGACGAACTCGACTTCGACGCCCAGGTCGGTGCCGATCTGGCGGGCAAGCTCGACGTCATAGCCCTGGTACTCGCCGTTCTCGTCGACGTAGCCGAAGGGGCTCTTGTCGGAGAAGACGCCGATGACGATCTTGCCGGACTCCTTGATCTCGTCGAGGGTGCGGTAGCCGGCCGAGCTCGCGGAGTCGCTGCTGGAGCTGGAGCCGCCGTCGGAGGTGGCGCTGATGCTGCAGCCGCCGAGGGCGACGGAGGCGGTGAGGGCGGCCGTGGTGAGGGCGCCAAAGAGGAAGTTCCTGCGGGAAATGCTGGATGCCATGATGTTCTCTCCTATGATTCGCTTGCTTGGCCCTTGTCTGAAGGGCTCCTGTAATGGCAGGGAAGAGTAAAGCACGTAATTCCTAGCTAAACAATGGGATTTATTGTTACGAATCAGCGACACACGTCGAGAAAGGCGGTTTACCTGCGCAAACGCGCCTCAACGACGCCTACCCGCAAATCCGATAACTGGTTATCTGAACAGTTGGGCGAAGCTGCGGCGACGCGCCAAATGCCCCGCAAACAAAGCGACCGCCCCCAAACAGCCGTGGTTTGGGGGCGGTCGCTGTTGTGCAATTCAATGTCGGAGGCGAGAAGCGCGCGGCGCGCGGTCTTCTTGCCGCCTTATGCCTCGTGGGTGCGGACGGCGTCGAACTCGAAGGTGTGGAGGAAGCGCTGGGCACGCTCGGTCTGCGGGTGCGCAAAGAAGCGCTCGGGGATGTCCTGCTCCACGATGCCGCCGCCGTCGAAGAAGAGCACGCGGTCGGCCACGGCACGCGCGAACTGCATCTCGTGGGTGACGATGACCATGGTCTTGCCCTCGCGCGCAAGGTCGAGGATGACGTCGAGGACCTCGCGCACCATCTCGGGGTCGAGCGCAGCGGTGACCTCGTCGAGCAGCAGGATCTCGGGCTCCATGGCGAGCGCGCGGGCGATGGCCACGCGCTGTTTCTGTCCGCCGGAGAGCATGCGCGGGAAGCTGTCGGCCTTCTCGGCAAGGCCCACGCGGTCAAGAAGCGCCCGCGCCTGCGCCTCGGCCTCGGCGCGGCCCAGCCCGCGCGCCTTCATCGGCGCGAGGGTGATGTTGTCGAGCACCGTCATGTGCGGGAAGAGGTCGTAGCTCTGGAAGACCATGCCGACCTTCTGGCGCAAGGCCACGAGCTGGCGCTTATCGGCGCCGACCTCGACGCCGGCCACGCGGACGCTGCCGCCCTGGATGGGCTCGAGCGCATTAAGGCAGCGCAGGAAGGTGGACTTGCCGCAGCCGGAGGGGCCGATGATCACGACGACCTCGCCGCGCTTGACGGTGAGCGAGATGTCCTCGAGCACGACCTTCTCGCCGTAGGACTTGTGCAGGTGCTCGACCTCGAGCAGAGCCTCGTCGGTTCGCGCGTCGGCGCCGTTCGCGCCGGGTTCAGCGGCGTCGTTCGTGACGGTCGCCGTGGTGTTGGTATCTGCCATTTCTTAGTTCCACTTCTTCGAAAGGTGATTCGCGAGCAGGCTGATGGGCCAGCACACGGCAAAGTACAGGAGCATGATGGTGCCGTAGATGCCAAAGACGGCGTTGGGCGAGGTCATGCGGTTGGCCTCGATAATCTGCTGGCCGACCTTCATCATCTCGATGATGCCGATCATGAGCAGCAGCGAGGTCGTCTTGACCATGCGGGTCACGAGGTTGATGGCGGCGGGCACGAGCCGGCGCACCGCCTGCGGGATGATCACGTAGCGGTAGGACTGCGCGCGCGTGAGGCCGAGGGCGGCCGCGCTCTCGTACTGGTGGCGCGGGGTGCTGGCCAGGGCGCCGCGGACGAGGTCGCCCATCTCGCCCGTGCCCCAGAAGGTGAACACGATGATGGCCGAGAACTCCGCGGTGAGGTTGATGCCGAGCACGCGCGTCGCGCCGAAGAACACAATGTAGAGAAGCGCGAGCTGCGGCATGATACGAACGATCTCGAGGTAGAGGCGGCTGACGGCGCGCGCCACGGGGTTCTTCCACGTCATAAAGATGCCAAAGAGCGTGCCGAGCACGACGGAGAGCACCACGGAGATGCCGCTGATCTGCACCGCGATCCAGAGCCCCTGGAGCAGGCGCACCGCGTTTGAGCCCTTGAAGAGAACATCAATTCCCAAAGCTTCCATAGCGCAGCCTCCTCTCGATGACGCTGCCGGCGACGCTCACCGGCACAAGAATGACCAGGTAGAAGAGGACGAGCATGGTCAGGCATTCCGTCGTGCGGTAATACAGGCCCATCAGGTCCTTGGTAACGAACATGAGGTCCATGAGCGAGATGGCCGAGAAAACACTCGTCTCTTTAAGAAGGAAGATCACATTGGCCACGAAGGACGGGAACGAGAGCGTGACCGCCTGCGGCAGGATCACGTAGCGCACGGCCTGCATGGGCGTGAGGCCGAGGGCGAGCGAGGTCTCGCGCTGGATGCGGTCGACCGACTCGAAGCCCGAGCGGAACGACTCGGCCATGTACGCGCCGCCGTGGAGCGCCAGGCCGAACGCACCGCAGAACTGCGGCGTGATGGAGAAGCCGAAGCGCGGCAAGCCGAAGTAGAAGAAGAACAGCTGGATGAGCAGCGGTGTGTTGCGGAAGAGCTCCACGTAAGCCTGGCAGAGCTGCTTGGCCACCGGAATGCGGAAGTGGATGACGAGCGCCACGGCCAGGCCGATGACGATCGCGCCGGCGATGCCCGCCCAGCCGATGCCCAGCGTGAGCAGCGCGGCGTCTTTGTAAAGCGGAAGGTACTCCGCCATTGCTTGCAAGTCCAAAACAAAAATCCCCTCGGTTGCGTGCCCGGGCACGATGCGCGCGGGCGCGGCGTTAGCGCGAGCACTATAACCCTAGCTTCTTGCTAGGAATTCAACAACCGAGGGGCCGTAACACAGTGGGAACGATGCGGCGGGAAGGGCGGCCGGGGCTTCTTGGCAACCTGAAGTTACTGACGGGATTCTGACGGCAGTTTGAGGCTGATTTTGGGCCCGTAACTGCCGCCACAATCCCGTCAGATTTTTCAGGTGGCCAAGGCGGCCAAGGCGGCAAAGGCGGCGGCAAGAAGCCCGGTGCGGGCGGCGGCGCCGGGCAGCCGCCCCCGCTCCTCTTCCCTACCGGTAGCTCTCGGCGAGCTTCTTCCAGGCGGGCATGGAGTTGACGATGGTGTCGTAGCTCACGCAGTAGCCGACGCGGACCCAGCCGGGGCAGCCGAAGGAGTCGGACGGCACGGGCAGGAGCTCGAGGGCCTTCGCGCGCTCGAAGAAGGCGTTCGCGTCGGGCTCGAGGGCCTTGACCCACAGGTAGAACGCTCCCTCGGGCTCGATGTACTCGTAGCCGAGCTCGGAGAGGCCGCGCGTGAGCGCCTCGCGGTTCTTCGCGTAGGCCTCGACGTCGGAAGGCTCGTCGATGCAGTCGATGACCACACGCTGGAAGAGCGCCGGCGCGCAGACAAAGCCCAGCTTGCGGCCTGCGCCGGCAACCGCGAGCACGAGGCGGTCGTGGTCGGGGTTGGTGTTGGGCACGAGCACCCAGCCGATGCGCTCGCCCGGCAGCGAGAGGCTCTTGGAGTAGCTGTAGCACACGACGGTGCGCTCGTAGATGGCCGGGACCCACGGCACGTCGGCGCCGTAGGTGATCTCGCGGTAGGGCTCGTCGGCCACGAGGTAGATCTGGGTGCCAAGGCGCTTCTCGGCGTCACGCAGGGCGCAGGAGAGGTCGCGCAGGTTCTGCTCGGCATAGACGGAGCCAACCGGGTTGTTCGGCGAGTTGATGACCACGGCCTTGGTGCGCTCGTTGAGGGCGGCAGCCACGGCGGCAACGTCGATCTGGAACGTCTCGGCGTCGGCCATGACCTCGACGCAGGTCGCGCCCGCGGTCTCGATCCACACGCGGTACTCGGGGAAGTACGGCGCGATGACGACGACCTCGTCGCCGGGATTGACCACGGCGTGGAACGTGATGGAAAGAGACGCCGCGGCGCCGCAGGTCAGGTAGACGTCGGCGCCGGCGTAATCGGTGCCGAAGCGACGGTTCAGGCTCGCGGCCACGGCCTCGCGGGCTGCGGGCATGCCGGGCGCCGCGGTGTAGCCGTGCAGCTCGGTGGCGGGAAGCTCGAGCGAGCGGGCGATGGACGCGCGCACGGCCTCGGGCGCAGGGATCGAGGGGTTGCCGAGGCTGAAGTCAAAGACGTTCTCGGCGCCGATCTGGGCCTTGCGGGCCGCGCCGTACGCCGCGATCTCGCGGATGGAGGACTTCGACGCGCCGTACGCGTAGCTCGTCTCGTTGATGCTCATGCAGGTCTCCTTTCGGTTTTCGCTGCCATCAATTCTAGCCAGTGGAGCTTGCGGGAGACAAAACGAGCCGCCAACGGCCCATCCGACGTAACAAACAAGCGGCCCCGGCATAACGCCAAGGCCGCTCGGTTTATTCAAGAATGGGCCAAAGGGCTGCCCGCGAGGCGAGAGTACCGCCCCGATGTCGTATCGCCTACTTCTGCGACGCCTCGTACTCGTCCCAGGCGTTGTCGAGAAGCGCGTCGACGGCCTTGCCCTCGACGGTCTCGCGCTCAAGCAGGACGCGGGCCATGGTGTCCATCTGGTCGCGACGGGAGCCGAGCACCTCGCGGGCGCGGTCGTGCGCCTCGCGCATGATGCGCTCGACCTCGTCGTCGATGCGCTTGGCGGTCTCGGCCGAGAAGTCGTTCTTCTGCGCGTAGTCGCGGCCGAGGAAGACCTCGTGCTGCGCCTCGCCGAAGACCTGCGCGCCGAGCTCCTCGCTCATGCCGTAGCGAGTGACCATCTCGCGGGCAATCTTGGTCGCGCGCTCGAGGTCGTTGCTCGCGCCGGTAGTGACGTCGTCGCAGAAGAGCTCCTCCGCCGTGCGGCCACCAAGAAGCACCGCGATCTGGTCGAGCATGCCCTCGCGCGTCTGGAGGAAGTGGTCCTCCTCGGGCACCTGCATGGTGTAGCCCAGCGCCTGCCCGCGCGCGATGATCGAGATCTTGTGCACCGGGTCGGAGTTCTCGAGGATGTGGCCCACCAGGGCGTGACCGCTCTCGTGGTAGGCGATGGTCGTGCGCTCCTTCTCGGTGATGACGCGGCTCTTGCGCTCGGGGCCGGCCATCACACGCTCCATAGCCTCCTCGACCTCGTCGGTCCCGATGGCGGCGTGGCGGCGACGGGCGGCAAGAAGCGCGGCCTCGTTGCAGAGGTTGGCCAGGTCGGCACCCGTGAAGCCCGGGGTGAGCTTGGCCAGGCGCTCGAAGTCGACGGACTCGGCGAAGGGCTTGTTGGCGGCGTGGACGCGCAGGATCTGCTCGCGGCCGCGAACGTCGGGGCGGTCCACCGTGACGCGGCGGTCGAAGCGGCCGGGACGAAGAAGCGCCGGGTCGAGGATGTCCGGTCGGTTGGTCGCGGCGATGAGGATAACGGCCGAGCTGTCGTCGAAGCCGTCCATCTCGACGAGGAGCTGGTTCAAGGTCTGCTCGCGCTCGTCGTGGCCGCCGCCGACGCCCGCGCCGCGCTGACGGCCGACGGCGTCGATCTCATCGATGAAGATGATGCAGGGGGCGGCTTCCTTGGCCTGCTTGAACAGGTCGCGGACACGTGAGGCGCCCACGCCCACGAACATCTCGACGAAGTCGGAGCCCGAGATGGAGAAGAACGGCACGCCCGCCTCGCCGGCCACGGCCTTGGCGAGCAGCGTCTTGCCCGTGCCCGGAGGGCCGACGAGCAGCAGGCCGTGCGGGATCTTCGCGCCCATGCGCAGGTAGCGCTCGGGCTCGGAGAGGAAGTCGCGCACCTCCTGGAGCTCCTCGACGGCCTCGTCGATGCCGGCAACGTCGGCGAACTTGACCTTCGGGCGCTCCTCCTCGGTGGTCTTGGCCTTCGTCTTTCCGAACTGCATGGCGCGGCCGTTCTGGTCGCCGATGCGGCGCATATAAAAGATGAAAACGCCAACCAGCAGGCAGGTCGGAACCACCGAGATAAGGATGGTCTCGAGCAGCGAGCCGTCGGAGGTGTCGATGGTGAACTTGACGTCCGAGTGCGCCGCCATGAGCTCCTGGAGCGAGTCGGAGCCGATGTAGTAGGTCTTGTAGTTGACCAGGGAGTCCTCGTCCTTACCCGAGCCGGGACGCCAATAGTCGCCGCTCGCGGAGCCGTCGGAGGTCTTGTAGGTCACGTCCTTGACGCGCCCGTCGTTGACCGCCGCGACGAACTCGTTCGTGGCGATGGTGTCGACCTCGGTCTGCGAGGTGAAGGGGTTGCCGCCCATAGAGAAGATGAGGTAGACGGCGATGGCCAGCACGACGACGATGGCCGCGCCGTAGGGGTTCTTGCCGTCGGGTCCCTCGGGGAGCGGCAGCTGGTCAAAGCCGTGAACCGCGGGCTTTGCGGGCTTCTCGGGCTTCTCGGGCTTCTCGGGCTCGGACGGGTCGAGCGGGCCGGCGGGATTCTTTGGCTTAGTGGGGTCCACCGGCCTCTCGGGCTTGGAGGGTGCCTGGGGGCCGGTCGGCTCCTCGGGCTTTTCGGGCTTGTCAGACAAAAGCAGTGCTCCTTGCTAAAACGCGAATAAGAAGGGCGGCAGGTCGCCGCCCTTCTCGCCTTGGTTCTGTGGCCTAAGAGTAGACCTCGGGCTTGAGGATGCCGATGTAGGGCAGGTTGCGGTAGCGCTCGGCGTAGTCGAGGCCGTAGCCGACGATGAACTCGTCGGGGACGTGCGAGCCAACGTACTCGGGCTCGACCGCGGGCTTCTTGCCGGCGACGTCCTTGACGAGGAAGGCGGCGACGTTGACGGACTTGGCGCCGCGGGCCTCGAGCATGCGGATGAGGTAGGACAGGGTAAGGCCGGAGTCGAGGATGTCCTCGACAATGAGCACGTCGCGGCCCTCAATCTTTGTGTCGAGGTCCTTGACGATGCGCACGACGCCGGAGCTCTTCACGCCGTCGCCGTAGCTCGAGACGGCCATGAAGTCCACGGCGATGGGACATTTGATGGCGCGCATGATGTCCGCGGTAAAGACGACCGCGCCCTTGAGCACGGCGACGACCAGCGGGTTCTTGTCTTTGTAGTCGGCGGTGATCGCGTCGCCCATACGGGTCACGATTCCCTTGATGTCCTCTTCGCTGAGCACGACTTCCGAGACGTCGGGGTGCAGTGCCTCCATGGGTTCCCCTTCCTGGGAATGATTGCGCGGACGGCGCCGGCCGCGGCCTGCGCCGATACAGGCCATAAGGATACACCGCGCGAGCCGCATCGCATGTAAACATGCTGGTTTTGCCACAGGAGCGGCACCGCGGGCGGGCGCGGCGGGGCGTCTTTCGTCCGCCCGAGCCCTCATGCCGCCCCCGCCATCGCCAAACTCTGACTTTTCGCACTTTAAAACTAAGCTTGCCGAGGTAGCCGTCGCGCCGCAGCCTCGCCAACTGGGCAAATGTCGGCGCAAAAGGGCCGGCTACTCGTGGACTTGGATTTTAAAGTGCGAAAAGTCAGAGTTTGTGTCGCCAACAGTCCGCCGACGCTCCCGAAGCGGGCTCGCAAGCAACGCGAGCGGGACAAAAAGCGGAAAACCGTCCCGCAACTATCAGCTTGCGGCGTCAGAGAGCGTGAGTTCGAGCAAGAGGCGTGTCCCCGGCTCGCAGCGGCAGCGCTCATCGGCGCGGATTCCCGCGACCCAAAGGATCGGTCCCGACGCCGCGGCACGCACCACGGGTACCGCGGCGCGCTCGGGCACGGGCACACGGGCCTCGCCCAACAGGTCGGACAGCTTCTTTGATTGGCCGTGCATCCCAAGCGGACAGAGCACGTCGCCGGGGCGCGGCCCGTCGACCCAAAGCCGCCCGCCGCTCGTGGCATCGACTCCGCAAGCAGCCGCGTCGAGGAGCACCGACTCGCCGTCCCACTCGAGGCCGTGGGCGCGCGCGAGGGCACAGACGTCCGTCGCCGCGTCGACCGGGCGCAGGCGAGCAATGAGCACGCGCCCGCCCGACGAGCCCGCAGCGCACGGAAGCTCCAATTGTCCGGGAACCTCGAGCCATGCCGCCGGCGCGTCGGACGCCGCGGTGCGGGCCCGCAGCACGAGCATCCCGTGGACGACACGCGCGTCGACCCCCATCGGGATGGTCATCGACCCCTCCCCTGCGGCAACAATCCGCAGGACAGAGGCCACATGCCGCGCCTCGAGCCGTGCCTCAGGGCACACGCCGAGGATGGCTGCGCGAACAACGCGGCGCGCGATGGCCACGTCGGTCGCGGCAAGGCGCGCGGCGTCGAGCGCGACGAGCCCCTCCTCCTGCCGACGCGTGAGGTCGCGACGCGCGCGAGCGGCCACGGCGGTGAGGTAGGCGTCCTCGTCCGAGAGGATGTCGCAGGTGTTCGCGAGGCTCGCGGCCAGGCGCTCGTTGCGCTTCTTTGCGACGGGCAGGACCTCGTGGCGAACGTACGCGCGCAGGTAGCGGGTATCGGCGTTGGTCGCGTCTTCTCGCCAAACGATGCCGCGCATGCGCAGCAGGTCGCACAGCTCGTCGTGGGTGCGGTCGAGCAGCGGGCGGACGATGCGGTTGCGGCGGCGCGGAATCGACGAGAGACCCGCCGCCCCGGTGCCGCGGATCGCGTTCATAAAGAAGGTCTCGGCGCGGTCGTCGGCGGTGTGGGCGGTCAAGATGCGAGCGGCCTGGCGCGGGGTACCGAAGTCCGCCGAGAGGCGGTTGGCCAGGGCGGTGGCCTCGGCGTAACGGGCCTCTCTACCTGCGTTTTCTACGTTGCCGTCGCCGCGCTTGGCAAGGGCCGCCACGTCGACGCGGCGCACGGTGCACGGGATGCCGTAGCGGGCGGCCAGGTCGCGGACGAACTCCTCGTCCTCGGCGGCGTCCATGCCTCGCAGGCCGTGGTTGATGTGCAGGACGTGCAGGCGCTCACGGGCGATCCGCGCAGGCCCGCGGCCGTCGTCGATATCAAGATTTGAAGTAGCTGCCAGCACCAGCAGGGCCGTCGAGTCCGCCCCGCCCGAGACCATCAGCACAATCGGCGCGCGCAGCTGGTCGTCCTGGCGCGCGCTCGGGCGTTCGAAGCGATTTGCGGACGTTGCGTAACGGCGAGAAACACTCGGCATTGCTGCCCTCCCACGTGTAATCTAGTTCACTGCTTGAG
>CAVIBB010000009.1:0-36674 GCA_963640745.1 Paludibacteraceae bacterium
CGCTGAACATCATCAAGATGAGCCGCGAGAACGCCCTGGTAAAGAAGATGATCGCGTGCGAGACCATCGGCTGCGTGAACATCATCTGCTCCGACAAGACAGGCACGCTCACCGAGAACAAGATGACGGTCCAGACCATCTGGACGCCCGCGGGCAACGTGGCGCCGGCCGAGCTCGCCGACCCCGTGCTGCTGCGCAACTTCTGCATCAACGGCAACGCCAACGTCACGCCCGAGGGCGACGGCTGGAACTTCATCGGCAACCCCACGGAGTGCTCGCTGCTCGTGGCCGCGCACAAAGCCGGCTGCGATTATCAGCAGCTCCGCCGCGAGGCCGACGTCGTGCGCGTCTTCCCGTTCTCTTCGCAGAACAAGGACATGTCGACCATCGTGCGCGAGCAGGCCGCCGACGGCACCGAGCGGCTCATGCTCTACACCAAGGGCAACCCCGAGAAGATTCTCTCGATGTGCCCGGGCGTGAGCGAGGCGGAGCGCGAGCGAATCGACGCCCTCATGGAGGATTACCAGAGCCACGCCGGGCGCCTGCTGGGCTTTGCCCACCGCGAGCTCGCCACCTTCGACGACGAGGCGCAGGAAGACATCGAGCGCGACATGGTCTTCGACGGCTTCGTCGTGATCGCCGACCCGCTCTCCCCCGACGTCTACGACGCCATCCGCCGCTGCCGCGAGGCGGGCATCGAGGTCAAGATGCTCACCGGCGACAACATCCGCACGGCGCGCGCCATCGCCGACGAGCTGCACATGCTCAAGGACGGCCACATTGCCGTCGAGGCCTCCGAGATCGAGGGCATGAGCGACGAGGAGCTCGCCGACGCGCTCGGACGTATCCAGGTCATCGCGCGCTCCACGCCGCTGGTAAAGATGCGCGTGGTCAAGCTGCTCAAGGCGCGCGGCAACGTGGTGGCCGTGACCGGCGACGGTATCAACGACGCGCCGGCCATCAAGAACGCCGACGTGGGCATCGCGATGGGCATCGCCGGCACCGAGGTCACCAAGGAAGCCTCCGACATGGTGCTTCTTGACGACTCGTTCTCGACGATCCTTAAGGCCGTCCAGTGGGGCCGCGGCATCTACGAGAACTTCAAGCGCTTCATCCAGTTCCAGCTCACGGTCAACGTGAGCTCGGTCATCGTGGTCGTGTTCTCGATCCTCGCCGGCTTCGAGGCGCCGTTTACCGCCCTTGAGCTGCTATGGATCAACATCATCATGGACGGGCCCCCGGCGCTCACGCTCGGCCTCGAGCCCATCCGCGACGACCTGCTGCAGCACGAGCCCACACGCCGCGACGCGTCGATCCTGGATCGCACGATGCTCTTCCGCATCTTTGCCAACGGCATCTATATCTCCGCGGTCTTCATGGCGCAGCACTTCTGGAACTTCCTTGGCTGCGCCGAAGGCGAAAAGGCCACCGTGCTCTTTACGCTCTTCGTGCTGATGCAGCTGCTCAATGCCTTCAACTGCCGTGAGCTCAACAACGTGCCGATGCTGCGCAACGTGGGCAACAACAAGCTCATGCTCGGCGTGTTCGGCCTGGTGCTGGCCATGCAGTTCGCCATCACCGAGTTCGGCGCCGCGGTGTTCGAGACGGTACCCCTCTCGGCCGTGCTCTGGGGCAAGATGCTGCTCTGCGCCGTGTCCGTGGTCGTGGTGGACGAGGCCGTCAAGGCCATTCGCCGCGCGATGGGCAGGTAACGAGCGTGGTAACCTAGCCACTGCGCAACACTTTTTACGATAGTTGGGACCAGTATCGTGATTGGCCGAGTAGCCTCCCGTTTTAAGAGACAAAATCCTAGTTAAATGTCACTTAAAACGGCTAGCTACTCGGCCATCTTTAATATTGGTCCCAACTATCGTCGTTTTTGTTCCCGAATCCGCGGCTCGTTAGAAATCCCAGAGGACGCGGCGGTAGTTGGCGCGGTCCGTAGCGCCCTCGGTGGAGAAGAGAAGGACGCGTGACTCCGGGCCCAGGCCCAGGCGCGTCACGGCGGCGCGGGCCGCATCACCTTCGCCACAAAGCAACGTCGCCAAGAAACCCAAGGTCACAGCCCCCGATTCGCCGGAAACCACAGATTCGTCACCCGGCAGCGGGTTGGCAAGCACGCGCATGCCGCGCGCCGCGACCTCGTCGGGCACACTGGCAAAGAAATCCGCCGCGGGTTCGAGCTCGGCCCAGCCCACGCCGCACGGCTCGCCGCAGGCCAGACCCGCCATCATCGTGGGCAGGTCGCCGCCGACGGCATGCAGTCGCCCATCGCCCGCCGCCGCGGTACGGAACACACAGTCGGCCGCATCAGGCTCCACAATGCATATCCGCGGCCGGTCGCCCCCGTAATAGTCGGCGAGAAACCCAGCGATAGCCCCAGACATCGCGCCCACCCCCGCCTGCAGAAACACATGCGTCGGCGCGGTTTCGCCCAGTTGACGGGCGGCCTCAAGACCCATCGTGGTATAGCCCTGCATGATCCACGTCGGGACCTTCTCGTATCCGCCCCACGAGGTGTCCTGCACGAGTACCCAGTCGCGCTCCCGCGCCTGCTCGGCAGCAAAACGCACCGAGTCGTCGTAGTTGAGGTCCAGAATCTGCGCCTCGGCACCCTGCGCGCGAATGTTCTCGAGGCGCTCGAGGGCGCTGCCCTGCGGCATGTAGACCACGCAGCCCACTCCCAGCATCCGAGCTGTCCAGGCCAGGCCGCGCCCGTGATTTCCATCCGTCGCGGTCACAAAGGTGAGGCCACGAATCTTCTGGGCCACGGAAGGCGAAGTCAGAAGGTCGAAAGTCAGCTCCCCCTCGTCGATGCCCAGGCGCTCGGCTATCACGCGGGCAACGGCATAGCTGCCTCCCAAACCCTTGAAGGCGTTGAGGCCAAAGCGAAGGCTCTCGTCCTTCACCCAAACCTGAGCCACCCCAAGGTGGGCCGCCAACGCGTCAAGCGATACGAGCGGCGTGGGCTCGTAGCCGGGGATGGTGCGGTGGAACGCGAGGGCCGCCTCAGCCGCGCGGGAGCCGAACGCCCCGTACTCGCAAGATTCGCGCCGCGCAACGCCGTTGCTCACCAGGTCAAACGTTACCGTCATTGCCCTACTCCGTCGCCGCCGAGACCGCCGGGCCGTCCGCCGGTGCCGCGTGCCGCTCGTCCCACGTTAGGATGGCGCGCACTGCCACGAAGCTCACCACGATGGCGATGGCCGCCGTGATCGCAGAGATCACGATGTAGTAGAGGTCGCCGGTCTCGGGCTCGAGGTACTGAAGGAACGTGAGGAGGCCCGAGCACGACGTCGGGATAAAGGCGCGCAGGCCAAAGATGCCCTCGAACAGGCCGGCCGCCGCCGCGCCGATCGCGGTGCCCACCAGGATGCGCGGGCGCTCGATAAGGGCCCCGTAGAAGGCGGGCTCGGTGACGCCGCACAGTCCCGTAATGCCGAAGGAGGCAATCAGGCCGCGTTGAGCCTTGTCACGCTGCGCCGTAGCCACGGCCAGGGCAGACGCGCCGATGCAGAGGTTGGAGACGAACCCGACGCCGCCGGTGATTGCGTCGTAGCCCAGCGTGGCAAGAAGCTGCAGCTGGAGCGGCTCCCATGCCTTGTCGAGGCCCAGCATGACCATATACGGATACGCCACGCAGAGGATCGGCTGCGCAAGGAAGCCGAGCGTGTCGCAGATCCACTGCACGCCCACACCCACGGCGGTGGAGAGCTCGGTGCCGATGGGCCCCAGGACAATCAAGGTCACCGGCACGCTCACCAGCATCGTGACCAGCGGCGTCATAAAGAACGTAATTACCTGCGGCATGTGTTTGCTCACGAAGCGATAGACGAACCACATGAAGAAGACGCCCAGCACGATGGGGATGATGCTCGAGGTGTAGTCGACCTGCGGCACCGGGATGCCAAAGAAATCGGTCACGTTGCCGCTCTGGAAGCGCGTGCAGACCATGATGCCGCCGAGCAGCATACCCAGGATCGGCTGCATATTGAGCTTCTTGCACAGAGAATACCCCAGGTAGATGGGTATGTAGTTAAAAGCCGCGCTAAAGAAGCACAGCAGGAACTGCGCCGTGCCCGAGTCGGTCGAGACACCGAAGTAGTTGACGAGAAGGGTCTTGACCGCAAGGACCATGCCGCCGACCGAAAGCGCCGGGACGATATCCATAAAGACCGGCGCGACAAAGTTGCTGAACGCCGTGAGCGGGCTCTGCTTACCTCCGACCGCTCCCGCGGGCGCGCCCGTCTCGGGCACGACGTCGACGGTCGCCGCGGTCCCGGGGCGCAGGTCCGTGTCCGGGTCCCAATCGGCCACGGCCACGAACTCGTCGAAGGCTCGCTTGATGTCCGGGCCGATGATCAGCTGCGCCGAGTGATCCTTCTTGACCAGGCCGGCGCTTTCCGGCAGGTGGCGCAGGGCCTCGACATCGACCAGCGCCTCGTCTTTGTAGCTCACCCGCAGGCGCGTGATGCAGTGCGTCACGTAGGTGAGGTTCTCCTTGCCTCCAAGCGCCTCAAGAGCCTGCCTGGAGAACTCCGCGTACTTGCCCATAGCACTTCTCCCCTCTCTAAGCCATTAACTGCTTGATGTAGTCGCGATACCAATACCAGCTCTTTTTTGGTATGCGTCGCATCCCGTTGTCGTAATCAACGCGCACCAGGCCATAGCGCTTCTGATAGCCGTTGATCCAGCTATAGAGGTCCATCGTCGACCAGACATAGAAGCCGCGAACGTTCGCGCCCTCGTCGATGGCCTGGACCATGTAGTCGATGAAGCGCTTAAGAATGCCGATGCGCTCGTCGTCCTCGACGTAGCCGTCCGCGTCGGGCTCCTCGTACATGCCGTGGCCGCATTCCGCGATATAGACGGGCACGTCGCCGTAGTCGCGCTTGATGCCTATCAGGGTGTCGTACATGCACTTGGGGTAGATCTCACGGCCCCACTTGTTCTTCTCGACCGTGGGGTCGTCGATCGTCTCGAACCATCCGCCAATGGAGGTGCCCTCCTTGACCTTGGAGGCCGAGCCCTTGCGGTTGACCTTGAACTGGGTCACGCCGTCGGTGTTGACCTGCACGTTCTTTCGCGTGTAGATGTTCTGGGCCAGAATGTCGCCCTTGCCGCCCGCGATGATCTTCTCGTCGCCGGGAAGAACAAAGCCCAGGTCGATGCCCTTCTCTTCCAGGGCAGCGCGCAGGTCGTGGGGCCAGCGGCCAAGAAGGGCCGGGTCCAGAACCCAACGTACATAGAAGAGCTCGGCGTAGCGCAGGGCCTTCTGGTTAGCGGGGTCGTCGTAAGGGGTCTGGGCATAGCCGGAATCCTGGTCGATGCCGATCTGACCCGCGTAACCGCCCTCACGGAACTGCGCCACGGCCAGGGCGTGGCCGAGCATAACGTGGTAAGAAGCACGGGCGTAGCGTTGCAGGTCCGCCACGAAGGGCGGGTAGTCGGCGGCGAGGTAGCTGCAGTAGGTGTAATAGGCCGGCTCGTTGACGGTGATCCAGAGCTTGACCTGGTCATGAAAGGCATCGAAGCACACGCGAGCGTAGCGCGCGAAATCATAGGCCGCTTCACGGTTCTCAAAGCCACCCTTTTGAGCCACGTAGCTGGGAATATCGTAGTGGAAGAGCGTGACCAGCGGCTCGATGCCCTGACGACGGCACTCGTCGAAGAGCCGGCGGTAGAAAGCGATGCCCTCCTGGTTAGGCACGCCGTCGGCCGTGGGCAGGATGCGCGACCACGAGATGGACAGGCGGTAGGTGTTCTGGCCTCCCTCGCGCTGCAGACGCAGGTCCTCGGCGTAGTGGTGGTAGTTGTCGCAGCTCACGGCACCCGTGATGCCACCGGCGTTCGCCGGGCTCTCGAGAAAATCGTCCCACTGGCTGGGGCCGCGGCCGCCCTCGTGGGCCGCGCCCTCGCACTGGTAGGCCGCCGTGGCCGAGCCCCACAGGAAATCCTTGCAGATCTTATGCTTCACGGTCTTCTCCTCTCCAAGAAGACGGGCAATGCATCGCAGGTAAACGGTGGTGCAGACGCGCTACAGGTTCGCGATAAGCTGCTTGTAGACTTCAAAAGCCAGCTCGACCTCTGCCACAGGGGTGTGCTCGTTGGTCATGTGAGCCAGCTTGTAGGGCCCGGGGCCGAAGCCGATCGTGGGCACGCCGTAAGCAATGGGCGTGATGCCGTTGGTGCCGAAGTCCCAGAAGTCGAACTTCTCGGGCGCGTGGCCGTAGACCGTGGTGTAAGCGCCGATAAGGGCCTGGGCAATCGGGGCGTCCTTCTCGGTCTTCCAGGGATCGTGCATGGGGACGTAGTGCAGGTCGCGGCCCTTCCAGCTCACGTGGTCGAGGCAGCCGACTTCCCAAGTGGCGTCCTTGCCGGCTACCAGCCCGTCCATCTCGGCACGAACCTGATCGAGGGTCTCGCCCAGGGCCAGGCGGCGGTCCAGGTAGATCTCGCACTCCGAGGGCACGGCGTTGAGCGACGCCGAGACGCACGAGATGTCGGAAAGGACCACGGTGCCGTGGGGTGCGTTGGGCTTGTAGAGGCGCGCGTTCAGCGCCTCGACGCGCTGGATGATCTCGGCCATCTCGTAAACGGCGTTCTTTCCCTTCTCGGGCGCCGAGCCGTGGGCCGAGACGCCGTGGGTCGTGATGCGAATCTGGGCCTTGCCCTTGTGGCCCAGCGTGATGAGGTTGCCGCTCGGCTCGCAAATGACGGCGAAATCGGGCTTCAGCCCGGTGTCACCGTAGAAAAGCTCGAGATTGACGCCGTCGCAGTACTCCTCACAGACGGTGCCGGTCACGTAGACCGTCTTGCCGTCGAGAAGCCCGGCGTCGCGTGCGGCGGCCGCAGCGTAGACGCTCGCGCACAGGCCGCCCTTCATGTCGACCGAGCCGCGGCCCCACAGCTCGCCGTCGACAACCTCGCCGCCAAAGGGGTCCTGCTCCCAGTCCTCAGGGTCGTTGACCTGGACGGTGTCCATGTGGCCATCAAAGTGAATGACCTTGGGGCCGTCGCCGATGCGGCCCACGGCGTTGCCGGTCTCGTCGATGTAGGCCTCGTCGTAGCCGAGCTTCCTCATCTCAGCAACGACAAGCTCGGCCATCTGACCTTCCTCGTCGGAGTAGCTGCGGGTCTGAACGGCCCTGCTCAGGAAATCAATCAAGTCGGACATCAGGATTCCTTCCGTTGACGCGGCGGGCGCGATCGTGTCCCAGACCATTCAGCGCGCACCGCCTAGGTTTCGACTTGATATAGTTTTATTCTCGTTCAGGCTATGTTTCTATCATTATCGCTGCGGTCTTATATTGCGATATTGACTAGATGCGATAGATATGACAGCTTGATATCCGTAAAGGGACAAGAGCATTTCGGCGAGAAACTCAAAGGAGCCGCCATGCAGGTCTACGACATCCCCATCGACGAGAGCGGCCGCGAGTCCACGCCGCACGGCACCTTCGCCTTCCCGCTGGCCATCTACACCACGCGAATCCAGAGCAACGTGCTGGGCTACATCACCTGGCATTGGCATCCCGAGCTTCAGTTTTGCGTCGTGATCAAGGGGCGTGTGGAGTTCTTCGTCAACCAGGAGTCCTACACCCTGGGTCCCGGCCAGGGAATTTTCGTCAACTCCGAGCAGCTCCACATGGCGAGAAACGCCGAGGGCGAGGACAGCACCTACGCATGCCTCGACTTTGACGCGCGGATGGTCGCCGGATTCGCGGGCAGCGCCGTCGCAACGAAGTATGTGGCTCCTTACCTGGGGAAAGCCGCCTACGCCGTCTGCCTTCTCGACCAAGACGTGCCCTGGCAAAAGCGTGTCTTGGCCCAACTCGTCGAGGTCTACGAGAACTTCCACGGTCGCGAGACCGACGAGCTTCAGATCACTATCCTGCTATCCGGCGTCTGGCGCGAACTGGTTCAAAATGCCTTCAAGATGCGCGCCGAGAGCGAGACAAAACCGATAAAACCTCAGGTCAAAGAGATGCTCGACTACATTGGCGAGAACTTCACGCAGGCGATTTCGCTCGACGACGTAGCGCGGCACGTCAATCTTTCCAAGGCCACATGCTGCCGCGACTTCAAGGCGCAGCTGGGCCACACGCTTTCCGAGCATATCCTCAACATGCGGCTGCAGCACGCTTCGCGGCTTCTTCTTACCACCGACCTCAACATCACCGAGGTGGCGCTGGCCTGCGGTTTTGGCAACTCGAGCTATTTCATCATGAAGTTTAGGAAGAGCACCGGGACATCGCCGGCCGCATGGCGCAAGCGCCAAATCGGCGCGGCGAGCGAGACGCTGCTCACCATGTAAGGAGGGACGAACATGGAATTTCGCATTGATCCGCAGGTATTCGACGTGTTGTCGCGGCTATGCGTGGGAGTGGTGGAAGCGCGCGGGGTGGACAACTCTGTCGCACGACCTGAGGTCGACGCATTGCTTGATGCCGCGGTGACCGATGCGCAGGCGCGCCTAGCCGACATGAAGGCCAGCGACGACGCGCGGGTGCAGCCCTACCGCGAGGCTTTCCACGCGCTGGGAATGAGCCCCAGCCGCTACCCCTCGAGCAACATCGCCCTGCTCAGGCGCATCGCCAAGGGAAAGGGACTCTGGCGCGTGAATCCGATCGTTGACCTGGGCAACGCGATCTCGATCAAGTACGGACTGCCGCTAGGCGCGCATGCCATGGCGCCCGACGAGGCACTTGAGCTGCGCTTTTCTCGGCCCGGGGACGTCTTTGTTGAGCTGGGGGCAACCGAGCCCGACCCTTCGCTCGATCCCGGTGAGCTCGTCTACGCCGTGGGCAGCCTCGTCCATACCCGCCGCTGGACCTGGCGCCAAAGCGAGAACGGCAAGGTAGGCGCTAAGGGCAACCTCAGCCTCCTCTTCCCCATCGACGGCTTCCTCGGCGTAAACGACACCGAAGTCACGGCCGCCTGCGCAGAGCTCGCAAGTACCCTCTGCAACGTCTTCGGCTGCGACGCGACCTTCTCCCTCTACGGGCAATAAGCCGCTGGCGGACGCAGTTCACAATTGCGTCCGCCTTCTTTCATGCCACGCTAACGGAGGGCAAGTACGCGCATAACGGCAGCAACGTCAGCAATACGGCGCGAGAGCCCCTGCTCGATGAAGGACCTTCTCGTCAAGTCCGATGCATGGGCGCTACCCGCGAGGATATCCATTGCCTGCCCGAGAAAACCGTCGAGTCGCGCCGCATCGAACCAACTTGCCCGGTCAACAACGGCCAGCTGTCGCTCCGGCTCTGGGCCAAAGGGGCGCGCCGAGAAGCTCCAATCGCCCGCCGCCATCTCCTCGGGCGCCTTGCTATACCACAGGCAGTTGCCCGTGTCGAAGATGGGGGCGACCCTCAGATCTTGGGTGTCGACGTTGCGAACGAAGCCGAAGTTGCGCCAATGACGATCGCCGTTAGCCAAGATCGAATCGCACACGAGCATCTTGCAGATTCCCTCGCGAACCGCGCCCTCGTCTGCTCCTAGGCGGCCAGCGTACCGGCAGAGGCGGTCGTAGGTCGATGCGCCGCGGGTGTTGCCCATGCTCTGCTTGAGATAGATGGCAGGGATATACTCCTCGCGACCATTCAGAAAGTTGGGACAGGCACATGCCGCCTTCGCGCCAACGCCGTTTGCAAGCTCATAAGGAACATAATCATTTGTGGCAAGAAGCCGCTGGTAAAGCGCTGTTGCAATACACTCGTTGTACGGTCGCTGATCGTCTAGCCCCGAACCTTTGAGCAGATAGCGGCGGCCATTTCGTATAACCCATCGTTTGGGCAACTCGCCCTCGGAAGTATTGTCCGGCGAATTGAGCCCGACGTTGGCAAGCCACGCCCCCTCGATGCTGCCCGCGCCGTCAAAGTCATTCTCAAAGTAGTTAAGGGTGTCCCAGCTCAGGTCGCCGTCGTCAGGCAGAAGCCAGTAGCAGTCCGACAGAGATAAGCCGTAGCTTCTCACCGGAATCTCGCTGCCGGCGGCCACACCAAGCTCCGCTTTCTTGGCCAAGAGCATCGGACGCGTGTCGGGGATGGAACGGTGCTCCCACCACTCGTTCAGCTCACGCTTCTTTACCAACCCACCGCTGGTCACCGTACCCAGAGGCATGCGCGCGGGGTCCATGATCTCCTTCACGGCAAAGGGGTACTCGCGGTCAGGCTCATAGGATAGCCGCGCCACCTCGTAGTTTGCCGACATAAGCGTCATCTTTAGGCCGCGCGATGCCAACGGGCTACGCCCGGGCGAATGCCTCTGTGACGCATAGACCTCGACCGATTCAGCCAGAAGCTTCTTTCGCCCGTCGACCATCGCCGCCTCGAGAGCACCCGCGGATACAAGCTGGGAGATACGGGCCTTGGTGAGCCCAAGCACATTCGACGCTTCGCCCATCGTAAGATAATTGCCCGTCATTTCCTCATTCCCCCCGGCTCCGGATTCGGCCGCAATTGTTAAGTATTTCCACGCGTTAAGCCTATCTCTTAACTCATGATAATGCTTAACTTGGTACAAGGCTCATTCTCGACAATCATGACCGCGATGTGACGGGCGAGGCCGCCGAGGCCGTTCGCCGAGCGGCTGGCAGGTAGGCGGCTGGTTTTCCCGTCGCTGGTCTACACGCCGCGACCCGTGGGTAGACCAGCAGCAACGACGAGGGAGTAGTGGCGCGGCCCATGCAGCTGCGTGATGCGACCAACATACTGGCTTCCGGCCTGGCGCATCTTAATCAACGAGACTCGTGGCTTCGCGGGCAGGCGACCGCGGAGCCACGAGTCCTTTTCTTGAGCGCTTCCCCTCGGCGTGACGTTGGGTCATCCGGCGAGAGGAACGTCATGGACCTGTTCGAGCTGCTGCTTTTGGCTATGGGGCTTTCTATGGACGCGTTCGCGGTATCCGTGTGCAAGGGCCTCGGCATGCGAAAGATCAATGCCAAGGTCGCGGTGGTGCTGGGACTCTTCTTCGGCGGGTTCCAGGCGCTCATGCCTACCGTCGGCTGGGCGTTGGGAAGCCAGTTCCTTTGGCTCATCGCGCCCGTTGACCACTGGATAGCGTTCGGACTGCTCGCCTTCATTGGCGGCAAGATGCTCTGGGATGCGGCGCACGAGGACGAGGCAGAGGCCACGGGCGAGCAGAACGCGGAGCGAATCGACCTCGGTGAGTACCTCATGCTCGCGGTGGCGACGTCCATCGATGCCCTGGCGGTCGGAATCTCGCTCGCCGCGCTTTCCGTGGATATCGTTGCCGCAGCGTCGTTCATCGGCATCGTGACCTTCGGCTTCACGATTGCCGGCGTCGCCATCGGCCACTTCTTTGGCACACGCTACCGCAAGCCCGCGACCATCGTCGGCGGCTGCGTCCTCATCTTCATCGGGGTAAAGATTCTCATTCAGCACCTGTTCCTCTGATTGAGGCGGGTCGCACCCGCAATGGCACGACCCGGCGCACAATAAATCGAGATTCTGCGTGCTTTGTTGTACCTTTGATGCACCATTTCAGGCTTCACAACTCCGCTTTCCTGGGCTTTTGTGCCTGCACTGTCACACCAGACCCCTTCCCTACTCGCCCAGTCCTCAAAAAAGCACGCACAATCGAGAAAAACTGATCAGGAAAGCGCCCGAGACCCCATTTTGGGGTGCTCGGGCGCTCATTAACGTGCAGGAGCAGCTTGATGCGGCGGCAAGAAGCCCATCGAGCTGCGTCTTAGTGGTGGAAGAGACGCATGTGGGTGAAGGCCATGGCCATGTTGTACTTGTCCGCGGTCTCAATCACGTTGTCGTCACGCACGGAGCCGCCGGGCTGCGCGATGTAGCTCACGCCGGACTTGTGGGCACGCTCGACGTTGTCGCCGAAGGGGAAGAAGGCATCGGAGCCCAGCGTCACGCCAGTCTGCGTCGCAACCCAAGCGGCCTTCTCCTCGCGGGTCAGGACCTCGGGCTTCTCGGCGAACCACTTCTGCCACTCGCCCTCGGCCAGGACGTCATCGTGCTCGTCAGAGATGTACACGTCGATGGCGTTGTCGCGATTGGCGCGGCGGATACCGTCGACGAACTTGAGGCCGATCACCTTCGGGTGCTGACGCAGGAACCAGGTGTCGGCCTTGCTGCCGGCAAGGCGCGTGCAGTGGACGCGGCTCTGCTGGCCCGCGCCGACGCCGATGGCCTGGCCGTCCTTGACGTAGCACACCGAGTTGGACTGCGTGTACTTGAGGGTGATGAGGCTCACGATCATATCGCGCTTCGCGGCCTCGGGGATCTCCTTGTTCACAGTCACGACGTCGCTGAGCAGCTCCTCGTTGATCTCGAAGAAGTTGTGACCCTGCTCGAAGCTGATGCCGAAGACGTCCTTGGTCTCGATAGCGGGGCACACATAATCGGGGTCGATCTGCACGACGTTGTACTTGCCGCCCTTCTTGGCGGAGAGAATCGCGAGGGCTTCAGGCGTGTACCCAGGGGCGATGATGCCGTCGGAGACCTCGTGCTTGATGTAGAGGGCGGTGCGCTCGTCGCAAACGTCGGACAGCGCGGCCCAGTCACCGTAGGAGCTCATGCGGTCGGCACCGCGGGCGCGGATGTAGGCGCAAGCGATGGGGGTGAGCTCGCCCTCATCCTGGACGAAGTAAATCTGCTTGTCGGTCTCGGAGAGGGGCAGGCCCACGGCGGCGCCGGCCGGCGAGACGTGCTTGAAGGACGCGGCGGCGGGCAGGCCGGTGGCCTCCTTGAGCTCGCGCACGAGCTGCCAGGAGTTGAGGGCGTCCAGGAAGTTGATGTAGCCGGGCTTGCCGGAAAGGACGGTCACGGGCAGGTCGGAGCCGTCCTTCATGTAGATGCGGGAAGGCTTCTGGTTGGGGTTGCAGCCGTACTTGAGCTCGAGCTCGTTCATGGAGGGTTCCCTTCGCTGTATTAGGTGAACTAATTTCCTCGCGGTGAGAAGGACGTTTATTCGTAGTGCTCAAACAGTCCTGTTCGCACGGACGAGACATTAAGTCTCGTCCGGCTCATGCGGAACTGCGCCTACGAATAAACATCCTCCTCCCCGCGACGCAACGGAGTTTTAGTTAGTCGCCGAGGTTCTTGTTGTAGATCGTTACCTCGCCGCCGCGCTTGGCGTAGAGGGAGACCTTGTTATCGGCGTTGAGGGCCGCCCAGACCTCATCGGGGTCGGCGGGCAGCGCGACCTCAACGGGCTCGCCGGCAAAGGTCGGCAGCGGGTTGCCGTCGCCCTGATAGGTGGAGATGAAGTAGCCCACGCCCTCGTCGGCACCCTCATAGGCAAAGAAGTTCCGCTGGCAACGGCCGTTCTCCTGATGCTTGAGGATGGAGATCTCGAAGGTACCGTCCTCGTTGATGACGGCGCTGATGCGCGGGGTGAAGTTCGGGGCATCGGGCTCGAACTCGCGGGCCATGCAGCCGTCGCGGAAGCTGCCGGCGTTAACGATGGTGTCGGTCTGGTCGCCGTTGGTCACGACGAGCTTCTTGCCCATGGTGCGGACCGGGTGGTAGATGATCAGGCTCGGGTCCTCGAGCAGCGCCGGGTCGTGGGCCTGGGTGCGGATGCCATCGTTGGTGGGCACAAAGACGCGGTTGCGCGAGTTGGCGCTGCGGCCCATGATCCAGTAGTAGACGACGTCCTTGCCCACCACGATGCCGCGGCCGGGGTACGGGTTGGAACGGAGGAGCTCGGTCAGGTCTTGCATCGGCACATCCCTTCGGTAAGGAACCGCCTCAAGCAGAATCGGCCGCCAAAAAAGAAGGCAAGCCACCTCTGCGCAGAGAACGGCTTGCCCAGACGGTCGGCACTGAATATGTTCGCGCTGCTCCCCCGCGGTCACCCGCGATTATCCGTCAGTCACAACGCTGGATTCAGTCTATCAGGGGCAGAGCCGTCGGGTCATCAAGAAGCTATTCCACGCACAAACTTGAGATAATCCGCGCAATCCATCGCCCTGACCTTTGAGCCCTTGAATGCCGCGGCGTCGCGGGTGAGGATGAAGTCAATGTCGTTGAGTTCGGCGCAAGCACGAACAAGGCCGTCCTCGAAATCCGGCTCGCCGCAGCGCAGCGAAAGGTCGCACTCCTCGGCGGCGAGAGGGGCAATGACGAACAGGTCCATCAGGGTCGCGACCGCCTCGCGCGCCGTTTCCTTACCGCAGCATTTGCAAAGCACGTAATACGCGTCCTTGATGGCCCCCGCCGTTATAAATCCGATATCTCCCCCGCCGTTGCAGAGCTCGGCGACCCTATTTGCCTCCTCAAACTGCGGACGTCCGGGCGAGAGGAGATCGAGAGCGACGTTCGTGTCGATCAACAGCCGGTTTCCGCAATCCCTAGACATCGCGGTCCCCCAAGATGTCCCGCATCTGTGCCCCGGTCATCGCGTTGAACGAATCGGGCATAGCAGCAAGGCGAGCCTGCAGGCTATGCAGCCTCTCGAGCGCCCCGCTCTCCTCGACCGGAACGCTCTGCTGAGGCAGCTCGCCCGTCTCGGCAATCTGGTACCACACACGCTTGATGACCTCGCCGACGGTGAGGCCCTCCGCCTTGATCCGAGCCGAAACGCGAGTGGCAACCGGCTCTTCTATGCGCGATGAAACTACAACGGTTGCGGCCATCTTTCCTCCCGAACGCCGAGGTCTTCGCATAAAGTGTATACGTGTATTCAATTGCGTGCAAGAGTAAATCGAACAAACGTGCGATCCCGAACCCAACGGCCCCTACTCGGCGGATTTGAGGGCGCCGACCATGTCGATGCGGTCGAGGCTGCGGTTGGTCATGACGTTGACCATGAGCGTGAAGGCGAAGGCCAGGGCCGCGGCGATCACATAGGTTGGCCAGGCAACGATGGTGTCGAAGTAGAGCGACGGCATCTTGAGCACGTACGTCAAGCTGCGCGTGAGCGCATAGCCCGCCGGAAGGCCCGCGAGGATGCCAATCCCGGTAAGGATAAGGGTTTCTTTATTGATGTAAACATGAACCTCGGGGCGCAGGAAGCCGAGCACCTTGATGGTGGCCAGCTCGCGCTCGCGCTCGGATATATTCGTGTTCGAGAGCGTGAAGACCACGGTGAACGCGAGCGCCGCCGCCAGAACAATGACCACGTAAACGACCGTGTTGATGAGCGTGAACGACGTCGAGAAGTCGCGCACAAGCTTGGCTGTCGAGGTCACGGAGAGCAGGCGCGCGTCATCGGCAAGGCCGTCGCAGAACTCGATCTGGGCCGTATCGTCACCGGAAAGCGTGGCAAGAAGACCGTTTTGCTCGGGCTTCTTGCCAAAGCAAGCCGCGTAGGCGGACTCACTCATGTACATGGAGTTGCCCAGGTAGTTCATGGCAATGCCCGTGACCTCGACGTCGGCCTCGGCGAGTGTCGCGTCCTGGACATGGACGACGTCGCCCGCGGCAAAGCCCAGGACCTGCTCGGCGTTCTTTGTGATGAGGCAGCCAGACTCGCCCACGGCAAGAGGAGCGCCGGCATCGTCCGCGAGGCCCACGTAGGCGGAAAGGTCGCAGCCGTCGGGCACGACGTAAAGGGTGACCGACTCCGAGGAGTCGCCGAAGCTCGCGGTGAGGCTGTCGACGCGGAGTCGCTGGATGGAGCCGACGCCCGAGTCGGCGCCAAGGTCAGCGGCCACCGAGTCCAGGTCGTCGGCATTAGTCACGACCATAAGGTCGTAGCGCAGGACGCCCGCCTGGCCGTATTGGCGGTCGGAGAGCGAAATCACGGTATCGCGGATGCCGAACCCGCAGATAAGAAGGGCCACGCAACCGGCGATGCCGAAGACCGTCATGAGGAAGCGGCGCTTGTAGCGGAAGATGTTGCGTGCCGTCACCTTGTTCAGGAACGAGAGACGGCTCCAGAGGGGCGTAATGCGCTCGAGCAGGATGCGGCTGCCGGCCTTAGGCGCCTTGGGCCGCATGAGCGAGGCGGGCGCCTCGCGCAGCTCGCCCACGCAGGTGGCGACGGTCGCGCCCACAATGCCGGCGGCAAAGAGCGCAATGGCGACCACGGCATAGACGACGTCGAGATGGTAGGTGAACGCAGGCAACGCATACATGGTCGAGAAGATGGTGAAGATGATGGCCGGCAGCACAACGAAGCCCACGAAGTCACCGATAAGCCCGCCGACCAGGCACGCCGCGCCCGCATAGCTCACGTACTTGGAGAGGATGCGGCCGCGTGAGTAGCCGAGCGCCTTGTACAGGCCGATGAGGCCACGCTCCTCCTCCACCATGCGCGTCATCGTGGTAAGGCTGATGAGTACCGCGACCACAAAGAAGACGACGGGCAGGACCGTGCCGAGGACCTCGATGCACGAGGCGTCGGACTCGACGGAGGCGTAGCTCGCGAGGTCGCCGCGGTCCTGCACGTACCAGGTGGCGTCCTCGACGTCGGCGACCTTGGCGCGGGCGTCGGCGATCTTCTCGGCGGCCTCGGCACGCTTCGAGTCGAGCGTGGCCTGCGCGTCGGCGAGCTCGGAGGCGCCGTCGGCGAGCTCGGCCTCGTTCTCGCGGATGGTCCGGCGGGCGTCGGCGATCTGCTCGGCCGCCGTATCGCGGTTCTCGTTGAGGGTCTCTTGGGCGGCGTTGAGCTGGGCCGCGGAGTCGTTCAGCTGCTGCCGGGCGGCCGCGAGCTGGTCGCGCTTTGCGTTGAGGTCGGCGAGCTGGGCCTCGAGACCCGAGACGACCTCAGCGATGCCGGCATCGACCTGGGCGGTCACGGATTCGGACTGTTCGGCCCACGCCTGGGCCTTGGCCGCGGACTCGGCCTCCTCGGAGAGCTGGGAGAGCTGCGCCTCAAGCGCGGCGCGCTGCTCGGCGTAGCCCTCGGCGGCGGGGTCGAGAGCCGCGATGGTCTCTTCGACCTGCGCGCGGTTCTGCGCGAACTGCTGGGCAACGGCGCCCTCGACCTGCTGCTTGGCGGCCTCGATCTGGCCGTCGCGAGCCGCGCGAGCCTGCTCCATGCCGGCCTCGATCTGCGCGATACCGCTTGTGAGCTGCGCCTCGTTTGAGTCGAGCTCCGCGCGACCGGACTCAATCTGCGCCCAGCCGTCGTCGATCTGCTGTTGGGCGTCGGCGAGCTGCTCGTTGGCCGAGGCCTCTTGGTCTGCGAGCTCCTTCTTGCCGTCAGCGAGGTGACGTGCGCCGTCGTCGAGCTCGGCCCGGGCATCGTCGATCTCTTTCTGGCCGTCGGCGATCTTTTGGTTGGCGGTCGCCTCGGCGTCGTCGATGGTCGCATTCGCGTCGTCACGGATGCCCTGGGCGCGGGCGGCCTGACGCTCCTCGCGCACGTCCTCGACGCGCTGCTTGACGGCGTCGACCACGCGCTCGTACTCGTCCGAGTAGCAAAGCGGAGCCTCTGCGCCGAAAACGGCAAGGTAGACCATGGTGTAGGGCTCGATCTCGACGTTGTCGTCGGTTACAAAGAAGGTATACTGCGCACCGCCGCTCGAGCGGAACGACATCGTGCCCTCGCCGGCGTTCACATCCTGCGGGTCGAGCACGACGGCACTGATTCGGTATTCCTTGCGGGCAAAGACCGCGGTGTCAGTAGAAGCGGAGTCGGTGTCGACGTCAACATCCACGTCGACGTCGATGTCGTCATCAGCATTGGAATCCGCACCGGAGTCGGCCGGCTCGGCATCCGTGCCCGCGTCCGCATCGGTGTCCGCATTCTCGCCGGCGCCCGCGTCGGCTTCGCTGCGGAAGCTCACTGCATCTCCGACACCGAGCCCTGCTTCTTGCGCATAACGCCTGGTCACGGCCACCTCGTCCGCGGACTCCGGCAGCGAGCCCTCCAAGACGAGCGGCTCGTTCAGGCCCTTGCGGGAAAGCGCGCGGACCTCCGCCTTGGCTGAGCCGGACCCGACGGTGGTGTAGACCGTCTCGCTCCAGCCGCCCTCGACCGTGCCCACCCCCTCCAGGCCCGCGAGCGCGGCCACGTCGTCGTCCGTGAGTCCGAGCGTGGACTGCACGCGAATGTCAAAGAGCCGCTGCGCATCAAAGAACTCGTCGGCCGAGTAGCGCAGGTCCAGGCAAGAAGCGCGCAGGCCCACGAGCATCGTCGCCCCCAGCGCGCAGATGACGGCAAGGGCCACGAAGCGCTTGAGTGTACCGCGCACTGTTCGAATGGTGCCCAGGTTAAAGGCCTTGTTCGAGGTTCTTCTTGCCATGGGTTACCACTCGATCTGGGCGATAGGAAGCGGACTGTCGTTGACGCTCATCTCGGTCACGCGGCCGCTCTTGAAGCGGATGAGGCGGTCGGCCATGTCCGCGAGCGCCGCGTTATGCGTGACGATGACCACGGTGATGCCCTCGCGGCGGCAGGTGTCCTGAAGCAGCTGCAGAATCTGCTTGCCCGTCTGGTAGTCGAGGGCGCCCGTGGGCTCGTCGCAAAGAAGGAGCTTGGGGTTCTTGGCCAAGGCGCGGGCGATGGAGACACGCTGCTGCTCGCCGCCCGAGAGCTGGGCCGGGAAGTTGTTTAGGCGCTCGGCAAGGCCAACCTTGCCCAGGGTCTCCTCAGCGTCGAGGGAATCGGGGCAGATCTGGGCCGCAAGCTCGACGTTCTCGAGCGTGGTGAGGTTGGGCACGAGGTTGTAGAACTGGAAGACGAAGCCCACATCGGCGCGGCGGAAGAGCACGAGGTCGTTCTCGCCGGCTTCACTGATGTCGCGGCCGCCCACGACGACGCGACCGCTCGTGGCGCGGTCCATGCCGCCGAGGATGTTGAGCGCGGTCGTCTTGCCGGCGCCGGATTGACCGAGGATGACGGCGAGCTCGCCCTTCTCCACGACAAAGCTCGCGCCGTCAAGGGCGTTGATCTTCGCGGAGCCCTCCCCGTAGCTGCGGACGACGTCGGAAAACTCGATGTAGGGCATGCGTGCTCCTTAATGCGCGGGGAATGCCGAGGGACGGGCCACGGACCGGCAGGCGCCGGCGCGGTCCGGCGGCGCGACCCGGATTTGGGCGCGGCTTGGCAGGCAGGGCAACCGGCCGCAAAATCACTCGACACAGTGTCGTATGGTCGAAGTATAGTAAGGCGCATCCAGGCGGCCGGGGTCTTCTCGACACACGGGCGGCAATTGTCGAGCAAAGCGCCGAGAAGGGCCCGCGAAGAAAGACGAGCGCACATGAAGAAGCAGCCGCAGATTACCGAGCAGACCCGCGCCAACCTGCGCGAGGCGTTCTGGAGCCTTTACGCCGAGCGCCCCATCGAGCGCATCCCCGTTCGCGAGATCTGCGAGCGCGCCGGGTACAACCGCGCCACGTTCTACCTCTACTACCACGATGTCTACGAGGTGCTGGAGGAGGTCGAGACCACGGTGCTCGCAGGCATCGATGCGCTGGTTGAGGGCCTGGTCGCGCGCGGCGAGAAGCTCGATTTCACCGAGCATATGGGCCTTATCTTCCAGATGGCGGCCGACTGGCGCGCCTACACCGAGGTGCTTCTTGGCCAAAACGGCGATCCGGTTTTTGTCGAGCGACTCAAGGAGGCGATCCGACCCTTGGTCGAGCAGTTCGTCCTGCCGGCCCAGGGCCTCGACGAGCAGGCACGCCGAGTGATCGGCGAGTTCTACCTGTCTGGAATTCTTGCCGCCGTCCGCGCCTGGCTCGCCGAGGAGGAGCCCATGCCCATCGACGAGCTCATCCGCATCATCGTCGGAACCGTGTTTCCCGCATAGGCGCGCCGCCGGGTCGACGCGCGCCGGCGGCGCGCACGGCCCCGGCAAAGAAAAGCCCCTCGGACCGAAAGACCTCCGGACCCGAGGGGCAGCGCCAGCGATGCCGACGGAGCGACCGTCGAAGTCCCAGCCGCTCTACGACACGAAGAAGTACACGAGGAACGCCACGGCGGCGACCCACATCAAGGGCTTGACCTCCTTGGCCTCGTGCTTAAAGATGGCGATAACCACATAAGAGATGAAACCGAGGCCGATGCCGGCGGAGATGGAGTACGCAAACGGCACGCCGGCGGCGATCATGAAGGCCGGGAAACCCTCGGAGATGTCGGACCAGTCGATCTCGGTGACCTCGGACATCATCAGGTAGCCGACGTAGACCAACGCGCCGCAGGTAGCGGCACTCGAGACGCAGGCAACGACCGGCGAGAAGAACGCGGTCAGCACAAAGAGCAGGCCCGTGACGACGGAAGCGAGGCCGGTGCGCCCGCCGTCGGCGGCGCCGGAGGTCGACTCGACGAAAGTCGTGATCGAGGAGACGCCAAAGAGGCCGCCCGCGGCAGCGGCCGCGGAGTCGACGAGCAGGATCTCGCGGATGTTCTCGACCTCGCCGTCCTCGGTTAGGAACTCACCCTGCTTGGCAACGGCCATGGCAGTGCCCATGGTGTCGAAGAAGTCGCTCATGAGCAGCGAGAAGGCGACCACGAGCAGCGTCGGGTCCGTCAGCACCTTGACGAGGGCGATGCTGCCGTCCGAGGTCGCGGCAAAGGGCGCGCCGAAGGTGGAGAGGTCGAGCTTGGCAATCAGCGAGGTCGGGATCGGCGTGACGCCAAGCGGGATGCCGGCGAGCACGGCGACCGCGATGCCGATGAGCAGCGAGCCGCGGACCCCGGCGCACGCGAGGGCCACGGTGACCACGATGGAGATCACGCCGACGATGAAGGTCGGCGAGGCAACGTCGCCCAGCCCCACCAGCGTGCCGTTGCCGGCGGTGATGATGCCGGCGTCGGTCAGGCCGATCATCGCGATGAAGAGGCCGAGGCCCACCGAGATCGCGTGGCGCAGGACGACCGGGATGGCGTCCATGATGGCTTCGCGCAAGCCGCACACGACGAGCAGCAAGATCACGATGCCCTCGAGGAAGATGACGCCCATGGCAATGTGCCAGTCACCGCCGCACAGCGTGGTGGTGATGCCCGCGACCATCGCGTTGATGCCCAGGCCGGACGCGCAGGCGAGCGGGCGGTTCGAGAAGAGGCCCATGCAAATGGTCATGATGCCGGCGCCCACGCAGGTCGCGCAGGCGAGCGCCTCGGAGTCGATGCCCGCGGCCGAGAGCACGGCCGGGTTCACCGCGATGATGTAGGCCATCGCGAGGAACGTGGTCACGCCGGCGCGAATCTCCGTCGCCGTCGACGAGCCGCGCTCGCTTATATGGAAGAACTTGTCCATAGTTGTCCCCTCTTCCTTACTTGAACTATTTGAAGACGGTTTAGTGGTTTATCACTAAACGCAAGCTGAAGGGGCAGATTTCATGCGTCTGTGCCCGTGACGCAACGAAACCAGGCGGGTTTCGTCGCACATTCGATATCGTTTGGCGCGGCCCGTCGCGCGAGGTGTCTGCTTCGCGAAGGTAAACAATCCCGGGCGGCAACGAAGGCGGGTGCGGGCGCCCCTAAACTCACTCGGGTATTTCTCGCTCCGTGTTGTTTGTTTTGGGGGTCTCATCTATGAAGAAGGGCCTGATCGCGCTCGCGGCGGGGGCTTTTGCCCTTGGGTTCGCCGAGTTCGTCGTCATGGGCATCATCACCAACGTCGCCGCAGGGGTCGGCGTCACGGTTCCCGAGGCGGGCGGGTTCATCTCCGCCTACGCGATCGGCGTCTGCTTCGGCACCCTTATCCTGGTGTTCGGGCACAACGTCGCCCCCAAGAAACTCCTGCTGCTGTTCATGGCGCTATGCTTCGCGGGCAACGCGCTCGCGGCCGCCTCGCCCGACGCGACGACGCTGACGGTTGCGCGTTTTATCTCCGGCATGCCGCACGGCGCGTTCTTTGGCACGGGGACCATCGTCGCGAAGGCGCTCGCCGATAAGGGCCAGGAGAACCGCGCCGTCGCCATCATGGTCCTGGGGCAGACGCTCGCGAACACCATCGGCGTCCCCTTCGGCACGCTGCTCGCGGGCCTCGTGAGCTGGCGCGCCGCGTTCGTCTTCGTAGCGGCGTGGGCGCTCATGTCGTTCGCGCTCATCGCGAGGCTCGTGCCGCAGGTCGCGCCCGCCCAGAGCGCCGGGTTCGCGAGCCAGTTCAAGTTCCTCGGGCGTCCGGGGCCCTGGGTCGTGCTCGGCGCGGTTTTCCTCGGCAACTCGGGAATCTTCTGCTGGTGGAGCTACGTGTCGCCGTGGCTCGAGACCGTCGGCGGCTGGTCCGAGGCCGCGCTGCCGGCGCTTCTTGTCCTCGCCGGGCTCGGCATGGTCGTGGGCTCGCAGCTCGGCGGGCAGCTCGGCGACCGCCTGACCCCGGGGCGCGCGGCTGCCGTGGGACAGGCCGTGAGCTGCGCCTCCATGCTGCTCATCTTCGCGCTCGCGGGTTCGCGCCTGAGCACCGCCGCCCTCATGTTCCTCTGCTGCGTCGGGCTCTTCTTCCCGTCAAGCCCGCAGCAACTCGCCATGGTCGAGGTCGGGCGCGGCGGCGGCGAGATGATCGGCTCGGCTTGCGTGCAGGTGGCGTTCAACGGCGGAAACGCGGTCGGCGCGAGCATCGGCCAGGCGGTACTCGACGCCGGCCTCAGCTACCGCTACCCCGCGCTCGTCGGCGCGCCCATCGCGGCCGCAGCCGTGGCGCTTCTTGCCATGTACGCCTGGCGTTTTGAGCGCGAGTACCACCCGAAGGCGTAGGCGCACTGCGGCAAACGCGGCAACGGCGGGCGCGCCGCAGGCCCGTCCGCGGCGCGCGGGCGCTCGGGCCGGCGGCGTATACGGAGGCGGTCCCGGCTACGCCCTCCCGGCTACGCCCTAAAGAACGCGAGCGCGATGGCGCCCGGCCCCACATGCGTGCCGATGGTGGCGCCCACGGTGTAAACGGGCAGGTTTCCGTCCGGGAAGCCTGGCGCCCAGATAGCCCGCGAGTCGTCGATGTACTTGCGCAGCACCTTATCGGACAGACCCGCGTAGGCCAGCGCGATAGGCATGCCGAAGTCGATGCCTCCGGCCTTCTCGACCTGCTCGCTCAGGAGGTTCCGGCCGTTCTTCGAGCCGCGCGCCTTGCCCAGGATCGCGATGGCTCCGTCCTCCACGGTAATTACAGGCTTGATGGAAAGAAGCGCCCCGACGCCAGCCGCCGCCGCGCCGATGCGTCCGCCGCGCCGCAGATACTCAAGGGTATCGAGCAGGCCGACCACGCAAACACGGTCGCGCATCTCGCACAGGGCGTCGGCAATCTCCACCGCGGACTTGCCCTCAGCCGCGAGGCGCAGCGCGCACTCGACGAGGACGCGCTCGCCCACACAGACGCTCGAGCTGTCGACCACGCGCACGACGGTCTTCGCGCCGGCGGCGGCCGTAACGGCCGACTGGTTCGTTCCCGAGAGCTTCGAAGAGATTGTGATGCACACGACATCCTCGCCCGCTGCGTAGGCATCCTCGAACGCCTGGCTAAAGGCGTAGGGGTTCACCTGCCCGGTCTTCGGAAGCTCGTCTTCCTCGACGAGCAGCTCGTAGAACCGCTCGTGCGACAGGTCCACGCCGTCGGCGTAAACGGTCTCGCCGAAGCTGACGGAGAGCGGGAGAACGACGAGGTCCGGGTACTCGCCGAGCAGAATGTCGGAAGCGGAATCGGTGATGATGCGTACGGACATGGGTATCCCTTCTGCTGATTGCATAGCGGTGGGGCGGTCAGGTTTTTACTGGTAGTTGGGCGCTAAAGCGATGCCGAGCGCATCGTGGGGCTAAATCGTCTTCAGCTGCTCGAGCACCGAGGAAAGCGCGGTGTACATCTCCTCGCGCCTCGACGGAGTAAGGCCGCTGCCGGCCGCGGAGACGATGTTGCGGATGATGTCGTCGACCTCGACCATGGCGGCATGGCCCTTCTCGGTGAGGCGAACGGGCGCGCGGTAACGGCCGGTCGCGCCAGGCTCGTCCTCCCCCACCTCGACAAACCCCTCGTCCGAGAGCCGGCTAATCACGCGCGACACGGCCGCCCGGTCGATGCCGGCCGCACGCGCGAGCTCGGCAGACGTCAGGCCCTCGGGGTGCTTCTGAAGGTTGTAGACACACATCAGGTCGCCGCCGCGCAGGCCGAAGCGACCGAGCTCGGCGGTCTTGATGCGCTGAATCTCCTTCTCGATGGCGGTGATGAGGCCTACGAAGTCCTCAAAGCGCTCCTCGAACACGGTCCCTCCTTGGATCGCGGCAAAGCGCAAGCATTGCGCCCGTGCTGCTTGTTGACACATCAACAGTAAGGTCATCTTTATTGATTCGTCAACTAATTCGCGACCTATACACAACTCCAACGGGCCCCGAGCGCCTTACGTGCACAGAAAATCGAGGTTCTGCGTGCTTTGTTGTAGCTTTGATGTACTCTCGGCAGCCTGCGACCTGCGGTTTTGCAAATTCCAACCCCTCGCGAGACCTTCTAGGCGGCCCCGCTACTCGCCAAACCCTCCAGAAAGCACGCAGGATCTCGATTTTTTGATCACTCGAGCCAGAAATCGTCACTACACGCCCCGCACCGGTCACATTAACGTGCGGTCGCGCACACAAAAGAGCGGCGAGGCTGCGTCAGCAGCCCCGCCGCTCTTCAAAAGCTCTTTGCGACCCGCGGCTACGCCTCGGCGACCGGCTGCGCGAGCACGGTTCCCTCGGGGAACGCGCGGCGGAACAGGAAGCGGGCGATGGGACCCGCGACCAGCAGGTTCCACGGCAGCGCCATGACGAAGTTCCAGGGGATGTTGGTAAGCCAAGCCATCGGCACGACGGCGAGCGTGCCGGCGTGGAAGGCGCCCTCGAAGGCGCCGTAGAGGCTCATGATAAAGACCATCGGGAAGACCATGCAGGTAGAGACGGCGAGCGTCATCGCGCGCGGGCTGGACTTGCCCGGCGTCACCAGGTGCTTGAAGGCGAAGCCCTTGGCCAGCGGGCTCGCCACGAACCAGTCGCACAGCATGGCGAAGATGTATGCGGGCGGGAAGCCGATCCACGCGTCGACGATGACCTCACCGGTCAGGGCGCCGTGCTGACGCGCCACATTGTAGATGCTCATCCAAAGCACCATCAGGAAGCACATGATGAAGGTGAACAGAAGGCTCTCACGCTTGTTCTTGGGCATAAAGAAAAACACTCCTCTAAGGTTGAAGTCCTGTCTCGACGGGGCGCCCACCGCCCAAAGGCGAACGTCCCGGAGCCAGCGCAGCGCAGGCCATACTACGCCATGCGACGCCCGCTTCGTAAGCGGAAAGTTTGTGAAGATACGCCCTGAGCTGGGGAATATTTGCGCTATAGTTGCGAGCTGTTCGCGCGCGATGGCGCAATCGCGTGCGGCCGCAACACACATATGCGCCAAGCGAGACATTAAATGTCGCCCCACCACTGTCAGACGGAGGGGCGGCATTTCTTTTTTGAATCGACGCGGCGCAAAGAAAAGCCAGGCCGAAAGGAGCCGCCCTTTATGCAGCACAAGCGCATGCCCCAAAGCAAGATCGAGTCTCTCGTGTTCACCGCCATCACCGCATTCTTCATGGTCTACTTCATGACCCTGTACAACACGGTGTTGGCAACCGGGAGCTTTACCAACCACACCTTCCTCATCGCGCTGCAGAGCATGTGGCTCGAGTACGTGCTCATCTTCCTGTGCGCCTACTTCATCTCGAGCCCGGCGGCCAAGCACTTCGCCTTCCAGGTGGTGCGCCCCGGCGACCGGCAGATCTACGTCATCCTCTGTATCCAGGCCTTTACCGTGATCTGCCAGGTAGCGCTCGCAAGCATCCTGGGCGTGTGGCACGGCTACGGCTTCACGCGCCAGGTCCTCCCCGACTACATCATGACCTACTGCCGCAACTTCATCATGGCGCTGCCGCTGCAGCTCATCATCGTGGGCCCGCTCTCGCGCGCCATCTTCCGCGCCATCTACGGCCGCGCCGAGCAGGAGCGCCTCGACGCCGAGGACGAGGCCGAGACCCGCGCCGAGCTCGCCGACAACCCCCGCTAGCCACTTGGGACGGCTTTTCGCCGACCTCGAGCACGGCCCCGCCCGCGTAACGAGCTGAATAACACCCGCCGCCTTTCTCGTCATCGCATGCAGGCCCGATTCTCGCAGTGGCAGAATCGGGCCTGTTCTTTTCTCGACCCAAGGAGACGAGCATGCAAGACCTCAGCCAGCGCACCTCCCGGTTCACGGACTCCGTGATCCGCCGCATGACGCGCATCTCTGCGCAGCACGACGCCATCAACCTCTCGCAGGGATTCCCCGACTTCGACCCGCCGAAGGAAATCCTCGACCGCCTCGCCGAGGTCGCCTACACCGGCCCCCACCAGTACGCCATTACCTGGGGCGCGCCGAACTTCCGCGCGGCGCTCGCCGCCAAGCAGGCCCCGCGCATGGGCCTCGACATCGACCCCGAGACCCAGATCGTGGTCACCTGCGGCTCCACCGAGGCCATGATGTGCTCCGTCATGACGGTCACGAACCCCGGGGACCGCATCGTCGTGTTCTCCCCGTTCTACGAGAATTACGGCGCCGACGCCATCCTCTGCGGCGCCGAGCCCACCTACGTCGAGCTGCGCGCGCCCGAGTTCACCTTCGACGAGGCCGAGCTCGAGGCGGCCTGCGCGATGCCGGGCACCAAGGCCCTTATCCTCTGCAACCCGTCGAACCCCACGGGGCACGTCTTTACGCGCCCTGAGCTCGAGTTCATTGCGCGCATGGCACAGAAGCACGACCTGTGGGTCATCACCGACGAGGTCTACGAGCACATCGTCTACGCCCCTTACGAGCACATCTATTTTGCGAGCCTGCCCGGCATGGCCGAGCGCGCCCTCAGCTGCAGCTCGCTTTCCAAGACCTACTCCATGACCGGGTGGCGCCTGGGCTATGTGATCGGGTCGCCCGAGGTCATCGACCGCGCGCGCAAGGTGCACGACTTTCTGACCGTGGGCGCCGCGGCCCCGCTGATGGAGGCCGCCGTCGCCGGGCTCACGCTCCCGCAAAGCTACTACGACCAGATCGCCGAGCTCTACACGCACAAGCGCGATCTTTTCTGCAACGGCCTGCGCGCCCTCGGATTCAGCTTCGTCGAGCCCCAGGGCGCCTACTACGTCATGGCCGACGTCTCCGAGCTCGGCTATGAATCCGACTACGATTGCGCCTGCGACCTTATTAAGAAGGTCGGTGTAGGAACGGTGCCCGCGAGCTGCTTCTTCAACGCGCCCGAGAACCGCTTCGTGCGCTTCCACTTCGCCAAGTCCGACGAGGTCCTCAAGGCCGCCCTCGATCGCCTCGACGGCTGGCAAGAAAAGATGCGCGCGTAGAGCGTCTGCTTGACGGCAGTTCACAAAGCGTTAACGCAATGAGGGTTGCGTCGGCTCACTCCACCGGAGTAAAGTGGGCGCCAACGCGCAGACAACGATACCAAGGGAGAGGAGCGCCAAAATGTCCAAGCACATGAACAACAACTGGTGGTGGCGCAACTCGATTACCTTCGGTCAGTCGTGAGTCTCGTCGCGCCATAATTTCGCGAACTTGGAGGGCTCCCGGTTTGACCGGGGGCCCTTTTTTGTTCACCCAACACGCTCTAAGGAGAGAAGAACATGTCCGACCAGAACACCAACCAGGAAGCCCGCACCGTCACCTCCGTCGACCACGGGACCCTCGACCTCAAGGCCCTCACCCTCTACGCCATCCTGCTCGCCGCCGGCTTCGTCCTCAACATGACCGTCTCCAAGTTCTTCAGCGGCCTCACGGGCGGCATCCTCTCGCCCGAGTTCATCATCGCCGCCTTCTGCCTCGAGATCCTCATCCTCAAACCCAACCTGGGCCAGGCCGCGATCATCGGCCTGCTCGCCGGCGTCGTGATCCAGATCACCGCCTCCGTCAAGGGCCCCGACCTCATCGCCGAGCCCGTCGCCGCCGTCGTGATGGCCCTCATCGTCAAGGCCCTCGACAAGAGCGGCGCCAAGGCGGCCCTCCCGCTCGTCGGCACCTTCGTGGTCACCTGCATCTCCGGCCTCATCTATGCCGCCATCTTCGCCTGCCTCGTCCAGCGCAACCCCGCCCTCATCGGCGTGATGGCCCCTGTCGTCGCCGCCACCGGCGTCTGCAACGCCATCATCGTCGCCGCGCTCTTCATCCCCGTGAAGAAGGCCCTCAAGCTCAACGACTAGCAGCTCAAAAGCTCGCCGATCCTCAACCCGCAGCCCTCGACCCGCAACCCGCCCGCGGCCCGCAGCCGCCCCCCAGAAAGGAACCCCGCCATGTCCCAGCAGGCTCGCACCGTTACCGCCGACGCCAAGCAGTCCGGCATCATCGACATCAAGTCCCTCGTCCTTCTCGCCATCCTGCTCGCCGCCGGCTTCATCCTCAACATGACCATCGGCAACGCCGTCGCCATGATCGGCATCAAGCCGCAGTTCATCATCGCCGCCTACGCGCTCGCCATCCTGCTGACCGACGCCGGCTTCCTCCAGGCCGTCATCTTCGCCGTCATCTCGGCCTGCGTCTGCCAGCTCACCACCTCCATCCCCGGTCTGAACTTTGTCACCGAGGTCTGCGGTGCGCTCGCCATGGCCGCCCTCATCAAGCTGCAGCTCAACGTTGCCGGCAAGTCCGTGACCCCGCTCGTCGCGACCTTCGTGACGACCCTCATCTCGGGCGCGCTCTTTGCCGTGGCGGGCACGCTCATCATGGGCGCGGCGCTCGGGACCGTCGTCGTCAAGGTCCCGCTGGTGCTCGGCACCGCGGTCTTCAACGCCATCGTGGTCCAGGCGCTCTTCTTCCCGCTGCAGAAGGTCCTCGGCAAGTAGTTCTCGGGTACCATGTAATGCGCCGGCCGACACGTTCAGGCCGGCGCTTCTTTTTGTGGACGCTTAAGAAAGGCCCCGCAGTGAGCAACACAAGCAACTCGAAGCCGATCATCGAGCTCAAGGACGTCTCGTTCGCCTATGGCCAGGACGCGGCCCGCGCGCTCGACCACGTGAGCCTCACCGTCAACGAAGGCGAGTTCGTGGGCGTGATCGGCCCCTCGGGCGCCGGTAAGTCGACGCTCGCCGCCGTGATGAGCGGCGCCATCCCCCACCACTACACCGGCCAGCTCTTCGGCGCCACCCTCGTCGACGGCCGTGACACCTGCGAGGTCACCCTCACGGACATCAGCCGCGTGGTCGGCAGCGTCCTGCAGGACATCGACTCCCAGATGGTCGCCTCCGTGGTCGAGGACGAGATGCTCTTCGGCCTCGAGAACTACGGCGTGCCGCACGACCAGATCGAGGCGCGCATTACCCAGGCGCTCCAGACGGTCGGCATCGCCGACTTGCGCGACCGCGAGATCGCCAAGCTTTCCGGCGGCCAGAAGCAGAAGGTCGCCATCGCCGCCATCCTCGCGCTGGCCCCGCGCGTGCTCGTGCTCGACGAGCCCACCGCCGCTCTCGACCCGGCGAGCTCCACGCTCGTCTTCGACACCCTGCGCCAGGTCAACGAGGTGTCCGGCATCACGGTCGTGGTCATCGAGCAGAAGGTGGCGCTGCTGTGCGAGTACTGCGAGCGCGTGATCGTGCTCTCCGAGGGCAAGCTCGCCTACGACGGAGAGCCGCACGAGGTCTTCGGCCATGCGCGCGAGCTGCGGGCCATCGGCGTCGACAGCCCCCGCGTGGCAAGAATCGCCAACAGCCTGCGCGATCACGGCATCGTCGGAAAGATCGAGCGCCCGTGCCTGAACGTCTCCGAGGCAAAGGACCTCATCACCGGAATCCTGGGCAGCAAGTCCGACCAGCATGGCGCGACCTGCCCCCAGGCCGCGGGCGAGCGCTCGGGGCGCGACGTTTCTTCCCTCATACCGGAAGCAGTCAAGCCGACGCGTCCTTCTCGTCACAAGCCGACTGCGCGCCCTCACGCCGAGGGGGCCGACCCCGTGGTCGTGGTCGACAACGTGACCTTTGCCTACCCCAACCACGGCGACTCCGTGACCGGCCTCAACATGCGCGTCTACCCCGGCGAGCTCGTGGGCGTCATCGGCCAGAACGGCGCCGGCAAGACGACCCTCACCAAGCTGCTCAACGGCCTGCTTCACCCCAAGTCCGGCGCGGTCCGCATCGCGGGGCTGGACACGCGCGAGGTCCCCACCAGCACGATTGCCGCCCACTGCGCCACGCTCTTCCAGAACCCGGACCGCCAGATCTGCAAAGACACGGTGCTCGAGGAGGTCGCCTTCGGCCTCACGCTGCACGGCGTGCCGCAAAACGAGGCCGAGCGCCGCGCCGCCGAGGTGATCGCCCGCTTCGACCTGCCGGCGAACGAGTCGCCCTTCTCGCTTTCGCGCGGGCAGCGCCAGATGGTCGCCCTGGCCAGCGTCGTGGTCCTCGACCCGCAGGTGGTGCTTCTCGACGAGCCGACGAGCGGCCTCGACTACCGCGAGTGCATGACGGTCATGGAGACCGTGCGCGAGATGGCCGAGCGCGGCTGCGCCGTCATCATGGTCTGCCACGACATGGAGGTGGTGAGCGACTTCGCCGAGCGCGTCGTCGTCATGACCAAGGGCAAGATCGCCGCGCGCGACGAGGCGAACGCGGTCTTTGCCAACGATGAGCTCATGGCGGCCGCCTACGTGGAGCCTCCGCAGGTCATCGCCCTGTCCAAGAAGCTCGCGGCGGACTTCTCGCCCGAATTCGCGGGCATTAGCCAAGTTTCCGGCATCGTCGACCTCGTGGAGGAGATGGTCAATCGTGGGTAGCGTCATCGACTACATCCCGGGCACTTCGCTGCTGCACAAGCTGAACCCCGTCACCAAGCTCGCGCTCGCCGCGGCCATAATCCTTGCCACCTTCCTCGGCGACACGTATCCCCTGCTCATCGCCCTGCTCGTGCTCACCTTCGCGCTGGGCGCCTACGCAAAGGCGAGCGCCGGCCTCGTCACGCTCGCCAAGCTCATGGTGCCGCTCTCGGTGATCATGCTCGTGCTGCAGACCGCGTTTATCCGCACGGGCGACGTGCTCTTTGCATGGGTCACCGTGGACGGCGTGGTCACCGGCACGAAGGCCGCCCTGCGCCTGCTCGGCGTCGCGCTGCCGCTCATCCTCATGCTCACCGTGACCAAGCTGAACGACCTGGCCAACGCCGTGGTCGAGGTGCTCCACGTGCCGTACCGCTACGCCTTTACCTTCACGACCGCGCTGCGCTTCGTCCCCGTGTTCAGCCAAGAGATGAACGCCATCATGGAGGCGCAGACCGCCCGCGGCGTCGAGTACGACACCAAGAACCCCATCAAGAAGCTGCAGCTCATGCTGCCTTTGTGCGTGCCCCTGCTGGTGAGCTCCGTCGGCAAGACGGACGCGACCGCGCTCGCCGCTGAGCAGCGCGGTTTCTACCTGCGCACGCGCGAGAGCAGCTACAAGCGCTACCCCATGGGCGGCGCCGACTATGCCGTCCTCGCGGCGTGCGCCGTGCTCATCGTCCTCGGCGTACTGTTCTAAGGTTGTTGGGCGGCCGGCCTGCCTGTCCGGCCCGCTCCCCCAGAACCGCCCCATGAAAAACGGCGCCCCTCGGAGTTCGTTGCGTGAACTCCGAGGGGCGCCGTCGTTCTCCGCGCCTTATATACGCGGCCAGCCGACGCCCGGCCTTCTTGCTAGACGTACTGCGAGCCGATGGCCTTCTCGCGCGCGAGGATCATCGCGGCATTGGCCCTCTCGTACTTGTTGAGCACGGACTCGTCGAACTTGTCGGGGTCGATGGTCCTGCGGTACCAGGACTTGCCGTTGAAGTAACGCTGCAGGTCGTCGTTGCTAAAACCGCGACCGTGACGCGCGTAGATCTCGTTGCGAGCCAGGTAGAGCTCCCAATCAGAAAGACCCTTGATGTCGGACTCGGCGTAATACGCGCTGTCGCTGGCCGGCAGCATGTAGTCGGCGCTCTTGTCCGTGGTCACCACGAGCACCTGCGTGGTCGTGGTCTGCTTGGAGTCGCTGCTCGACGAGCTGTCGGTCTTCTTCTCCTTGGCGGGGGCGGTGTAGCTGACGCCGATCTCGTCCCACTCGTAGTTGCCGGAGGCGCACGTGATGGTGGCGGTGCGCTGCTCGGCGTTGTCCTTGGAAGCCTGCGCGCTAAAGCTCAGCTGGTAAGAACCGCCGCCGTTGGACACGAAGTTCGTTATGGAGACGTCCTTGGTGGTGCCGTCGGCGCACGCCTCGGAGACCTTGACGTCGCCGCTGGTAAGGCTGGTGACGGAGTTCCCGTTGCCGTCGAAGACCTTGATGGACGCGCTCACCGTCGGAAACGCCGTCGTGTCCGAGCCGGCGAGGGTCAAGGTAAGCTTCTTTTCCGCGTTGGCGTTCTGCTCGGCGATCGCCGCGGCGGTGGCATCGGCGTCGGCCTGCTCCTGGGCGGCCTTTGCCTCGGCCTGCGCCCGCTCCGCCGACTCCTGCTCCATCCTGTTGTACAGAACAGCCCCGCCGCCGACGAGGGCCGCGACCACGACGGCCACGATGGCAATAAGCGCCCCCGTCGGAATGCTGCGCTTCTTTGCCGCGCCCTGCGCCTGATCGGAATACTGGGCGGGCGACGGCACCGGATCGGGCGCCGGAGAGCGGCCGTTCAACTGAGTCGTCACGTCGCTTCCGCCCACGGGCACGCCGTCAATCGTGTTGAACCCGTCGTCCTCGGGGCCCGCAGGCTTGCCGCAGTGAGAACAGAACTTGGCGCCGTCGTCGATCTCGGATCCGCAGTGGCTACAAAACATGGTCTTCTCCTCGTCTGTTCGCAGGGCATCGCCCCTTCCAACCAGGCGCGGCAGCCGCTCAACTTTGCGCGGCGTGCCGTCGTGAGCGCGCGTCGTCTCGAAGTTGGCCGGGCGCGCGAGCTCAAGGAACATCCGAGAGGCCGTCGCGCCATGCCTTGTGATCGATTTTCGCGGCTCTCGCGTCCATCATACGCGCCGATGCGGGCAAGAAGCCCGTCAACTACCCTGAGCTGCGACTCATTAAGGCCGAGCGGCCCCTTGCAGCACGTGGCCGTGGGCGACCACAGACCCGCCGCGCCACGCCAGCAGCGACCACGGGCCCGCGGCGCCGCTCCTTACCCCGCGGCGAGAACGAACTCGCAGCTTTCCGCGTCGAAGCCGTCGCCCAGGCGCCCCTGGCAGAACTCGACGCACCAAGCGCGCGAGAAGTCGACGAGACCGTCGAAGCTTCGGATGGCGTTCTGTGCCGCGAGGTCCTCGGTGTAATCGACGAGCCTGAACGTGGTGATGCCCGGTCCGAGGATCTTGTGCGTGACCAGCGGCGTCAGGCGCGCCTCGGCAACCGAGACCGAACCACCCGCAAAATTGATGGTCACGCGTCCCAGGCCGCCGATCATCGAGTCCATTCTCGACATCGTGGAGACGAAGTTGCCGAGCGACCAGTACACGGGAACCGTGCGCCCGTCAGTGGCCGTAAGAAGCTCGACCGGCTGCATGACGTGCGGGTGGTTGCCAAAGATCACCGTCGCGCCCAGCTCAATGAAGCGGACGGCCCACTCGCGCTGGTAGTCGTTCGGCCCCTCGGTGTACTCCTCGCCCCAGTGCGGGCACACGATGATAGCCTCGGCGCCCGCGGCCTTCGCCGCCGCGAAGTCGGACTCGACCTGCTCGTCGGTGAGCATACGCACGGCCCATGGCGCCTCGTCGGGCAGCGGAATCCCGTTCGTGTCCTGCGTGAAGTTGAGCACAGCGACCTTGTGGCCGGCGAGCTCCACCACCGGCACGACGGCCGCGGCTTCTTCGGAGTCCGCCATGCCCGTGACGATGACCTGCGGGAAGTTCGCGCGCCAGTACGCGAGCTCGGACTCGATGCCCGTCATGCTGCGATCGAGCACGTGGTTGTTGGCGTGGAGAATCACGTCGAACCCGGCGGCGACCTCGGCGTCCGCGAACTCCTGCGGGCTGTTGAAGCTCGGGTAGCCCGAGAACCCGAGGCTCTCGCCGCCAAGGATGGTCTCCTGGTCGAGCATGGCCAGGTCGAGCGGCTCGATGTCGCCGCGCACGTTCTCGAAGATGTGGTCGTAATTGCGCGAGCCGTCGTCCTGCACGCCGCTCTTCCACACGTAGGTGTGCACGAGGATGTCGCCGACCATGCCGATGGTCACGGTCGCGTCCGGCGCGGTCACGGTGTCGGTCGCGGCGGCCACGGCCTCGGCCGCCTTCTGGGTGCCGCGGTCGTAGACGGTCTCCTTCGCGGGCGCGGCGACATCGGCCGCGTCGCCCTTGCCGGCAGAGCAGCCGGCAAGAAGTCCCGTACCGCCAAGTCCCAGCGCGGCAAGAAACGCGCGCCGAGAAAGACTGCCGTTGACCATGTGCTTCTCCTTAGCTCAAAACGGCCGAGGCAAGACGCCCCGGCCGGTGACCACGTTGCTTAGAACTCCGCGTTGCCCACGGTGCGCGGGTGCGGCAGGACGTCGCGGATATTGTCGACGCCGGTGAGGTACATGACCAGGCGCTCGAAGCCGAGGCCGAAGCCGGCGTGCTTGCAGCCACCGTATCGGCGCAGGTCGAGGTAGTACTTGTACTGCTCCGGATCCATGCCGAGCTCGCGGATGCGGGACTCGAGAACGTCGAGGCGCTCCTCACGCTGCGAGCCGCCGATAATCTCGCCGATGCCGGGGACGAGGCAGTCGGCCGCGGCCACGGTCTTGCCGTCGTCGTTCAGTCGCATGTAGAAGGCCTTGATGGCGACCGGGTAGTCGGTCACGAAGGTCGGGCGCTGGAAGTGCTCCTCGGTGAGGTAGCGCTCGTGCTCGGTCTGCAGGTCGCAGCCCCAGCTCACGGGGTACTCGAACTTCTTGCCGCCGGCCTGGGCCTCCTCGAGGATCTGGATGGCCTCGGTGTAGGTCACGCGCGCGAAGTCGGAGCTCGCCACGTGGTGCAGGCGCTCGAGCAGGCCCTTGTCCACGAACTTGTTGAAGAACTCCATCTCGTCAGGGCAGGCGTCGAGCACGTAGTTGATGGCGTACTTGAGCATGTCCTCGGCGCAGGCCATGTCGCCGGCGAGGTCGCAGAAGGCGAGCTCGGGCTCGACCATCCAGAACTCGGCGGCGTGGCGGCGGGTGTTGGAGTTCTCGGCGCGGAAGGTCGGGCCGAAGGTGTAGACGTCGCCGAAGCTCAGGGCGAAGTTCTCGGCCTGGAGCTGGCCCGAGACGGTGAGGTTCGTGGCCTTGCCAAAGAAGTCCTGGCTCCAGTCGATGCCGCCGTCCTCGTTGCGGGGCGGGTTCTCGGGGTCGAGCGTGGTCACGCGGAACATCTCGCCGGCGCCCTCGGCGTCCGAGGCGGTGATGATGGGGGTGTTCACGTAGACGAAGCCGCGCTCCTGGAAGAAGCTGTGGATGGCGAAGGCGGCCACGCTGCGCACACGGAAGACGGCGCGGAAAAGGTTCGTGCGGCTGCGCAGGTGCTGCTGGGTGCGCAGGAACTCGCGGGTCTGGCGCTTCTTCTGCATGGGGTAGTCGGGGGCGGAGGTGCCCTCCACCACGATGGACTCGGCCTGGAGCTCGAAGGGCTGCGGGCGGTCCGGGGTAAGGGCGAGCACGCCGGTAAAGCGCAGGGCCGCGCCCACGGACTGGGCGATGACGCCGTCGTAGACCTCGTCGCCGAGCTTCTCTCGGTTGACGACGACCTGCAGGTCCTTGAAGCAGCTGCCGTCGTTCAGGGTGACGAAGCCGAAGTTCTTCATGTCGCGGATGGAGCGGACCCAGCCGGCGACGGTGACGGTCTGCCCGCCGAGCGCGTCCGCATCCGCATAGAGGCTTGCGATGGTGTTGCGGTCCATGGGATTCCCCCGAGTTTCTCTTGCTTGATTTGACTTGTCTACGGTACCCCAACAAAGCGCGAGCGGCTAGAATCGAGGCTGCGCACGACGCATCCGAAACCCCGAACGGCAGGAGGCCGCATGGAAGATTACAAGCGCGAGTTCATTGACTTCATGGTCGAGAGCAACGTCCTCAAGTTCGGCGAGTTCACGCTCAAGAGCGGGCGCAAGTCGCCGTTCTTTATGAACGCGGGTGCCTACGTGACGGGCTCGCAGCTCAAGCGCCTCGGCGAGTTCTACGCACAGGCCATCCACGACAACTTTGGCGACGACTTCGACGTGCTCTTCGGGCCGGCGTACAAGGGCATCCCCCTGGCCGTCGTGACCGCCATCGCGTACAGCGAGCTCTATGGCCGCGAGATCAAGTACTGCTGCGACCGCAAGGAGGCCAAGGACCACGGCGCCGACAAGGGCAACCTGCTGGGCTACGAGCCCCAGGACGGCGACCGCGTGGTGATGGTCGAGGACGTGACCACCTCCGGCAAGTCCATCGACGAGACCTATCCCAAGGTCATGGCCGCGGCGAACGTCGAGATCAAGGGCCTGATCGTAAGCCTCAACCGCATGGAGGTCGGCAAGGGCGGCAAGGTCACCGCACAGCAGGAGATCCAGGAGAAGTACGGCTTCCCCGTGGCGAGCATCGTGAGCATGGCCGAGGTCGTCGAGGCGCTGGACGGCAAGCTCATCACCCCCGAGCTGCACGCCGCCATCGACGAGTACTACGCGCAGTACGGCGTCAAGTAGCGAGCGGCGCCGAGCTGCGCCGCCCCATAGGCAACGCAAGGGCCCGTCGGCACGCCGGCGGGCCCTTTTTCGCGCGCGCAGGAGCCCGGCCGCGTACAAATAAGCCCCGGCAGCCGCGAAGGTTGCCGGGGCCGCGAGGCTCCTCTATGCGAAGCTATCCGCGGGCGCTACTCGGCGTGCGCGTAATCCACGGCGCCGCGGCGGGCGGTCGC
>CAVIBB010000010.1:0-31975 GCA_963640745.1 Paludibacteraceae bacterium
ATTCTGCGTGGTTTGAACGGGATTTTGGCGCCCTGGGCGCGGTTTGCGGCCGTGCTCAGGGCGTCTTGCTTTACGTTTGCCCAGTTGAAGCATCAAAATATATGCATAAACACCTTAATAAAGCACGCAGAACCTCGAAATTATGATCAGGCTGCGGCCCGGCGGGCGCAATTGGGCCAAAAACGGAACGGGGACCCCTTCGCCCCGTCTAGCGGTGCGACGTTCGCCAGGCGGCGGGGCTGACGCCGCGAGCCTGCTTAAACGCCTGCGAGAATGCGGATTGCCGCTGGTAGCCGAGCTGGGCCGCGACCTGCGAAACGCTTAAATTATTGTCGGCGAGGAGCTCGCAGGCCCGCTCGATGCGCCGGCGCCGCGCGAAGGCGGCGAGACCTTCGCCCATCTCGGCCTTGAAGGTGGCGCACAGCTTGGAGCGGCTCACATAGAGACGGGCGGCGGCCTCGTCAACCCCGAGTTGCGTGCCCGCGTCGAGTGCCTGTTCCATAAGCGTCGCCGCCTCCGCGGCGAGGCGGGCCGACGCCCGGGTGCCCTCAGCGCGCTCGGAGTCTTTCTCGGCGGCATGGACGCTTGCGAGCTCGGCCACCATCGTGTCCACGACGGATCGGGTTCGCAGGAATGTTCCCGCCCGCTTTGCCCCGGGATACGTCAGCTGCCTGAGGGCGCGGGTCATGGCCGAGAGCGCCTCCTCGGACCAGCGGCCCCCGAAGGCGTCGAAGAGCCCCGCGAACTCACCCGGCCACTGCCGCTCGAGGTCATCGAAGAACCCCGGCAAAAAGAGCACCGATTTAGAGCGGTAGGTCATGCCGGCCTGCAGGGGACTGTACTGGTCGTGAAGGTTGCTCTGCACAAAGGTGCAGAGGCTCTCCTGCGCCTCTGTGCCTGCCGTCCGCGCGAGATGCCCCGGCACGATGCCGTTGTCCGGCATGCACGAGAGCGTGTGCACGTTCATCTGCGACACACAGGCGTAGGGCTCGAAGGTCTGCTCGAGGAGCCGCATGTCGTTCATGGGCGTCACGGCGTGCTCCATGACCAGGCAGTTTTCGGAGACCGGCATGATCCACGCGCTGCCCTCGCCGATCTCGTTGACCGTGGTCGCCTGCAGGACGCGACCGCCGTGGCCTGGCGCGAGCTTAAGCCCGAACTGCTCGAATTGCGGGGCGTAGAGCTGCTCGATATGCGAGGACGTATTGCGCGCCATATGCGAAAACGTCTCCAACCTTTGCGTAATCGTCCGTGCCTCGGCAGATGTCCGAGGACCCTCCTTTTTCCAATGATAAGTTTGAGACGGCTAACTCTCAAGGCCGTGAGAAAGGACGATCTATGGCTGTAGAGACCAAGCAAGAAAAGAAGGACGGCGGCATCGGCGAGCTCCTTACTTTCGCGGGGGACCGGCGTCCCCTGAGCTACCTGGGCTGCGCCCTCTCGGCCGTGTCGCAGCTGCTCGGGTTCGGCCCCTACCTGTGCATCTGGCTCGCGGCGCGCGACCTTCTTGCCGTGGCTCCGAACTGGAGCGAGGCCGCCGACATCGCGAGGTATGGATGGTGGGCCGTTGGCCTGGCCGCCTGCGGCATTGCGTTCTACTTCCTGGCGCTCATGTGCTGTCACCTGGCGGCGTTCCGCTGCGCGTCCAACATGCGCAAGCAGGTGACCGAGCATCTGCTCAAGCTCCCGCTGGGCTACTTCGACACGCATGCCACCGGCGAGCTGCGGCGCATCGTGGACGGTTGCGCGGCCTCAACCGAGACCCTGCTCGCCCACATGCTGCCCGATTCGGCTGGTTCCGTCGCCATGGTGGCCGGCGTGCTCGTCATGCTCGCGGTCTTTGACTGGCGCCTGGGCGCGGCATGCCTCGTGGCCGTGGTCGTGAGCTTTGGCGCCATGGCCATCATGATGAGCGGGCGCGGCATGGAGTTCATGAAGCAGTACATGGGCGCCCTCGTCCGTATGAACAAGGCAGGCACTGAATATGTTCGCGGTATTCCCGTGGTCAAGGTCTTCCAGCAGACGGTTTACTCGTTCAAGGCCTTCCACGAGAGCATCCTCGACTATGCGCGCATGGCCCAGGATTACGCGGGCACGTTCTGCCGCACGCCTCAGGTGGTCAACCTCACGGCGCTGAACGGCTTGGTCATGTTCCTGCTTCCCGTGGCGCTGCTGCTCGCGCCCGGCGAGGGAGACTTCGCCCGGTTCGTGACCAACTTTGCCTTCTACGCGATCTTCTCGGCCGTGATTCCCACCGCTATGGCCAAGCTCATGTTTGTGGGAGAGGCGGCGCAGATGGCGGGAGACTCGCTCGGGCGCGTGCGCGGCGTGCTCGACGAGAAACCGCTGCCGACGAATGCGACGCCCAAGCGCCCGAGCGGCAACGACGTCGCCTTCGAGAACGTCACCTTTACCTACGCGGGCGCCGAGGCGCCGGCGCTGGACGACGTGGGCTTTGAGGTTCCCGCCGGCAGCACGCTTGCGCTGGTGGGGCCCTCGGGCGGCGGAAAGTCCACCTGCGCGCAGCTGATCCCGCGCTTTTGGGACGCCGATTCGGGCAGCGTGCGCGTGGGCGGCGTCGACGTGCGCGACATGGACCCGCATGAGCTTATGGACCGGGTGGCCTTCGTTTTCCAGACCAACCGCCTCTTCCGCCAGACCTTGGCCGACAACGTTCGTGCCGCACGCCCGGACGCCACGGACGAGGAGGTGCTTGCCGCGCTCCGCGCCGCTCAATGCGACGACATCGTGGCCAAGCTTCCGCAGGGCATCGACACGATGCTCGGCGCAGGGGGCGCTCACCTCTCGGGCGGCGAGGTGCAGCGCGTGGTGCTCGCCCGAGCAATTCTCAAAGATGCGCCCATCGTGGTGCTCGACGAGGCCACGGCCTTTGCCGACCCCGAGAACGAGGTGCTGATCCAGCGCGCCTTCGCACGCCTGGCGGAAGGCCGCACGGTCATTATGATCGCGCACCGGCTCCCGACCGTTGTGGGCGCCGATAAGATCGTGGTGCTCGATCACGGGCGCGTTGCCGAGGCGGGGTGGCACGAGGAGCTTCTCTCCGCCGGCAGCCTCTATGCGCGCATGTGGGCCGATTACGAGAAGGCGGCGAGCTGGAAGATCGAGGCTGTGGCCCAGAAAGGGGGCGAGGCCTGATGTTCTCCTCGCTTAAAGAGAAGTACTTCTTGTCCGATAGGGGAATCGCCGGCGTCAAGCGCGGCATCTTTTGGACCACCGTCACCAACGTCGTGATCATGGCCGGCATGGGGTTTGTCTTCTGGGCCATGGCGGGCTTTGTGGCCCATCTGGCGAATGGCGCCGACCTTCCCGACGCCGTACCCTTTTGCCTGGGCCTCGTTGTCTTTGCGGTGGCGCTCTTCGTGTCCAACATGCAGCAGTACCTCAACACCTACTGCGTGTTCTACGAGGAGTGCGGCAACCAGCGCATCGCCATCGCCGAGCACCTGCGCCGCCTGCCGCTTTCGTTCTTTGGCCGCCGCGACCTGGCCGACCTCACCGAGACCATCATGGGCGACGTCCAGACCATGGAGCACGCCTATAGCCACGTGTTGGGCGAGCTGTGGGGCGCCGTCATCGCGAGCGGCATCGTGTTCATGGGGTCGCTCTTCTTCTGCTGGCAGCTCTCGCTGGCGGCGTTCTGGAGCGTGCCGGTGGCCTTCGCCCTGCTCTTTGCCACGCGAAAGCCGATGGCGCCGATCATCAATCGCGTGCGCGCCTCCAAGCTCGGCGTGACCGAGGCCATTCAGGAGACGCTCGAGTGCGCCAGAGAGATCCGCGCAACCAACCAAGAAGCCCGCTACTTGGCCGGCATCGGCGCCGTCATCGACGCTTCCGAGCGCGAGACCGCCCGCGGTGAACTGACTAACGGCGTGATCGTCAACTCTGCCTACGCCGTGCTGCGCCTGGGCATCGCTACCACCCTGATGGCGGGGGCGTCCATGGTGGCCGCCGGGCAGATCGACTTCATGGTGATGTTTGCCTACCTGCTCATGGTGAGCCGCATCTATGCACCGTTCGACCAGGCGCTCGCGCTTATCGCGGAGCTCTTCATGGCCGAGGGTTCGGCCAAGCGCATGCGCGCCATCATGGAGGAGCCACTGGCTACGGGCTCGGCGGAGTTTGCGCCGGCGGGTCATGACGTCGAGTTCGACCACGTGGCCTTTGGCTACGGCGCGGGCCCGGACGGGCGTGCCGGAGAGAAGGTCCTGGCCGACGTGAGCTTCACGGCAAAGGAAGGCCAGGTCACGGCGCTGGTCGGCCCTTCCGGCTCAGGCAAATCAACGGTGAGCCGCCTGGCCGCGCGCTTCTGGGACGCGACAGCCGGCAGCGTGCGCGTGGGCGGCGTCGACGTGGCCACCGTCGACCCCGAGGTTCTGTTGCGCGACTACGCCATCGTTTTCCAGGACGTGGTTCTCTTCGACGACACGGTTATGGGCAATATCCGCCTGGGCCGACGCGACGCCACCGACGAGGAGGTCCTGGCAGCGGCGCGTGCCGCCAACTGCGACGAGTTCGTGTCCCGCATGGCCGACGGCTACGACACCATGATCGGCGAGAACGGCTCCAAGCTTTCGGGCGGCGAGCGTCAGCGCATCTCCATCGCGCGAGCGCTGCTTAAGGACGCGCCGATCGTGCTTCTCGACGAGGCGACGGCGAGCCTGGACGTGGAGAACGAGACCAAAGTGCAGGAGGCGCTGGGCCGCCTGCTTGCGGGGAAGACCGTCATCGTGATCGCGCATCGCATGCGCACTGTGGAGAACGCCGACAAGGTCGTGGTCCTTAAGGACGGCGTGGTTGCCGAGCAGGGGAGCCCCGCGGAGCTCAAGGCCGCCGGCGGGGAGTTCGCCCACATGGTCGAGCTCCAGCGCCAGACGGCGGGCTGGAGGCTGTAAGGGCGGTACTGCGGCCCCGTCCCCGCCGGCCTGCGCATTGCGTGGGCGGGAGTGTTGGCAGCGAGAGGGTCCCTTATGTTGCGTGAACGGGGGTGATGGCAGCGAGAAGGCCCCTCGCGTTGTGAAATACGGGGTGATGGCAGGGATTCGTGCCCGAATTTCTGCCATCACCCTGTTTCTCGCAACAAAAGCGGGCTTCTTGCTGCCGCCACCCTGTTTTACGCAACGCGCCCGTCCGCGCCGTTGCCATCACCCCCGTATCCGCAACAAGGGCATGGCCTGGCCGCCGGCGCGGTAAGCGAGAAAGCCCGGACTGAACAGCATCGCCTTGAGGCTCGCGTTGTGCCCTGAATGCGCTGCGGGCGTTTTCGGCGAGGGGCCCGCCGCGCCATGACGAGCGCCGTCGGACGGAGCGGCCGATGCGGCTATGGCTCGGGTTGCTCGCGCTTCTTGCCCCGCTTGCTCTTGCCCCACTTTGCGACGACCGCGCCCGCGGCTGCGACGGCGCCGATGCCTGCGGCCGCGAGGAGCGGGGTTGCGTCGCCCGTGGCCTTTTCGCCGTTCGTGCCCGCGCCGTCTTCGCCGTCGTCAATCACGCGGATGCGCCCTGCGCCCTGCGCGCTGGCGTATTGCGTGCCGATGGTCCCCGCGAGCGCTTCTCGCACATAGCTGAGCAGGCACTCGTTGTCGAGACCGATCGCGGTCGCGGCCTCGGCGTTCGCGGGCACGGGCATGCTCCAGCCGCCGCCTATCAGCATTCCCTTGGGCATGGCGATGGTGTATCGTCCTTCGGCGTCGATTTCCTCGCCGTTGAGCTTGGCGTCCTTAACGCGCCGCTCTCCGTCGATGCCAACAAAACCGATGGTCGAGGGCGAGACGCGCAGCGGCGTATCGATGTCGGTGCGCACGGTGTAGCTAAAGCCGTCGCTGACCTGCAGCAGGCGCGCCTCAGGCTCCGGCAAAAGGGCGCACGCGACCTCAAGCACGTCGAGAAGATGCTGTCCCGAGACCTCGAGCGCGTAAATCTGCCGATTGCAGGCGAGCGCGTCGAGGATGTGGCGGCGCGCGACGGCGCCCTTCGGTATGTCGGCGCAGATGCCGAAGCCGTCGTAGAGGGCGATATCGCAGTCGACGCCGGCCCTTTTGGCGGCTTCCAGGATGGCGTCGGCAACGAGGTCGCCGAGGTTCGTCTCGCCGAGCCACGTTGCCTGCGAGCCGTCCTTGGCAAGGGCCGCAAGGTTGACTTCGGAGGAGCCGACTTCTTCCCCAGCCATCTCGTCCACCTGCGCGTCGAGCTCGGCGATGCGGGCGAAAACGTCATCGTCGGTTCCCGCCCACGAGTCGACGACCTCGCCCGTCACGCCCGTGGCGACCACCGATGCCTCGGCCGTTCTCGCTGAGGGGTCAATCAGAATCGTCGAGAACCCGAGGAACTTGGAGCCCGCCTGCACGACGGGGACCTCGTTGCCGTCCTTGTTCTTGACGGCCTGCACGTAGGCCTGGTGCGTGTGCGCGTCAATGACCGCGTCGATGCCGTTGGTGTTTGCGACCAACGTGTCGCTGCGCCAAATCTGGGGGCTCCAGCTTTGGCCAAGATGGGCGAGGAGCACGACGTAATCGGCACTGCCGCTGTCGCGCGCGTCGTTCACGGCCGCCTGAACGGCCGCGTAGAGCTTCTCGCCGGTTTCATCGACGGCAAAGTCATATATGAACTCGCCGGCATCGTTCTTGAAGGTGGCCGAGGCACCGCGGGTCGTCGGCGTGGTGACGCCGACGTAAGCCACGCGGATCGGCGCGTCGTTGGACGGGTATTCGACGACGTGGTAGGGCTCAAAGACGCAGGTGCCGTTGGCGTCGGTGAAATTGCAGCAGGTGTACGCTGCGCCCTCGACGCTCGCCAGCTCGCGTAGCCGGTCGACGCCGTAGTCGAACTCATGGTTGCCGGGAACGATGACGTCGTAGCCGCAGGTGGCCGCGGCCTGGGCGGGGATTGCGCCTTTGGTGAGGCTCGCCGTGGGGTTGCCCTGCACGATGTCGCCTGCGTCCACGATCGTCACGCGGTCGTCGCCGTGCTTCTCTCGCTGGGCCGCGGCGTAGTCTGCGAGGGCTGCGTAGCCGAGGCCGGTCGCCTGGTTCGCGAGCGACCCGTGAACGTCGTTGGTGCCGATGATGACGATCTTTTCCTGGGCTGCCTTGGCCGCCGATGCTTGCACAGCGAACGCTCGCGTGGCCGGTCCCGCGAGCGAAACCGTCACACTCGCGAGCACGGTGCCCGCCCCGGTCAAAAAATCCCTGCGCGACACGTCGATGGTCCTCATGAGGTCCCTTCTGCTCTCCGGCTTTTCTCCGAAAAGTCTACCAGTGCGCCCGGGAGGGCCTCGACGTTGCGTAAACAGGGGTGATGGCAGCGAGAAGGGCCTTTGCGTTGTGAAATACGGGGTGATGGCAGGGATTCGTGCCCGAATTTCTGCCTTCACCCCGTTTTTTACAACAAGCGAGGCCTTCTTGCTGCCATCACTCCCGTTTGCGCAACGCGGCCGTTTCCGCCGCGGCCCGCCGCCCTGCTTTGCGCCCGGTGTTGCTGATCCATTCGATCCAGCCGTTCTGGCTACCGCCGAGGCGAAGGCTACAGTGGAATTGGGCCCTCTGATGCAACGAACTCTCGAGAATGCACGATTGATTTACGACTCGTCGAGTATCCGAAGCCTTTACTCTGTATTCAACTGGGAAAATGCGACGAAATTGTGGCCGGATACTCGCTCAACAAATAATCAATCGTGCATTCACGAGAGTTCGTCTTCAAAAGAAGCGAAGCCATGAAAAACCGCCCGCCCCGATGTCGCATCGGGGCGGGCGGCGCACTCAGCGAAATGCTGCGACCAGACTTAAGCAAGCCTTAGAGGCCGAGGAGCTCCTTGACCTTGGCGATGATGGCCTCGTCGGTGGCGTTGGCGAAGAAGTACTCCTGGAAGTGCTCGCCAGCCAGGGCGCCCTTCACGAGGTCCTGGTCGATCTCGCCGAGGACGTCGACGAGCGGACGCATGGTGACGGCACGCACGCCGTCGAGGATCTTCTTGTTGCGCTGCTCGGGCTCGACGCGCTCGGCCGGGTAGCCGTTGCCGGAGCCGAAGCCGAAGAGCTTCTCGAAGGTGTACTCAAGGTTGAGCTCCTGGCCCCAGCCGTTCTTGAGAGCGAAAGGCATGGCCACGGCGTTGCCGTCGTTGACCTGCGCGAAGGTGTAGGCGTCAAGAGGATCGGCGACGTGGCCGCAGAGCACACCGGGGAAGGAGTTGCAGGCGAGCATGGCGCCCTCGCCGGTGCCGCAGCCGGTCACGACGTAGTCGGCGGCGCCGGAGTTGAGCAGCACGGCGGCGAGGATGCCGTTCTGCACGTAGGTCAGCGGCTTGGAGTCGGCGTCGGCGTACATGCCGTAGTTGAACACGGTGTGGCCCATGGGCTCGACGACCTTCTTGAGGGCGGCCTCGATCATGGGGTTCTTGGCGTTCTGGGAGTTCTCGTTGATAAGGGCGATCTTCATGGATTTCTCCTTAGCTGAGCTGGGGTTTATTTACAAAGAGGGACGCGTGGCCTTGGCCTTTGCCGCATCGTCGACTAAGCCGGCTGCTTGCCGATGTAGGCGAGGATGCCGCCGTCGACGTACACAACCTGGCCGTTGACGAAGTTGGAGGCGTCGGAGGCCAGGAAGACCGCGGTGCCCATGAGGTCGATCGGGGTGCCCCAGCGCGCCGCGGGGGTCTTGGCGACGATGAAGCTGTCGAACGGGTGACGGCTGCCGTCGGCCTGACGCTCGCGCAGCGGGGCGGTCTGCGGGGTGGCGATGTAGCCAGGCCCGATGCCGTTGCACTGGATGTTGTGCTCACCGAACTCGGAGCAGATGTTGCGGGTAAGCATCTTGAGGCCGCCCTTGGCCGCCGCGTAGGCGGAGACGGTCTCGCGGCCGAGCTCGCTCATCATCGAGCAGATGTTGATGATCTTGCCGTGACCCTTGGCGATCATGCCGGGCAGGACCGCCTTGGAGACGATGAAGGGGCCGTTGAGGTCGATGTCGACGACCTGGCGGAAGTCGGCGGCGTCCATCTCGAGCATGGGGGTGCGCTTGATGATGCCGGCGTTGTTGCCGAAGTCGGCCTCGACGTCCTTGACGAGCTGCTGCATCTGCTCCTCGGAGGTGACGTCGGCGACGTAACCGCGGGCCTCGATGCCGTCCTTGGCGTAGTTCTCGACGGCGACGTCGATCTTCGCCTGGTCGCGGTCGTTGAAGGCGATCTTTGCGCCAGCCTTGGCGAGGCCGGTGGCAATCGCGAAGCCGATGCCGTAAGAAGCGCCGGTGACGAGGGCGACCTTGCCGTCGAGGCGGAAGCTGTCCATGCTGAAGGTGCTGGGATCTGCGTACTGCTCTGCCATTGCTACTTCCAATCTGTTTTTGAAAGCCGTTATTTGCAACACATGGCTAGTGTCCGTTGGTAAACCGGTTTTGTCAAGTCACAACAGCGGAAATAAATGCTAATGGTATCGGCAATAGCGTTAGATGGCGTATTTTTAAGTAACCCGGTTTATTTAGCGATGCAAGAAATCCTTGCGCTGTGTTCGGGTCTTCGTTTCTTGGCGTCAGCGTCCCGCCGCTACAGCGTCGTGTCGCCCCACTGAACGGAGCAGTCGAGGACCTGGTGGGGGTCCGTCTCGTCTTTCTCGGCGACGGCGTCAAGCAGGATACGGGCGGCCGTGGCGCCCTCTTCGCGCGCGGGCTGGACGACGACGGAGACGGAAGGGGAGGCGACGCTCACCCACTCGGTGTTGTCGAAGCCGAGCAGGCCGACACGGTCGGGCATGAGGGGATAGTAGTCGCGGCAGCACTTGTAGATGTCCGGCAGCGCCCAGCAGTTGGGGGCAAAGACCAGGGTCGGGGTCGTGCCGTCGATGTTCGCCTTCAGGAACGCCCCGAGCTTCTCTTCGTTCACGCTGTCGCCCTCGATGACGAATTGCGTGAAGCCGATATCGTGGCTCTCGAGCGCGTCGACGAAGCCGCTCATGCGCTCGATGCGGCTGGAAATAAGGCCGGGCTCGGCCGTGATCACGAGGAAGCGGCGGTAGCCCTTCTGGACGCAAGCCTCGATGGCCTGGTAGGAGGCCTCGTAGTTGTCAGTCTTGACCCAGCTGGAAGCGAAGTCGTAGAGCTTGGAGTCGATGAAAACGAGCGGCTTCTTCGCGTCGCTGATCTGGCGCGTGATTTCCTTGAACTGCGCCGTGGGCTGGACGATGAAGCCGTCGACGCCTAGCGCGAGCAACCGGTCGATGTACGCGAGCTCGTTTTGCTTGCTGAAGTCGGAGTTGCAGACGAGCATGCGGTAGCCTTCGGCCGAAATGACCTCGTCTATGCCCTTGACGATCTGGTTGGCGAAGGCGTTGGTGATGTCGCCGATAATCACGCCCACAAGCTTGCTTTCCTTGGCGTTCATGCCGCGCGCGAGGGGAGAGGGCTCGTAGCCGGTCTCCTCGATAACCTTGCGGATGCGGTTTTGGGTTTCTTCCGACATGCGGTCGGTTTTGCCGTTGAGATAGAAGGAGACGGTCGTCTTTGAGGTGCCTGCCATCTCGGCGATCTGGGTGATGGTGAGGCGTTTCTTTACGGACGACTGGCGGGGCATGGCTTCTCCTGGCTATACGAATGCGATACGTGATATTGTAAACCAGTTTTGCTTGTGCCTGAAAACGTCGAGTCGTCGAGGCATAAAAAAGCCGCTGGCCGCCCCTCGGAGGGAGTCGGAGGTACCGCGCACGGGTTGCATGGCATGGAGCGCCCGGGCGCGGCCCCGAGGGGCGGGTCGCGGTTCTGCTTGTCCCTGGGTCAAGGCGTCGCATCCTGTGGCTCAAGGTGCTTCCCAGTATAGGGTGAACGTTCACCCTAGCAACCCTTAGCTTTCGTCCGCCTTATTTTCTCCACATATCCTTTGGCGCGCGGCTCAATGGACGGTCCCGGGCTCGGTTCAAAACAAGAACTCTGACTTTTGCACGACTTAATTCGATTTTCCGAGTATCCGAACCGTGAATCCTGGCCTTTTGGGCTCGAAATCGGGCTTGATACTTTGCTGATCCAAATTAAGTCGTGCAAAAGTCAGGGCTTGCCTTGGAGAAGGCCAATCGGCCCCGCGGAGCCGGTTCGCGCGATGCCGACGAACGGTTTACGCCGCGGTTGAGGCACGACGGATGATGCGGCCGGGGACCTCGATGCGGCGAGGGGAGCCGGACTTGCTGCTCGCGGCGTCGATCCGCTCGAGGGCGCGATCGACGACGGCCCGAGCGATGCCCTCGACGTCTTGGGCGGCCGTGGTGACGCCGCCCATGAGCACGCGGTTCCAGGCGAACTCGTCGAAGGTGGCAACGCGCGGGGTGTGGCCCGCGCCCACAGCGCCCGTTGCCTCGGCTGCCTGGAGGAGCTCGATGAAACGCAGGAACACGAGGCCGTTGATGGCGATGACGCCCGCGGGGCCATCGCCCTGCAGAATGCTGCTCGCCACCTCGCTTTTGTCTTCGGGCAGCTTCTCGCCAAGTTCGACAACGTTCGCCGTCAGGCCGAGCCGCGCGCATTCCTCGGAGAACCTCGCCGCGCGCTCGCGACGGATCGAGCTCGTCACATCTTGCTCGGTCAGCAGCGCGATTCGCTTGCAGCCGCATTCCGCAACCTCGGCGACAAGGACATCTACCAGCTCTTCGTTGTTAGACGTCACAAGATCGAGCCCGCCGCCCGTGACGTCGCGGTCCAGCAGCACCACCGGCAGCCGGACGTTAGCCTCGCGCAGCGCGCGGTCGTTTCCGCCGCAGGTGTTGACCACGAGCGCATCGGCGCCGCCGGCCACGAGGCGGTCGATGGCGGCCGCCTCGGCCGCCGCGTCGTTGCCAGAGACGGCCGTCATGAGTGAGTAACCCTCTGCCGCCGCCTTGCGCGAGAGCGCGTCGAGCATCGCGGAGGAATAGGGGTTGGAAATATCGGCGAGGATGACGCCGAGCAGCTGCGACCGGTCGGTGCGCAGGCTCCGCGCGGCGGCGAGCGGCCGGTACCCGGTGCGCTCGACGACCTCGGCGATGCGCGCGCGGGTCTCCTCGGTCATTGCCCCGGGGGTGTTGTTGAGGTAGCGCGAGACCGTGGCTGCGCTGACGCCGGCCTGCTCGGCAATATCCTTGATGCGCACGCGGGCCATCGGCGCGCCTCCTATCTATATATGGGGTCCTCGCGAGGAAAGGTCCGCCTCGGCGGCCGCGTCGGTCGACAGCCGCGTCTCTCGGCAGCTGCGCTAGCCTTCGGCGCGATTTTTCATTCCGCTTACAAGAATCCCATTGCGTTTTTTCCTGAGGCGAGTATACAATAAGCGCCAACGTAATGTAATCGATTTCGTAAATCGATTCCGTAAAGGTAAACGAAACGCTTTTGGAGGATGGAATGGACAAGAACTCCCTCGTGCTCACCTTCGGCGAGATCATGATGCGCCTCTCGCCCAAAGACCACCTGCGCATCGAGCAGGCCACCGAGTTCGACGTGCGCTACGGCGGCGCCGAGGCCAACACGGCCTTCTCGCTCGCGTATCAGGGTGACCGCGCGGCGTTCGTCTCCGTCGTCCCCGCCAACCGCATCGGCGACTGCGCCCTGCGCTCGCTCGTGGCCTACGGCGTCGACACCTCCCGCGTGGTCCGCAAGGGCGACCGCCTGGGCTCCTACTTCTTTGAGCTCGGCGCCTCTCAGCGCGGCAACGGCTGCGTCTACGACCGCAAGTACTCCGCGATGAGCCTCGCCTCCAACGCCGACCTCGACTGGGATGTCATCCTCGAGGGCGTCGACGTCTTCTACTTCAGCGGCGTGACCCCGGCCGTCTCCGACGAGATGGCGCTCGCTTGCAAGGCCGCCCTCACCGCCGCCCGCGCCAAGGGCATCGAGACCGTCTGCGACCTCAACTACCGCGGCAAGCTCTGGACCCCCGAGAAGGCCCAGTCTGTGCTCAAGGAGCTCATGCCGCTCGTCGACGTGTGCATCGCCAACGACGAGGACGCCCCCTCCGCCCTCGGCATGACCTGCGTCTCCGGCTCGCTCGCCCACGGTATCGAGGAGCGCGACTCCTACGTGGAGATGGCGCGCCAGATCTGCGACGAGTACGGCTGCAAGGTCGTCGCCTCCGTCGTGCGCAACGTTGCCTCCACCGAGCGTTCCCAGTGGATGGGCATGCTCTACCAGGCCGAGGGCCAGAAGCACTGGTTCAGCCCCGTTCACGACGTGCACGTCCTCGAGGGCGTGGCCGCCGGCGACGCCTTCAACGCGGGCCTGCTCCACGCCATGCTCAACGGCTTCGAGCCGCAGGAGACCATCGACTACGCCATCGCGGCGAGCGTGCTCAAGCTCTCGGTCCGCGGCGACTCGAACCTCGTGACCGAGGCCGAGATCCGCTCCGTGGCCTCTTCCGGCGGCGCCACCCGCGTCGCTCGCTAGGGCCGCGAGGCATAGGGGCGCTGCCAGGACGGCGGCGCCTCAGCTTGCGGCACCCCGCACTTCTTTGCAGATAAACGCGTAAGCGAGAAAGGATCACATCATGTACGAGGATTTCTACGAGAAGCTCCACGAGCTGGCCATCGTCCCGGTCGTCGTTCTCGATAAGGTCGAGGACGCCGTCCCCATGGCTCGCGCGCTCGTGGCCGGCGGCATGCCGTCCGCCGAGGTAACCTTCCGCACCGATTGCGCCGCCGCGTGCATCAAGGCCATGCACGACGAGGTCCCCGAGATCTGTGTGGGCGCGGGCACCGTGCTCTCCGTCGAGCAGGTCGACGAGGCCGTCGCCGCCGGCGCCGCATTCATCGTGAGCCCCGGCTTCGACGCCGAGGTCGTGGCCCACTGCATCGAGCTGGGCGTCCCCGTGCTCCCCGGCACCGTGACCCCCTCCGAGGTCACCGCTGCCCGCAAGCTCGGCCTCGAGGTCACCAAGTTCTTCCCGGCCGCTCAGTACGGCGGGCTCAACACCATCAACGCCCTCTGCGCCCCGTTCGTCGGCCACCGCTTCATGCCGACCGGCGGCGTGAGCACCGGCAACGTCGAGGAGTACCTCTCCTCCAAGTCCATCATCGCTTGCGGCGGCACCTGGATGGTCAAGCCGGCCCTCTTCGCCGACGGCGACTTCACGCCGGTCACCGAGGCCTGCAAGGGCGCCATGGACGTCGTCGCCAAGGTGCGCGCGTAAACGAAGGCCTGGTACCCGGGTCGCGCCCGCTCATATCGGCGGCGCACCTGGCGGCGAGAAGGTCTGACCTTCTGGCCAAGATGGGAGGAAGAAGCGCTTCTTCCCAAAGCATAGAGCCCGCGCGGCGAGTCCAGGGGGAGGGACCCCGGCTCGCCGCGCTTCTTATCGGCCGGGCGTGAGGAGGACACGCGCGGCCCCGTCGGGAGAGGAACCCACAATGGCGGTCCACATCGTCGAAGAGGCAAACCGCTGCCTCGGCTGCAAGAAGGCCATGTGCCAGCTTCGCGGCTGCCCCGTCCACACGCCGATTCCGCAGGTCATCGACCTGTTCAAGCAGAAAAAGATCGACGAGGCGGGCGCGCTTCTCTTTGAGAACAACCCCATGAGCGCGGTGTGCTCCATCGTCTGCAACCACTCGAACCAGTGCGAGGGCGCCTGCGTCCAGGGCCGTCGCGGCACGTCGATTCACTTTTCGAGCATCGAGAGCTTCGTGAGCGGCGCCTACCTCGACCGCGCGGAGTTCAAGGCGCCGGAGCCCTGCGGCAAGTCGGTCGCCGTCATCGGCAGCGGCCCCGCGGGCATCACGGCCGCCATCAAGCTCGCGCAGAAGGGCTGCGAGGTCACGGTCTTCGAGCAGCGCTCCGAGATCGGCGGCGTGCTCGAGTACGGCATCCCGGAGTTCCGCCTGCCCAAGAAGCTCGTGCAGAAGTACCGCCACGTCATGTGCTCGCTCGGGGTGAAGATCCGCCCCTCCACGACCATCGGCGGCGCGCTGCACATCGACGACCTGCTGCGCGACGGCTACGACGCCGTCTTTGTGGGCACCGGCACCTGGCGCGCCCGCAAGCTCGGCATCCCCGGCGAGACCCGCGGCAACGTCGCCTTCGGCATCGATTACCTGGTCAACCCCGCCTCCACGCACGTGGGCGAGGACGTGGCCGTCATCGGCGTGGGCAACGTGGCCATGGACGTCGCGCGCCAGGCGCTGCGCCACGGCGCGCGCACCGTCACCCTCTACGCGCGCAGCAAGCACGTCTCGGCGAGCTCCGAGGAGGTCGAGTACGCCGAGCTCGAGGGCGCCGAGATCGTCTACGGCAAGGCCATCTGCGCCATCGACGACGACGGCCCCGTGTTCAAGACGGCCATCTTCGACGAGGAAGACAAGGTCGTGGGCTACGAGGACGAGCTCGACCACGTGCGCTGCGACACGGTGATCATCGCGGCGTCGCAGCTGCCCAAGAACAAGCTCGTGCTCACCACCGACGGCCTTTCCGCGAATGACCGCGGCCTGCTCGAGGTTGGAGAGGACGGCCAGACGACGGTGCCGGGCGTCTTTGCCGCGGGCGACGTGGTCAACGGGCCTCTTACCGTGGTGCATGCCGTGGCGGGCGCGAAGGTCGCCGTGGACGGCATGCTGAAGTATCTTGGTATCGACGCTTAAATCAACCTTTGAATGGGCGGCTCGGGGGCGCGACACGCGGTCGTCCCCGAGCCCTCGAGCATAAGGAGGCAGTAATGCTTTGTTCTTCTCTTTCCGATTACGCCCAGAACGTGATCTGCGCTGAGGATATGGATAAGGTCCTCGCGTTCCTCTCGCGTGACGACATCGCCGAGGTCGAGTGCGGCCGCCACGAGATCGACGGCGAGAGAATCTACGCCAACGTCATGGAGATCGAGACCGCCCCGGCGTCCTCGAAGGCCTATGAGGCGCACCGCCGCTACGCCGACGTGCACTTTGTTATTCGCGGCGAGGAGCACTTCGGTGTGGCCCCGGTCGCGGAGCTCGAGCCGGCGGGCGAGTTCAGCGAGAAGGACGACTTCGGCCTTTACGGCGAGCCCGAGCGCGAGTCCTGGGCCATCCTGCGCGCCGGCGATCTCGTGGTAACGCCTCCCTGCGACGCCCACAAGCCCGGCTGCTGCGGCGAGGCGGGTCCGGCCCCGCTCAAGAAGATCTGCGTCAAGGTGCTCGTGGCGTAAGGGCGCGCCGCTGGGGCCACGGTGTGTGCTTTCGTGCTGAGGGTATACTGCCTCTATTGGCAAGGTGACTAAGAGGTGCGCCTATGATGTGGGAATACGTTCGCTTTGAGGACGACACGCAGGTCTCGTATTCGGACGTGCGCGAGGACAATACCGTGCTCGTCGTTATCGAGCGTCCCCGCGATTGGGGCTTTGATTCTGCTGAATGCCTCCTTCCCGCATTCAACTGGCTAAGGCTCGAGGGTTTCTCGGCGGACGAGGCCAAAGAGCTCGATGAGTTCGTGCACAACAACGCGTCACTCATCATGCGGTTTGCCTACGAGGGCGGCCGCGTCTATGCCTAGTCTTTTTAGAATCGGTCCTTACCTGCTGTTCTTTTGGACCGGCGAGAACGGCGAGCCTGTTCTCGTCCATGTTGCGGTCAAAAGGCCTGCGAAGGACGCAACAAAGATTTGGCTTACGCGCTCTGGCGGCTGTAAGCTGGCTCACAACAAAGGCGGTGTCCCACAAAAGGATCTTCGGGACATCCTTCAATTCGTGGCCGCGAACCATCGGTTCATTTGTAAACGCTGGCAGGAAGTGACGGGCACTCTTTCATTCTATTGTTGATGGTGCCTAAGGTTGAGATGCCCGCTCTCGACTCTTGCGGTTCGGAGAGCGGGCCTTTTGTAGCGCGCTGGAACCGCGTGCGTGTTTGACGTCTTGTTTCAGGACGGGGTTCACCTCAAATTCACGAACAGATGTGCTAAACTCTCCTCACTCAATCAAGGTGGGGAGAGAAGCACATGGCTCAGGAATCCATCGTCATCCGCGGCGCTCGCGAGCATAACCTGCAGGACATCGACGTCGACATCCCGCGCGACAAGCTCGTGGTCATCACGGGCCTTTCCGGGTCAGGTAAGTCGTCGCTCGCGTTCGACACCATCTACGCCGAGGGCCAGCGTCGCTACGTCGAATCCCTCTCCAGCTACGCCCGTCAGTTCCTCGGGCAGATGGACAAGCCCGACCTCGACTCCATCGACGGCCTCTCGCCGGCCGTCTCCATCGACCAGAAGACCACGTCGAGAAACCCGCGCTCCACGGTTGGTACGGTCACGGAAATCTATGACTACCTGCGCCTGCTTTACGCGCGTATCGGCACGCCGCACTGCCCCGAGTGCGGCCGCGTGATTGAGCGCCAGACCACCGACCAGGTGGCGGACAAGGTCTTGGCGCACGCCCAGGGCCGCCGCGCCTTCGTGCTCGCGCCCGTCGTGCTGGGCCGCAAAGGTGAGTACACCAAGCTCTTCGAGGACCTCAAGCGCGAGGGCTTCTCGCGCGTGCGCATCGACGGCGAGGTCCGTGAGCTCGACGGGGAGGAGATCCGCCTCGAGAAGAAGCTCAAGCACGACATCGAGGTCGTGGTCGATCGCATTGTGGTGCGCGAGAACTCGCTCGGGCGTATCGCCGAGGCCGTCGAGCAGGCGACCAAGCTTGCTCAGGGTAAGGTCGCGTTCTGGCTGCTTCCCGACCGCGACGACCCGGAGCGCATGCCCGGCGAGCTGCTGCAGTACTCGCTCGCCCTTGCCTGCCCCGAGCACGGCCACTCCATGGACGACCTGCAGCCGCGCGACTTCTCGTTCAACGCGCCCTACGGCGCCTGCCCCGACTGCGACGGCCTCGGGTTCCGAAAGATCGTGGACGCCGAGGCGCTTATCGAGGACCCGGCGCTCTCCGTGTCCGAGGGCGTCTTCGGCAGCCTCTTCGGCAAATCGAATTACTGGCCCCAGATCCTCTCGGCGGTCTGCGCGCACCTCGGCGTGAGCGACCAGACCCCGTGGAAGGACCTGCCCAAGAAGGCGCAGGAGACCCTGCTCGCGGGCCTCGGCGAGAAGAAAATCAAGGTCGAGTACCACACCCTCGACGGTCGCGATACCAGCTGGTTCACGACGTTTCCCGGTGTGCGCAAGGTGCTCTTTGAGAAGTACCAGGAGACTACGAGCGAGACCATGCGCACACATCTCGAGAAGTACATTCGCGAGGTGCCGTGCACCACGTGTAACGGCGCGCGCCTCAAGCCGGAGATCCTGGCCGTTACGGTGGGGGAGAAGTCCATCTGGGAGGTCTGTGAGCTTTCCTGCAAAGAGGCGCTCGTCTTCTTCGAGGCGCTCAAGCTCACCGACCGTCAGCGCTTTATCGCGGGCCCCGTGGTCAAGGAGATCCTCGCCCGCCTGCAGTTCCTCGTGAACGTGGGCCTCGACTACCTCACGCTCTCGCGCGCTGCCGCGACGCTCTCGGGCGGCGAGGCGCAGCGCATCCGCCTTGCCACGCAGATCGGCGCCGGCCTCATGGGAGTGCTTTACATTCTGGATGAGCCCTCCATCGGTCTACATCAGCGCGACAACGACCGCCTGATAGAGACCCTGAAGCGCCTGCGCGATCAGGGAAACACCGTGATCGTGGTCGAGCACGACGAGGACACTATCCGCGCTGCCGACTACGTAATCGACATGGGTCCCGGTGCGGGTGAGCTGGGCGGCCACGTAACCGCCGCCGGTACGCCGGAGGAGATCGCGGCCTCGCCCGAGTCGGTCACGGGCGCTTACCTCACGGGCCGCAAACAGATCGAGCTGCCAAAGAAGCGCCGCAACCCGCGGCGCGGCGCCATCAAGGTCACCGGCGCCACGGCCAACAACCTCAAGAACGTCTCGGCTAAGGTCGAGCTCGGCACGCTCACCGTGGTCACAGGCGTCTCGGGTTCCGGTAAGTCTTCGCTGGTCACGGACACGATCGCGCCGGCGCTTACCAACGCGGTGCATCGCTCCAAGCGTCCGGTCGGACCGCACAAGAAGATTGAGGGCATCGAGCTCATCGACAAGGTCATCGACATCGACCAGAGTCCCATCGGGCGCACGCCGCGCTCCAATCCGGCGACGTACATCGGCCTGTGGGACGACCTGCGCGCGCTCTTTGCTTCCACGCCGGAGAGCCGTATGCGTGGCTACGGCCCGGGGCGTTTCTCGTTCAATGTGAGCGGCGGCCGATGCGAGGCCTGCAAGGGCGACGGTCAGATAAAGATCGAGATGAACTTCTTGCCGGATGTGTACGTGCCTTGTGAGGTTTGCCACGGTAAGCGCTATAACCGCGAGACGCTTGAGGTCACCTATCACGGCAAGACGATCTCTGACGTGCTGGACATGACGGTGCACGAGGCCCTGGCCTTCTTCACGAACATCCCGAAGATAAAGAAGAAGCTCCAGACCCTGAGCGACGTGGGCCTTGGCTATATCCACCTGGGCCAGCCTGCGACCACACTTTCAGGCGGCGAGGCACAGCGCGTCAAGCTCGCTAAAGAGCTGCACCGCCAGCAGACGGGCAAGACGTTCTACATCCTCGACGAGCCGACGACGGGACTGCACTTCGAGGACGTGCGGCAGCTTATCGAGGTGCTCGAGCGCCTGGTCGACGCTGGCAACACGGTGCTCGTCATTGAGCACAACCTCGATGTGATCAAGATGGCTGACCGCATTCTGGACATGGGCCCCGAGGGCGGAGACGGCGGCGGCACGGTCGTGGCCTACGGCACCCCCGAGAAGGTCGCCGAGTGTGCCGAGAGCTACACCGGCCAGTTCCTCGCCCGCATCCTCGCCCGCGATCACGAGCGTGCCGCCTCGAAGTGCTAAGGAGTGGACGTTATGCCTGAACTCAGCCGGTTCTATGGTGTCATCATTAAAATGATTTATATGGACGACGAGCAACATCACAAGCCGCATGTCCACGTATATTACGGTGAGTACAAGGCATCGGTTGGTGTTGATGGGGAGTTGCTCGCTGGTTCTCTGCCGGTTAAACAAATGAAACTTGTTCAGGCGTGGCTCGTCCTACACGAGGATGAGGTCTATGCTGCATGGAATAACGCTGTGGCGGGTAGGTCTTTCTCAAAGATTGAGCCATTGTCTTAGGAGATTGCGATGTACGAAATTAACGGCGTTCTTTATGCGGGTGGTCCTGTTCAGGGTATTGAGGTTGCTTCAGCAAAGGTTATCGACAGGCTGTCGATGTTGGTTAAGTTCTCGACCGGAGAGACGCGCCTGTTTGATGCAAGCGGAATCGTCAAGCTTCCCGTGTTCGCGCCTTTGGAAAATAAGGACACTTTCGACTCCTTCGAAATTGAACATGGAGTCGTTTGCTGGCAAGACGGCGAGATTGATATCGCTCCCGAGAAGATGTATGCAATGAGCTATGCCTACGATTGCGTCGCATAGGGATTTTGATTCATGGCAAAGAAAGAGAAGCTGCAGAAGTCGAACGCGATGCGGGAGCTCGATCGGGCGGGCATCGCGTATGAGGCCGAGGAAGTCGTGGAAGACGACATCTCGCGTGGCGTGGGCGTGCGTATCGCCGAGCAGCTCGGGGAAGACCCGGACTCGGCATTCAAGACGCTCGTGTGCGTAGCCCCAAACGGCGATCATGTCGTCTGCTGCATCCCCGTGGCGGCCGAGCTCGACCTCAAGCGTGCCGCGGCCGCTGCCGGCGAGAAGTCCTTATCGTTGATGCCTATTAAGGACCTGGAGGCTGTGACGGGCTACGTCCGCGGCGGATGCACGCCCGTCGGCATGAAGAAGCTCTTCCCGACGTTCTTTGACGAGACGGCGCAGCTCTTCGACACCATCGGCATCTCCGGTGGCCGCCGCGGCCTCTCGCTGCGCGTGGCCCCCGAACCCGTCGCCGAGCTTCTCGGCGCCAAATTCGTCGACATCGCGCGGTAGGAACCGGAAGCTATATAAATAACGCCGGGCATCTTTCCAGTTATCTCGAAAGATGCCCGGCGTTTTTACTTTCGCTCTTTATAAAACCGATCGTCTATTTCGCTTGGTTCTGCTCGTCCTCACGTCGGCGGATGCCGTGCCAGAGCCATTCCATGGGGATGTCGTCGCTAGGGTAGCCAGCGACGAGAATCGCCTGTGCGTGGACGCCATAGTCGCCGGTCTGGATCACCGCGCGGCAGCGGTCGCGCAGCTCGTAGTAGTCGGGTATGTAGTTCATGCGGGTCACCTTGTTCTCGCCGAAGAGTCCGACGACGAACTCGTAATCCTTGGGGTTCACCTCGGGCATAACGTCGGTAACGATTGCCGATTCGAAGTCTCCGACCTCGAACAGCGTGCCGGCGATGTCCTGGAAGCTCGGCGAACCCGTGACGGCCTCGAGGTCGAGGTACTCGACGCTTGGGTCCAGCGGGTAAAGCGCCTTGGTCGACGTCCCGCTCCCCGCGTCGGAGATGAACAGCATCTCTCCGTGGCGAAGGCTCGCGACGATGGCCGCCAAGCGCTCGTTGAGGATTCTCTTCTTCATGGCTTCCTTCTTTCCAAGTAGGCTCGATTGGAGCGAACGGTTACAAATAACGCGCAGCTAGAGGCCGAGTTCTTCGTTGGTCAGGCCGTCGGCTTCGGTAAGCTCGCGGATTACGCGGCAGGGGTTTCCGGCGGCGATGCAGCCGGCCGGGATATCTCGCGTGACGACGGAGCCCGCGCCGATAATAGAGCCGGTGCCGATGCTCACGCCGGGCAGCACAACGACATTGCCGCCAAACCAGCAGTCGTCGCCAATGGTGATGGGGCTCGCGAGCTCGAAGCCGCGGTTGCGGTCGCGCGGGAGCTTCGGGTGACTCGCCGTGTAGAACCCGCACGACGGGCCGACGAAGCAATGCACGCCGATGGTGATCTGCGCGCCATCCATGAAGTAGGAGCCGTGGTTGATGAAGGTGCCCTCGCCGATGACGCAGTTGTAGCCGTAGTCGACCTGGAGCGGGGCCAGGACCTCGACGCTAGCGTCGGCCTGAGGGAGAATTTTGCCTTTGAGCTCGTTGATGCGCTCCGTGTCCGATGGCCGCGTCGTGTTGTACTCGAAGCAGAGATCCTGAGCTCGAAGCCGTTCGGCAGCAAGCTCGGCGTCGAAGTTGGCGTCGTACCAAAGCCCGGTGTCCATGCGCTCGCGGGCGGTGGCGGGGGCCGCGGTTTCTTGCGTCTTGGTTGCGCCCATTAAAGTGTCCTTTCCAAATATCGCAGCGCCGTTTGGTGCATGCCGATCCAGTAGTACCGGTCGAAATCCTGCTCAAACCGCAGCTCGGGCAGGAATTCTTCGGGGATGGTTCGCGCGCAAGCGTTTCGCAGCCATTCGACGCAGTCCTCATCGAGAAGCCCGCCTGTAAGCACGATGACGTTGGGGTTGAGCACCGCGCAGAGCGACGCGACCGCTTGCGAAATGATCGGTCGGCACGTCGCGGGAGCAAGAAGTTCTAGTAGCTTTTCCCTGCTCATCGGCACGCCCGCCTCTTCGTAAGGAAGAAACCCGACCATGCCCGCAAACCCGTGCGCGCCGCGGATCGGTTCGCCGGCGTGTACGGTCGCCGTGCCGGGCAGAATATGCGGCGGGAAGTAGGCAAGGGTCGTTACCTGGTCGCGGCCGCAATGCTCGTGGCAGTACCCGGCGGCCTTGAGATGCATGTCGTTCTCGATGTGGATTGGGGCGCCGATGCGTCCGGCCACGCCGGACGCGAGGTCAAAGCCGTCGAGCTCAGCGACGTCGCAGTGCCCGATGACGCCGGACCGGACGGTGCCTGGAATGCCGAGGACGATCTGACATACGTTTGTGCGCCGGGAGCAAGCGTCCTCGAGGAGCTTGAGCAGTGACTCTCCGTCGAGGTGGGGGAGACTTGCCTCGGTCGATTCGAGCTTCCTACCGGTGAGCGAGATGACCTTTGCCCGGAAGATGCGCTCGCTGCCGCTCAGGTCGATGTGTGCGGTGACGAAGCTTGCGAAGCCTTCGGCTGCTCTGTAACTGAAGCCGCCGCGGCCGGCGGTTCCGGTGCGGCGCGGCTCGCAGGTGACCTCACCCGAAGTCGCCATGTCGTTGAGCAGCGTGTTGCACGTCGCGACGCTTAGGCCCAGCTGGGAGGCTATGCCTTTCTTGCTAAGAAGCCCGCCTTGCCACAGCAGGCGCCGAATAGCCGCGATGTTGTCGCGTCGGACCTCGCTTGTCGTTGCCATAGCAGCCTCCACATTGATTATTACAACACCTGGAATAATAACAAACGCACTGGGAGTAAGGTTTTCGCTGTCAAAAAACACGAAAGTTGGGGCCAATATTGAGTTGCGCCGAGTAGCCATAGATTTCTGGTGGCAAAACCGCAGGTCGCGAAAAAGCAAGCCTGCGGGCTACTCGGTGACTTTCAAAACTGCTCCCAACTTTCGTGCTTTTGGCGCTGTGAGCCCAAGCCTTCCCAGTATGCCCAGCGGGATTCTAGCCATTGAAGGGGCGCGAACGCCGTTGTCGGGGGAGGGGGGGTGCCGCTTGCAGGAAAACCCGGCGAAATCAATGATTCCCCTTGACGCTTGAAACGCTTCAACTCATACTAAGCACCAACGAGATTGAAACGCTTCAACCGATAATCCCAAGGAGGAAACCATGCTCGTCAACACCAAGGCCAAGGTCGGCGTCTTCTCGATTGCCCTCGGCGCCTACCTGCCGCAGTTCCCGCAGCTCGTGCCCAACTTCGAGCAGCAGTACGCCGACTTCAAGGCCACGCTCCCGACCACGGTCGAGCTCGTCGACGGCGGCGTGGTCACCACTAAGGAAGCGGCTCAGGAGGTGGGCGATCTCTTCCGCGCCGCCGACGTCGACCTCGTCATCCTGCAGATGCTCACCTACGCCACCAGCTACAACGTACTTCCCGCCGTCCGAGACCTCGACGTCCCCGTGGTTGTCGTCAACGTGCAGAAGAAGGCCCAGCCCGACTACGCGGCCACCGACATCCCCACGTGGCTTGGCGACCTTTACGCCTGCGGCGCCCCCGGCGAGGTCGTGGCCGACCTCAACCGCGCCGGCAAGCGCCACGCCGTTATCACCGGCGTCGTCGAGGGCGGCGACCCCGAGGTGGCCCGCCAGCTCGACGAGTGGTGTCGCGCCGCGAACGTCCGCCGTCGCCTGCGTCGCACGAACATCGCCCAGATCGGCCGCCCGTACCCCGGCATGATGGATCTCTACATCGACGAGACGAACCTCTACAACCGCCTCGGCCTCTACACCAAGCAGTTCGACTGGGAGAAGATGTGGGCCATTGCCGACAACGTCGACGATCAGGCCTCCATTGACGCAAAGGCCGCCGAGATCCTGGACACCTTCGACGTCGAGGGCGGCGCCGCGGTCTCCGACGAGCCTATCCAGGAGATGGCAAAGTACGTCCTCGCCTTCGAGCAGTGGTGCCGCGACGAGGAGATCGGCCTCGTGGCCAGCCACTATGACGGCTACGCCCAGGGCCAGGCCGGCGTTCTCGACTCCATGCTCATCCCGGCGTTCTCCATGCTCATCAAGCAGGGCACCGCGTGCGCCGTCGAGGGCGACATGAAGGTCGCCGTGGCCATGAGCATCCTCAAGACCATCGCCGGCACGGGCCAGCTCTCCGAGATGTACTCCATCGACTTCCCCGAGGACGTCGTCATCATCGGCCACTCCGGCTCCGGCGACGCCGACATCTCCACGGCCAAGAAGCCCACCCTCAAGGTTGTCCCCGTCTTCCACGGCAAGACCGGCGGCGGCTACCTCACGCAGTTCTACCCCGGCCTCGGCACGGTCACCTACCTGGGCATCACCCAGGACGGCGACGGCAACTTCAAGTTTGTCGTGGCGGAGGGCGAGAACGTCGAGGGCCCGATTTTTACCTTCGGCGACACGAACATGCGCATGAAGTTCTCCTGCGGCGCCCGCGAGTTCATGAACCGCTGGAACGAGACCGGCCCGACGCACCACATGGCCGCCGCGCTCGGCTCCCACACCGACACCATCCTCAAGGTGGCAAAGATTCTGAACGTCCCCGTCGACGTCGTTTGTCGCTAAGCGAGCACCTGGTCAGGAGGGGAGAAACGCATGGCAGGACGCATAGACACCAAGCACTACGCCGCTGTGGACATCGGCGCCTCGAGCGGGCGTGTGCTCATGGGCTGGGTCGAGGACGGCGTGATGGCCTACGAGGAGGTCTACCGCTTCGACAACACGCAGGTCCTGAGCTACGGCCACAGCTGCTGGGACATCGAGGGTCTCTACGAGAACGTCGTCCGCGGGCTCGCCGCGGCCAAGGAGAAGACGGGCCGCGTTCCGGTCTCCGTTTCCATCGACACCTGGGGCGTCGACTTCGTGCTTCTTGACGAGAACGACCAGATGATCGGCGACGCGGTGGCCTACCGCGACGGGCGCACCGACGGCATCTACGAGGTCGCCGACAAGATCATGGCCCCGTCCGACCTCTATGAGCGCACGGGCATCCAGCGCCAGCCGTTCAACACCATCTACCAGCTGCTCGCCCTCAAGCGCGAGCACCCCGAGCACCTGGAGGCCGCCCGCACCTTCCTCATGGTCCCCGATTACCTGGTGTGGCGGCTCACCGGCGCAAAGACGAACGAGTACACCAACGCCAGCACCACGGGGCTTCTCGATGCGCGGACCTGCTGCTGGGACCAGGGCGTTCTGGAGAGGTTCGGTATCCCGTCGCGCATTTTCCTGGCGCCGACGATGCCGGGCGCCGTGGCGGGAGGGCTTCTTCCCGAGGTGGCGGCCAAGGTGGGCTACGACGCGCCCGTCGTGCTCTGCGCGAGCCACGACACCGGCAGCGCGTATCTCTCCGTGCCGGCCCGCGACGAGCACGCCGCGTACCTGAGCTCCGGTACTTGGAGCCTGCTCGGCTGCGAGCTGCCCGAGCCCGTGACCGGCCCGGCCGCGCGCGAGCAGAACTTCACGAACGAGGGCGGCTACGAGCGCCGCTACCGCTTCCTCAAGAACATCATGGGCCTGTGGATGAACCAGTCCGTGCGCCGTGAGGTCAACGGCGTCGACTACGTCGAGGGCAAGACTGCGCATAAGGCCATGCTCGACCACCAGATCGGCTTCGGTGAGCTCATCGAGCTCACGCGCGCGGCCGAGCCTTTCAGTGCCTACGTGGACGTCGACGACGAGCGATTCCTCTCGCCGGATTCCATGTACGAGGAGATCAAGGCAGCATGCGCAGACGCGGACCAGCCTGTGCCCCAGACCATCGGCGAGGTCATGCGCACCGTGTACTGCAGCCTGACGAGCTCGTATGCGCGCGCGGTGGCCAACCTAGCCGAGCTCACCGGCCGCGAGTACACGAGCATCAACATCGTGGGCGGCGGCTGCCAGGACGCTTATCTCAACCAGATGACGGCCGACGCGTGCGGGTTTCCCGTCTATGCCGGCCCCATTGAGGGCACTTGCATCGGCAACTTCGTCGTCCAGATGATCCGCGACGGTGTCTTCGCCGACCTTGCCGGCGCGCGCTCCTGCATTGCGCGCAGCTTCGACATCAAGCGCTTCGACCCGCATCACTAATTCAATGATATGAAGGGTCGTTCCCTTTAGGGGCCGCTCCCTTTGTCTCATACATAACGCAACGATAAGAAGGGACCGTCCCTTCGCATCTTCGAGAGAGGAAAACAGCATGGCTATGGAGGATCTGCAGTTCATCAAGGGCTTTACCCGCATGTGCGACGACGGCTTCAAGCAGGGCTGGCACGAGCGCAACGGCGGTAACCTGACCTATCGAATGACCGATGAGGAGGTCGCCGAGGCCCGTCCGTTCTTCGATGCCGAGCCCCGCGAGTGGGTCAAGATGGGCGTCTGTGGCGAGAACCTCGCCGGCCAGTACTTCGTCTCGACCGGCAGCGGCAAGTACATGCGCAACGTCGCCGGCGACCCGGCCCACAACATCGGCATCGTCGAGATCAACGAGACCGGCGACGCGTTCCGCATCGTCTGGGGCCTGCTCGAGGGTGCCCGCCCGACCTCCGAGTTCGAGAGCCACTACATGAACCACTGCGTGACGGCCGCCCGCACCGACGGCGCGAACCGCGTGATCTACCACGCCCACACCCCGGGCATCATCGAGATGTCCTTCATCGTGCCGCTCGAGGACCGCGCCTTTACGCGCGTCCTGTGGCAGATGATGACCGAGTGCGTCGTGGTCTTCCCCGGTGGCGTGGGCGTCGTGCCCTGGATGGTCCCCGGCGGTCCGGCTATTGCCGAGGCGAGCTCCGAGCTCATGAAGAAGTACGACACGATCGTCTGGGCGCACCACGGCCTCTTTGCCGTCGGCCCCGACTTCGACACCACCTTCGGCCTGGCCCACACCGTCGAGAAGGCCGCCCAGCTCTATGTGGCTGCCCGTGCGGCCAACGGCGGCTCCGACAAGTTCCTGAACGTCATCTCCGACCAGGGGCTCAAGGACACCTGCCGCGACTTCAACATCGCCATCAACGAGGAGTTCGTGGACTAGCCACGCGCTAGACCCCTTCGGGCGCAAAGCCCGCCCCTCCCTTTCCATGTTCGGCGGTCGCGCTGGCGCGCTCCCTCGCCGCGCGACTCACATGGCAAGGAAGGGCGGGCATTCCGTGTTAGGGGATCTCTCGCCCGGTCGACGGAGGGCGGGGGCGGGGGAGTAATGGTTAGATACCTTTGCGGGCGGTAGCGGGCGTCATGCCGTAGTAGTCCTTGAACTTGGAATAGAAGCTCGTGATGTTCGTGTATCCGCATCGGCGGGCAATCTCCTCGACGGACTGGTCCGTGGTGATCAGGAGTTCCCACGCCTCCGTGAGCCTCTGCTTGCGGAGAAGGTCCTTAAAGGTGTTGCCCGTCTTTTTGCGTAAAAGCCGTGAGAGGTAGTCGGGGTTCAGCGCAAATCGGTTCGCCGCCTCATGAAGCGTTGCCGTTTGATAGTTCTCCTCTACGTATCGCAACACAGGCAATATATTTGTGTCCTTGCTGGCTGTCTGTTCGGAGTCCGTTTGCCAATATGAGGCTAATAGTTCGGTCAAAATAAGGCCAAACAGCCCATCGAGCACGTCTCGGTACTGGCTCGACGGGTCGTACAGCTCGCAGAAGAACTCCTGGATGAAGAGGGGGAGTCGTCGCGAGTCTTGGCTATCGAAAAAGATCCACTGGTCTTGCTCCAGTCCGCCCGCTATGGAGTCGGCCAGCAGCTGCGTGATAACGCTTCGCTTTGAAAGCCGATTGAGGAATCCGGCGGCTAGGTATTCCTTGCGCACGTAGATGTTGAGAAGGATGTCATCTTGGCCCAAGACGGGCAACTCGTGGACGCTTCCCTGGTTTAGGAGGAGCGTCTGCCCTTTCGCTAGCTCGACTTCGTGTCCGTTGATACGCTGTCGGCAAGACCCCGAGTACATGTAGTTGAGCTCAACCCAGGGGTGGACGTGGGCGGGATAGGCGATGAATCGCGAGTGCTTGCTGCCCGCCAATGGCTTTAGACTCGGGTGGAGCTTCAGTACTTTAAGTTCCTTGCCATGTAGACGCAGGTGCTCAAGTTGGTCGTCGTATGCGGGGTTGATCCAACCGTTTCGGTAACGGAGCTCGTGCTCGGTGAGCCTCCGAAGCTGAAAGTCGAGCTCATCTGGAGTCATGGACATCCTTCTTTACGTCGGAAATTGTTAGTTCTCAAGTCCGACATGAGTATAGATGGCGCTTCACCCCTTTGCGAGAATTGGGCGCGAGGAGAGCGTGCGCACCGCTTCTTTCCGCATACATCAATATCTGGAGGAAAGAATGGCAAAGGATTATTCCAGGCTTGCTCAAGAGGTCGTAGAGTCTGTGGGCGGCCGGACAAACATTAGGTCCGTGACTCACTGCATCACAAGGTTGCGCTTTGTCCTTACCGATGAAACTGTTGCGGATGACAAGCAAATCAAGCTTATCGAGGGCGTTATCGATGTTATCCGTGCCGGCGGACAGGTGCAGGTCGTTATTGGAACTCATGTTGACGCTGTCTTCAAAAGTATATTTGACCAGGGGCTTATTGATGAAGCGACAAATGGTGTGCCCGCTACCGTCGGTAAGTTCTCGCTTCTTGATGTTCTCTCCGGCGTGTTTATGCCCGTGGTTGGGGGCATGGTGGCGACGGGTATTCTTAAGGGCATTCTCATCATGTGCTCCGTGCTCGGGTGGGTCGATCCCGCGTGCAATACCTACGCGGTGCTCTACGCCGCTTCGGACGCGTTTTTCTATTTCCTGCCCATGGCGCTGGCGGTGAGCGCGGCCAAGAAGTTTGGCTGCAACCAGTACGTCGCCTTTGCGGTGGCCGCCGTGCTCGTCTATCCTGATCTTGTCGCTAGTATGTCGGCCGAGGGCGGCATCGATTTCCTTGGGATTCCCGTGACTACCGTGAGCTATTCGAGCTCGGTCATCCCTGCTGTTGCCAGTATCGCGGTGCTTGCCTTGCTGGAAAAACAGCTCAGCCGTATCGTGCCCGAGGTCGTGAGGGGTGTTGTTGTTCCCCTCGTTTGCTTGGTGGTTATGGTCCCGTTGACCCTGATTGTCATCGGTCCCGTCACTACTTGGCTGGGAGAGATCGTCGCAGCCGCTTATTCGTTCTTGTATGGCTTGAGTCCCGCTGTGGCTGGAGTCGTTATGGCGGGCCTGTGGCCTATGCTCATTGTGCTGGGCGCCCATACCGCCAGCTTGCCGATTGCGCTCAACAACATGGCCGTCTACGGCGGAGATACCCTGCTGCCTGTCACCACCGGCACCAACTACTCGATTGCGGGCGCTGCTTTAGCAGTCGCGCTTAAGACTAAGAACGCAAAGCTCAAGGAGACGGGCTTAAGCTCGGGCTTCTCGGCCCTCGTGGGCGGCGTGACGGAACCGGCGATCTACGGCGTTGTTCTCAAGTATAAGCGCCCCTTCTATATCTGCATGGGTGCGACGGCGCTTGGCGGCTTGGTGGCTGGCATCGCTGGGTCGACCTTTACCGCCTGGCTGACCACCTGCGTACTGACGCTTCCCGCCATGGCGACCTTTCCCGGCGGCTGGGGCTTCGTGGCTGCCGCGGCAGTCGGGTTCGTTGGCGCGTTTGTGGGCACGTATCTTTGGGGCTTCAATGACTCGATGCTCGCCGACGGCGAGTGCTAGCACAACTTTGTAAAGCGATACATGCTTGGCAAGAAAGGCGCGATATGAACCAAACAGAGCTCAAAGAGCTGTTGGATAGCCTGAGCCTAAAGGAAAAAATAGGCCAACTTGTCCAGCTCGACGGCGGGTGCTTTGGCGCCGGCGAGCTTGCGACGGGTCCTCAGGCCAAGCTCGGAATTGAGCCTTGGGTTGCACAGAACGCGGGCTCGGTACTCAACGTCATGGGAGCCGACAACGTTCGGGATATCCAGAGCCGGCATCTTGGGCACAGTCGAATCCCACTGCTATTTATGGCCGACGTCGTGTATGGGTACAAGACGGTGTACCCAATGCCGCTTGCGCTCGCGTCAAGCTGGGAGCCGGAGTTGGCACAGCGCTGCGCGCAGGCCACGGCCCGTGAAGCCGTGGCCGATGGGGCGCATGTGACCTTTTCTCCCATGGTGGACGTTTGTCGTGATGCCCGATGGGGGAGGTGCATGGAGTCGCCGGGCGAGGACCCGCTGTTAAACGCCCGTTTTGCGCAGGCGTACGTTCGTGGATTTCAGGGCGAGACGCCCCTTTCCGGGGCCGGTGTTTCTTCGGTGACTTTGGGTGAACAGAACCTCGTGAGCTGCGTCAAGCACTTCGCCGCCTATGGGGCGGTCGAGGCGGGGCGTGATTACAATACGGTCGACATGTCTCGTTGGCGCATGGTGTCGGATTACCTTTCCCCGTATCGCGCCGCGGTCGAGGCGGGCTGCGGCCTGGTGATGTCATCGTTCAACACGGTCGAAGGTGTGCCCTCTACGGCAAACCGGTGGCTTATGCGCGATGTCCTGCGCGACGAATGGGGCTTCGACGGCGTGACTATTGCCGATTATGCCGCGGTGGCTGAGCTTGTGGCCCACGGCATTGCTGCAAATGACGCCGAGGCAGCTGAGCTCGCTCTCACAGCCGGCATTGATATAGACATGAAAACCTCCTGCTATGCGAATCAGATAGAGTCGCTGTTGGAAGAAGGAAGGCTGAGTATCGAGCAGGTCGACCAGGCGGTCATGCGTGTGCTCGAGCTCAAAAATCGGCTTGGCCTATTCGAGGACCCGTATCGTGGCCTTGCCGAGCTTCCTTCTCCCGACCGTGAGGGGGCGCGCAATGCGGCAAGAAAATCGATGGTGCTTCTCCGCAATGAAGTGGCTGCTGGGGACGAGGCTCCTGTTTTGCCGTTGCGGCGTGGCCAGAGGGTCGCTTTGCTAGGCCCCTATGCGAACTCCCGCGACCTCAATGGACTTTGGGCGGTTTATGGCGACCGAGATGCCGTCCCGACATTGGCAGAGGCATTCTCCCATGAGCTTGGCGAGCGAGAATTTCGCTGGTCGGAGGGGTGTAGGATGCTGTCGGAGGATGAGTTGGCGGATTTGGGCGATTTTGGATCGGTCTCTTGGATTCAAGGGCCGTCGCCCCTTGATGACGCAGCGGAGCTTGCTCGCAGCGTCGAGCTGGCCGAATGGGCCGATATCGTCGTCTTTGCGGTGGGGGAGCACATGCTTCAGTCGGGCGAGTCGGGGAGCCGAACGGATCTGCGCCTGCCCGCGTCCCAGTGCGAATGGCTTTCAAAAGTAATCCCCTACGCGAAGAGAAGCGTCGCGTTATTGTTTGGCGGACGTCCGCTCGAGCTTTGCGAGCTGTCGGGGTCGGTCGACGCGATTATGGAGTGCTGGTTTCCCGGTACCGAAGGCGCGGGCGCAGCCGTGGACCTATTGTTGGGTAACGACTCACCGAGCGGGCGTCTCACAATGAGTTTTCCTCGCTCGGTGGGCCAAGAGCCGCTTTACTATGCGGCTTTCGCCACTGGTCGGCCCGCGGCGACATCGAAGCACAGCGGGCGCTTCGTGAGTCGCTATATCG
>CAVIBB010000011.1:0-31588 GCA_963640745.1 Paludibacteraceae bacterium
GTCTCCTTATCCCCTGCAAACGGCAGGCCTCAGATACGCCAGATTGCACGCCATTGTAGCATCAGCAACAATTATTCGGCCAACGACAACAAAAGCCCACTGAGCTGCATTTTTGTCAGCCTTCCAAACAACCTGAACGATGCGCGGCCCGCGAGGGTCGGGCTTGGTTTGCTGCTCAAGCAGTCCTCTTCGCACGGACGAGACATTAAGTCTCGTCCGGCTCATGCGGAACTCGCGACAAACCAAGCCCGACCCTCGCGGGCCAATCCCACGTAAACAGCCTTCTCGGGTAGCGAAAGCCGGCCCGGTGTTGCTTTGAATTAGTTCCGCATGAGCCGAAGGCCACTTAATGTGGCCTTCGTGCGAGTCAGGACTGTCCGTAATTCAAAGGAACACCGGGCCGGCTTTCGCGGCCAAGAAAGGCAGAATGAGCTGCTAGTTGGAGCCTTCGGAGACGACGTCGCTGAAGTCGACGGCGATGTCGTGCTTGGTCGGGACCCACTCGACCTTCTTGAAGAGGGCGGCGACCGTGATGGGCACGTAGGTCATCATGAACAGCGGGAAGGTGAAGAGGTTCGTGATGATGCGCCACTTCTTCTTTGCGTGGATGTGCTTACGCTCCGAGACCGTCGTGATGACGGCGAGGATGAAGAACACGATGTACATCGACGCGAAAGTCATGACGAGCGAGCCCACGCACATGGAGAGCTCCGCGTCGGTGGCGATGAACCCGTGGCTGAGCGTTCCGACGATGAGGTAGGCGGCGTTGATGAAGAACGAGAGCAGCGTCAAGATCATACCGGGAGCGATGGTCATGAGCATGTCGTAAGAAGCAAACTGCCCCTTGCGGATACCCTTGATGAGGTCACGCCCGTACGAGAAGAACACCTGGTAGAAACCCTTGGTCCAGCGCATACGCTGCGTCCAGGACGCCTTGAAGGTAAGCGGCTGCTCGTCGAAGAACTCCGCCGGCGCAAAACCGATCTGGATGTTGTGCGCGCAGCAGAAGGTCGAGAACTGGATATCCTCGGTAAGCGTGTGGAAATCCCAGCCGTGCATGCCGCGGACGATGCGGGACGAGACCATCCAGCCGGAGCCGGAGATGGCGCAGGAGGTGCCCATCATCATGCGCGCGTTGTTGAGGAACTTGGCCTCGCGCAGGAACCACGTGGCGTAGGCAGAGCTGATCCAGCTGGAATCGAAGTTCTTGGAGTTGCGGTAACTCGTGCAGACGAGATAGCCCGCATCGAAGGCCTGGTTCATGACCTTGAGGTAATCAGGCGCGATGATGTTGTCCGCGTCCATGACGATGAAGGCCTCGTACGTGTCGCCGTACTCGTTGAGGATGCGGTCGAAGCCGTAGTCCATGACCCAGCTCTTGCCCTTGCGCGCAAGGTCGTTGCGGTCCCAGACGATGGCGCCGGCGGCCTCGGCCTCGGCATGCGTGTTGTCGGTGCAGGAGTCGCAGACGACGAAGCAATCGACGAGCTCGCGCGGGTAGTCCTGCGAGAGGATCGAGCGCACGAGGTTGCCGATGACCGGCTCCTCGTTGTGCGCCGCGATGAAGAACGCGTAGCGGTGGTTCTTCTTTGCCTCGGGCAGGTGGACCATACCCTTGATGGCCACGCGGATGATGTAGACGATCTGGTAGAAGTACGCGAGCGTGAAGAACAGCCAGATGACCATGTTGAAGATGACGATCGGCGTGAGCCCGAGCCTGTTGAACTGCATCATAGGGTCTCCCCAGGTTGTACGGTCTAGTCCGCGGCGCCGAGCTGCGGGCAGATGACGTCGCCCGCCGCCGTGCGCCCCATGGAGCGTTCTTTTAGCCCTTCCAGTATAGCGAGAAGGTCGTCAGGAAGGCGGTCGACGCGCTCGATGCGCTCGCCGGTCGCGGGATGGTCGAAGCCGATGCTCCACGAGTGGAGGAACTGTCTGCGCAGGCCGAGGTTCAGCCGGTCGTCGCCGCGCCCGTAGAGCTGGTCGCCCACGAGCTGGTGCCCGATGTGGCGCATGTGGACGCGGATCTGGTGGGTGCGACCTGTGTAAAGGTGGCATTCGAGCAGGCTGTAGCCCTCGTCGCGCCGCCCGCAGTCGAAGCGCTCGAGCACACGGTAGGTGGTTATGGCCTCGCGGGCCCCCGGCGCATCGGAGACGGCCATGCGCAGGCGGTCGCGCGTTGAGCGCGCGATGCCGGTGATGACGGTGTCCTCCTCGCGGGCCACGTAGCCCTGGACGAGCGTGACATAGCGGCGGTCGAGCACGCGCATGCGGATCAGGTCCTGCAGGGCCCTCTGCGTCGCGTCGTCCTTGGCGGCGACCATGAGCCCCGAGGTGTCCATGTCGAGGCGATGCACGATGCCGGGGCGCTCATCCCCTTGCAGCATGCCCAGGTGGTCGTAGCCGCAGTGGGCCACGAGCGCATTGGCCAGGGTGTCGTCGATATGACCCGGGCTCGGGTGGCACACGAGGCCCGCCTGCTTAGAAAGCACGAGCAGGTAGTCGTCCTCAAAGCGTATATCGAGGTCGATGTAGGGGTTCGGGGCGAGCAGGCCGCCCGACTCGCCGGGCCCCTCTTCCTCCACCTCGGCGGTCACGCGGTCGCCGAGCAGGACTTTCTCGGACTTGGAGGTCGCCGGGCACGTGTTGATGAACACGGCGCCAGACTCAACGAGCTTGGCACAGGCCGAGCGCGAGGGCATGCCCTCGGCGGCGGCGAGAAACGCGTCGAGGCGCATCCCGTCGGACTCGGGCCCAACGAGCAGGTTCACGATTCGCGCCGACATGCTAGGCCTCGACGTTCTCGGCGGCCTCACGGACACGGTCCCAGCGAGTCCACAGCACAAAAGCGACGACCACGCCGCAGGTAATGAAGATGTCGGCCACGTTGAAGATGGCGAAGTTCATGAAGGTGGTGGCAAAGAAGTCGGTGACCCTGCCGGCGACCACGCGGTCGATGGCGTTGCCGATGCCGCCGCCCGCCACGCAGCCCAGCGTGGCCGCGAGCGGCAGCGGGACCGTCTCCTCTTTCCAGCACAGCGCGGCGCAGGCGACGGTGATCACGGCCGCGATGAGCACGAAGAGAAACCCCTTGCCCTCCCCCATCGAGAAGGCCGCGCCCGTGTTGTACACGAGCGAGAGGTCCATCACGTGCGGGATGAGGGTCACGGGCTCGCCCACCGTAAGGGCGCCTCGGGCCCATACCTTGACGAGCTGGTCGGCCGCGACCACGAGGGCCGCCGCCCCGGCGAAGGTGCCGAGGCGGCGGGCAAGGCTGGTTGTGTTGAGCGTTCCGGCCACGTTACTCCTGGTGAGCGGCCACGGCGTCGTGGCAGCGGCAGCAGAGGCCGTCGGCGCCGAGGGTGCGGAAGTTCCAGCAGCGCGGGCACTTCTCGCCGTCGGCAGGGGCCACGGAGCAGGAGAGCTCGTCGCCCTCGGAAACCTCGACCGCGGAGCAGACGAAGACCTCGGCGAGGTCCACGCCGGAAAGCGCAGCGGCGGACTCGGCGGTCAGGGTAAGCTGCGCCTTAGCGCCCTGGCTCGTCTTCTCGGTCACCACGCCTGCGGCCTTGGCCTCCTCGAACGCCTTGGTAAAGGCGTCGCGGGCGGCCGTCATCTGCTCGTAGGCGGCGAGCTTCCCGGCGCACTCGTCGGCGGTCCAGGGGGCCTGGTACCAGTCGAGAAGGGCGGCGCGCTCCTGGCCGTCGCGCATGGAGGCGGGCAGGAACTCGAGGATTTCGTCGCAGGTGAAGACCAGGATCGGCTGCAGGTCGTGCACGAGCATCGTGAGGATCTGCGCCCAGACGGTGAGGGCGCTGCGGCGCTCGGCGCCGTTCTTCTCGCCGCAGTAGACGCGGTCCTTGGTGGCGTTGAGGTAACCATTGGAGAGCTCGGTCACGTAGTCGTAGAGGTTGCGGTAGACCACGTTGAAGCGGTAGCCGTTGTAGGCGTCGGTCACCGTCTGGTGGACCTGGCACATACGGGCGAGCGCGAGCTGGTCGTAGGCGGTGAGCTCGTCGAGCGCGACGGCGTCGTTCGCCGGGTCGAACTGGCCCTCGATCTCGCCGAGAAGGAAGCGCAGGGTGTTGCGGATCTTGCGGTAGGCCTCGCCGACGTGGCCGAGGATGTCGCCGTCGCAGGGGACGTCGTTGGACGTGTCGACCGAGGCGAGCCAGAGGCGCAGCACGTCGGCGCCGCGCTCGTCGCAGACCTTGTTGGGGTCGATGACGTTGCCGAGGGACTTGGACATCTTGCGGCCCTGGCCGTCGAGCGTGAAGCCCTGCGAGACCACGGACTTGTAGGGGGCCACGCCGTAGGCGCCCACGGAGGTCATGAGCGAGCTCATGAACCAGCCGCGGTGCTGGTCGGAGCCCTCGAGGTACATGTCGGCCGGGAAGGCGAGGTTGTCGCGGTGGCGGCAGACGGCGGTGTGCGAGACGCCGGAGTCCCACCACACGTCGAGGATGTCCTTGTTGGCCTTGAGGTTGTGGCTGCCGCACTTCTCGCAGGTGCAGGCGTCGCCCAGGTAGGAGGCCGGCTCGTCGGTGAACCAGCAGTCGGAGCCCTTCTCGCGGAAGAGCTCGATGACGGCGTCGAGCGTGGCGTCGTTCATGACGACCTCGCCGCAGTCCTGGCAGGTGAAGGCCGGGATGGGCACGCCCCAGTTGCGCTGGCGCGAGATGCACCAGTCCGGGCGCCCCTCGACCATGGAACCGATGCGCTTGATGGCGTGCGCCGGGTAGAAGTCGACCTTGTTGAGCTCGGTCGTGGCCTCCTCGCGCAGCGACTTGCCGTCGGTGAGCGGCTTGTCCATCGAGACGAACCACTGGCTCGTGGCGCGGAAGATGACGGGCTGCTTGCAGCGCCAGCAGTGCGGGTAGCTGTGGTTGATGTCCTCGTGCAGGATCAGGGTGCCGCGCTCGCGCAGCCACTCGATGATCTTGGGGTTGGCCTCGTTGACCTCCATGCCGGACCACGGGCCGCCGGTGCCCATGCCGTCGCCCTTGAAGAAGCGGCCGTCGTCGTCGACGGGCATGACCACGGGGATGTTGAACTTCATGCCGGCGAGGTAGTCGTCGACGCCGTGACCGGGGGCGGTGTGGACGATGCCCGTGCCGTCGTCGAGGGTGACGTAGTCGGCGTAGATGAACTCGCCTTCCTCGCCCTGGTCGCCGAAGATGGGCTGCTTGTACTTGTTGTGGCAGAGCTCGGTGCCGGTCATGCGCCAGGGCTCGCCGTCGGCGCCGCGCACGAGCTCGACGTCCTCGTAGCCGAACTTGGCGCAGTCCTTCTCGACGAGGGCCTCGGCCATGATCTCGGCCTGGCCGTCGTGGATGACGGCCACGTAGGTCGCCTCGGGGTGCAGGATGACGGCGTCGTCGGCGGGAAGCGTCCAGGGGGTGGTGGTCCAGATGTCGACCCAGAGCTTACCGGCCCAGGCCTCGAGGCCCGCGGGGACGGTGGTCATCTCGAAGCGCACGAAGATGGCGGGGCTGACCTCGTCGCCGTACTCGATCTCGGCCTCGGCGAGCGCCGTATGGCAGTGCGAGCACCAGTGGACGGGCTTGCGGCCGCGATAAATCGCGCCGCGGTCGAAGATGGCCTTGAAGATCTCGACGTCGGTGGCGTCGTAGTCGTTCACGTAGGTAAGATAGGGATTCTCCCACTCAGCGAGGACGCCGAGGCGCTTGAAGCCCTGGCGCTGGGTATCGACCTGCTCGACGGCCATCTTGCGGCAGAGCTCGCGGACCTTCTCGGTCGGGAGCTGGTTGAACTTCTGGGTGCCGAGGATGGTCTCGACCTTGTGCTCGATGGGCTGGCCGTGGCAGTCCCAGCCGGGGACGTACGGCGTCTGGTAGCCCTGCATGGACTTGAAGCGGTTGATGATGTCCTTGGAGATCTTGTTCTGCGCGTGGCCGAGGTGGATGGGGCCGTTGGCATACGGGGGGCCATCGTGCAGGACGAACTTCTTGTGGCCCTCGTTCTTCTTGAGCATCTGCTCGTAGACGTTGTCGTCCTCCCAGGCGGCGAGGCGCTTAGGCTCGTTCTGCGCCAGGCTCGCGCGCATCGGGAAACCCGTCTGCGGGAGATTGGTCGTCTTCTTGTACTCGTTCGCCACTCTCGTGACTCCTTCCTGGGCACCAAAAAAGCGCCCGTCCCGTCGTGCTGGGACGAAGCGCTCACGTCACACTTCGCTTGCAACCACCCAGCGACCGGTCTTCCGGCTTACTCGGCTGGCCTGTGACGGCGGCCACTCCGGCGACGTCTACTCACAAAGAAACGCAGGCCGAACGACCTGGCGCGTCACTGCTTTGGGGCCGCGGCTCGGGGGTGATCTTCTCCGGGACGCGGACGCGGGATCCCACCGTCCCCGCTCTCTTGTGACCGCGCGACCCCGGGTACTCTCCCCGTCATCGCCTATGGTCAAGCATGGTAGCACGAACCCGGCGCCCCGTGGTAAGGTTGGCGAGAAAAGCGAAGAGACGCCGTCTTTATCGCCCGCGCGTTTTGCGGGGCCGCGTGCACGAGGTACGCGCGGCGAGGCGGCCGAGCACGTGCCAGGCGAGCCGCCCCTCGCCTGGCACGTGCTTTTCTTTTCGCGCGGACCCGGGCGCAAAGACGCCCGCGACAAGAAAGGAAGACCCATGGAAGAGAAGGCCCCCAGCTGGGAGACGCCGCGCCGCGCGACCTTCACGCACGAGGAGGACGTCGCGTTCCTGCGCCGCGCCATCGAGGTCTCGCGCGAGAGCCGCGAGCACGGCAACACGCCCTTCGGCGCAATCCTCGTGAACGAGAACAAGGAGATCGTCCTCGAGCAGGAGAACCGCGAGATCAGCGAGCACATCTGCACCGGCCACGCCGAGACCTCCCTCATGGAGGAGGCCAGCCGCCGCTTCGACCACGATTACCTGTGGCAGTGCACCATCTACACCACCGGCGAGCCCTGCGCCATGTGCTCGGGCGCCATCTACTGGGCGAACGTCGGCCGCGTGGTCTACGCCATGACCGAGCGCGACATCCTCGCCCAGACCGGCGACAGCGAGCAGAACCCCACGCTCGACACGCCGTGCCGCCAGATCTTCGGGTCCAGCCAAAAGAAAATCGAGGTCGTGGGCCCGTTCCCGGAGCTCGTGGCGGAGGCGTGCGCCGTCCACGACGGTTACTGGGACTAGCCCGTCCGCGCAGTCGGCCCCCGCGAAGCAAAAAGCCCGCAGCCTGATGGCCGCGGGCTTTTCTTCTTGAAAATTCTTCGGGCTTCTTCGCGACGAGACGAGGACTAGTCGCTCATGGCCTCCGCGAAGGCGGACGCGAAGCGCTCGTCGGCCTGCGCCATGCGGGCGTTCGTGGCGATCCAGCCGGCGACGGTGCCCGTGTCGTAGCCCTCCTTGGGATCGATGACGAGGGCATAGAACTCCTCCTCGGCGAGGCAGCGCTCCATGGCGTCAGTGAGCTGGATCTCGTTGCCGGCGCCCGGCTTCTGGTCCTTGAGGAGCTCCATCACACGCGGCGAGAGCAGGTAGCGGCCTACGATGAACAGGCGGCTCGGGGCGAGCGCGGCCTTGGGCTTCTCGACCATGCCGGTGAGCTTCCAGACGGCGCCCTCGTCGTTCTCGCCCGCCTCGGGGAACTCGGCAATAGTGCCGACCTGCCTGCCGGCGATGATGCCGTAGCGGGAGACCTCCTCCTCCGGGCAGGGGGCGACGGCGATGACGGAGCAGCCGCCGTGGGCCTTAGAGACCTCCATCATGCGGGGAAGGATTTTCTTGTCCGGGACCATGTAGTCGCCGAGCAGCACGAAGAACGGCTCGTCGCCGGTGGCATACGAGGCGCAGCGGATGGCGTGGCCGAGGCCGCGCGGCTCGCTCTGGAAACAGAAGTCGACGGGCAGCGAGCCGGCCTCGGCGATAGCCTCGGCGTAGCCAGGCTTGCCGCGGGAGACGAGCTCGTCCTCGAGCGCGAGGTCGCGGGTGAAGTAGCTCATGATCTGGGGCTTTGCCTGGGAAGAAACGATGATGCACTCGTCGACCTCGGCGGGCGCCAGGGCCTCCTCGACGACGTACTGGATAACGGGCTTGTCGAGGACCGGCAGCATCTCCTTCGGCGTGACCTTGGTGCCGGGGAGGAAGCGGGTGCCAAGGCCGGCGGCGGGGATGATCGACTTCATAGAGGGTTCCTTTCGGTCTTTCTTCGCATGCGGCGCACGTTTCGCGTCGTTTTTCTCGGGCCATTATGAAACAAACCGGCAACCATGAGTACCCCCTAGCTGCCCGAACGGACCGGAAGCCGCAGGCAGGCGGGGCCGCGTACACGAACCCCACACAGATGCAGGACGCGACGCGGCGCTGTGAAACGCGCCGGGGAGCGCCGGGCCTTGAGACGCGGCCGCTACTTCTTTGCCCGGTCCCCGTCGCCTTCCGGGAGCATCAGGTTGAGGGCGAACGCCACGATGAACGTTACTGCCAGCGAGCTGCCGAGCACGTTTTGAGCTGTCTGCGGCAAGAACTGCAGGATCTCGGGGACGGACCCGACGCCCATGCCGAGCGCGAGCGAGAGCCCGACGATGATCTTGTTCCGGTACGTGAGCGGCTGTGCGCAGATGAGCTCGATGCCGGAAACGGCGATGACGGCGAAGACGGTGACCGTGGCGCCGCCGAGCACCGGCAGGGGAACCGAGGTCGCGACCGCCGCGAGCTTCGGCGAGAGCCCGTCCGCCAACAGCACGAGCGCGACGAGGGCGAAGGCGCGGCGCGCGATCATCTTCGAGGTGCAGATAAGCCCGACGTTCTGGCTGAATATCGAGGTCGGGAGGCCGCCGAAGAAGGCCCCGAGGACGCACGCGAGGCCCTGCCCCTTGATGGAGCCGCCAATCTCCGCCGCCGTGGCCTCCCGGCCGAAGGCGCCGATCGTGGTGGACGAGACCCCGCCGACCATCTGGACGGACTGGACGACGTTTATGAGCGCCATGAGCAGGATAGCGTCGGCGTGGAACTCGATTCCGAAATACAGCGGCCGCGGCAGGGAGACCCAGGGCGCGGACGAGAGCTCCGAGAAGTCGACGACTCCAATGTCAAGGGCGGCGGCGAAACACGCGGCGATGCCGATGAGCATACCCGACGCCTTGACCACCCCCTTGCCGAAGAATCCGCAGGCGAGCGCGACGGCAAGCGTCAGGGCCGCCAGCGCGAGGAACTCGGGCGAGCCGAAGGAGCCGGCCTCCTTCGCCGCGCTGCCGCCGCCCATATAGATAACGGCGGTCGAGTACAGGGAGATCCCGATGGCGAGCACGACCGTCCCCGTCACGATCGGCGGAAAGAAGCGCCTGATCCTGCCCATGCAAAACCCCAAGAGGATGGTGAGGACGCCTGAGGCGAGCTGCGCGCCGAAGATGCCGGCGACACCGTACTGCAGCCCAATGGCCGTGAGGACCGGAACGTAGGCGAACGAGACGCCCATCACCGTGGGCAGCCCCATGCCGAAACCGAGCGCGGGGATCAGCTGCATTGCCGTGCTGAGCGCGGCGACGAGCATGGCCGACTGTACAAGAATCGACTGGTCGGCAGCGGAAAGGCCCATGGACGAGGCGATGAGCATGGGCGGCGTTATGTTGCCGACGATCATGGCGACGAGATGCCCGGCGGCAACCGTCAGGACGGAACGCACGGGCGGCTTTCCGTCGAAGCGGCGAAGCTCGGCCATGGCGTCCTCACTCACGGGGGCGTTGTCTGAAAGCAGGGCATCGTTCATCTGGGCTTCTCCTTGTTGCACGGGGCGCGGGCGCGCCGACAGGCGGCATTCTCCGACACCGCGCGCACCAGACGCGCACCAGAACGGCGGCGCCCCGAAACCTCGCCGCCCAGCAATCAGGAGCGGACCCGCGCCCCGAAACCTCGCCGCCCAGCAATCAGGAGCGGCTCAGCGCCCTAAAAAGCGCCATCCAGCAACGTAGGGTTACTGGATGGCGCGCATTCAGGGCGCAAGGCTCGTATCTATTACTGGGCGGCAAGGTTCCAGGGCGCATCGTCGGTGAGAATTGCTGAGACATGCCGATTCAGGGCGCGCAGCTCGCCCACCGGCAATCCCCACCGGGCAGGCCGGAGCCGGACAGCGAGGCCAGACAGCCAGGTTTACTCCACCGTCACCGATTTAGCGAGGTTGCGGGGCTGGTCGACGTCGCAACCACGCAGGATGGCGACCTCGCGGGCAAGAAGCTGCAGAGGCACAGAGGCGGTGATGGGGCTGAAGCAGTCGCGGACCCGCGGAATGTAGATGACGTGGTCGGCGATCTTCTTGATGTCCTCGTCGCCCTCGGTGGCCACGGCGATGACCACGGCCCCGCGGGCGCGGCACTCCATGAGGTTGCTCACGACCTTGTCGTAAGTCGGGCTCTTCGTGGCCACGGCGATGACCGGGAACCCGGGCTCGATAAGGGCGATCGGGCCGTGCTTCATCTCGCCGGCGGCGTAGGCCTCCGCATGCAGGTAGCTGACCTCCTTGAGCTTGAGCGCCCCCTCGTAGGCGATTGCGGCGCCCATCCCGCGGCCGACGAAGAGCGCCGAGCGGGCGTCGCGGCACGCGAGCGCGGCCTCGTGGACCTGGTCTCCGGACTCGTCGAGGATGCGCTGGATCTGCTCGGCGGTGTCGCCGAGCTCGCGGAAGAAGGCGCGCGCCGTCTTTGCCGAGAGCCGGTACTTGACCTGCGCGAGCAGAAGCCCCAGCAGCATCAGCGAGACGATCTGGCCGATGAAGCTCTTGGTGGAGGCGACGGCGATCTCCTTGTTGGCCTTGGTGTAGATGACGCCGTCGGACTCGCGCGCCACGGGGCTGCCCACCACGTTCGTGATGCCGAAGACCTTCGCGCCCTTGATACGTGCGTCGCGGATGGCCGCCAGCGTGTCGGCGGTCTCGCCGGACTGCGACACGGCGACGACGAGCGTGGACGGGGTGATGATCGGGTCACGGTAGCGGAACTCGCTCGCCGCCTCGACCTCGCACGGTATGCGCGCCCAGCCCTCGATGACGTTTTTGGCCACCAGACCGGCGTGGTAAGAAGTGCCGCACGCGATGATGTAGACGCGGTCGATGTCGTTGAGCTCCTGCAAAGAAAGGCCGAGCTCGTCGATGTCGAGCTCTCCGTTGGAGCTCAAGCGGCCCACGAGCGTGTCGCGCACGACGCGGGGCTGCTCGTGGATCTCCTTGAGCATGAAGTCGGGGTAGCCGCCCTTCTCGGCCATGTCGAGGTCCCAGTCGACGTGGGTGACCTTGGGCTCGATGGCGCGACCTTCGGCATCTGTGTACTCGATGCCCTCCGGGGTGAGCTTGGCGAACTGGTCGTCTTCGAGCACGACGACGTCGCGGGTCGCGTCGATGAGGGCGATGACATCGGAGGCCACGTAGGCTCCCTGCTCCCCCATGCCGATGATGATCGGGGAATCCTTGCGGGCGACGGCGATGGTGCCGGGCTCGTCGGCGCAAACGACAGCGAGGCCGTAGGCGCCCATGACCTGCGAGACGGCCGCGCGAACGGCCGCCATGAGGTCGCGCTCTGAGGCGTAAGCCTCCTCAATGAGATGCGCGAAGACCTCGGTGTCGGTGTCGCTCTTGAAGGCGTGCCCGCGCCCCTCGAGCTCCTCGCGAAGCTCCGCGAAGTTCTCGACGATGCCGTTGTGCACCACGGCGATGCGCCCGTCGCAGCTCGTGTGCGGGTGGGCATTACCCGTGGAGGGGCGGCCATGGGTGGCCCAACGGGTGTGGCCGATGCCGCAGCCGGACTGCTCGGAATACCCCTCAAGCTCGGAAGCAAGGCCCGAGACCTTGCCCACCCGGCGGATCACGTCGAGGCGAGCGGCGCCGTCGGCGCCTGCGACCTCGAGCGCGACGCCCGCGGAGTCGTATCCGCGGTACTCCATGCGCCCCAGGCCCTCAACGAGAATATCCTGCGCCTGCCCCTTGCCGGTAAAGCCGATGATTCCGCACATATTAGAGAAGTCCTCCCGTCACCTCGCGCCCGAGCCGAACGGCCGTCGCGTTTGGCATTCAACTGGTATTGGATTTCGAATACCTGTTAAGTGTACCGCGATATGCTGGTATTGCAAATCAACTACCAGTCGGCCCATCAGCGTCCACAGCCACGTCACAAAATCTCAGCACTGCCCCGCAGTCCCCCTTAAATCGAGGGTTGTGCGACGTTCATTTCTTTGCCATGTCGCACAAGCCGCAAAAGCAGGGCATAAAACCCCTGGTAATCAGGGTTATGCGAACTTGTTGTCTTACTTGGGGCGCACAACCCCCGATTTAAGGGCGACGAAGTCGTGCATGCCAAAACAGGCTTTTGCGGGCAGTTATGGCGAACACGTGAAGCGCTCCGGGGTGAGCGGGCGCGGCGCGCCCCCGAGCGGCGACGCGATTCCGACGCGCCTGTACCCGAAGCGAGCGGCGCCTTCGCGCCCACGAGCTTCTCGACGCCCATCAGCTCGGCATTGTTCAAAACCACGGCCGCCGCGGTAAGAATTCGGTAAGATTCCGACAAGGCCGCGGCCATATTTTCGCAGGTAAGGCGCTTATCCACAGCAATATGCCCTACGCTTTGCCCATGGATATTCTCTTCTCACATACAACTGCTTTAGAGCTGCTTCGCCTTCCGGGAATGCGCGGCGCGCTCACTGCCGGACACCGCGATCTGCGGCCGGTGCCGGAGTGCGCCCCAAGCAAGAGCGACCTCGAAGATGCGCGGCAACGATTTCCCGAGCTCATGGAGCTGCACGATCCTATGCACTTGCTGGTGGACCGCCCCGGGGCTCGGACCGACAACTCGTTCTGCACCTGCCACGTGTGGAGCGGGCCCCACCCGTTCGGATCGGTCGTCAAGCTCGCGCCCGGTTTGTACTGCGCCTCTCCCGAGCAGCTCGTGGTCCAGCTCGCCCCGAAGCTATCCGATTTGAAGCTCGTCGTGCTTATGAGCGAGCTCTGCTCGTACTACGCGCTCAACGACCGCTATAACCAGCTCATTCAGCGCAGGGCGCCTATCACAGACCCCGACCGTATTTCCGAGCACCTGCGGCTCATCGGGTCGGCATACGGAAGCGCCCGCGTGCGCAAGATGGCCAAATTTGTGCCCGCGGGATCCGGCTCGCCGCAAGAGACGCGCATTGCGCTTATGTTGTCGCTGCCCCCTCGGCTCGGCGGGCACGGCCTGGTCCTCGAGTCGATGAACCAGCCGCTGGTCGTCAGCTCCATAGGGCTGGGCAGCCCATATAGCCTGCGCAAGCCCGACATCATGCTCGCGTCCCGAGACGGGCACGCGCACGTGGCCATCGAATACGACGGGGCCGCACACCTCACGACGGAGCGCCAGGCCATCGACGCCGAGAGGACCAACGAGCTCACGGCCGCGGGCATACCCGAGTATCGAGTCAACAAGGTCTTGTCGGCGGACTTCTGGTACATAGAGGATCTCGCAAAGAGAATCGCGCGCGACCTCGGCGAGAAGCCCCGCCACATCAACGCCGATGAGCGTCGCGAGATGTGCCGGGCACGCGAGCGACTTCACGGGGAGCTCTTGGCAATCGATTTCTCCACACTCGGTCTATGGCCGTGATGAGCTTTGTCGAGAACAAGATATCCACTGGGCGAAAAGGCGAGAAAATACCCGCCGAAGAGGTCTAAGCTTTGATGAATTTAAAGTTACCCCTGGTTTTCGGAGTTATGCGACCTCGAAAACCAACGTACATCGCATAACCCCGATTTACCGGCATTATTCCCCCGATTACGAGAGTTGTGCGGCATAAGCCGCCGGACAACGACGCATAACCCCGAAAACCAGGGCCCTACCAGGGACCCTTCCCCGAAAGGACACGATGGACAGCATCAAAAACCCCCGAACCGCGGGCGAGAAGTACCTCGAGCTCCTCTCCGAGAAGTTCCCGACGACCCAGTCCGTCTACACCGAGATCATTAACCTCGAGGCCATCCTCAACCTGCCGAAGGGCACCGAGCACTTCGTCTCGGACGTCCACGGCGAGTACCAGGCCTTCGAGCACATCCTCAACAACTGCTCGGGCGTCATCCGTGAGCGTGTGCAGGCGACCTTCGAGTTCGAGCTCACGAAGGACGAGCAGGCGGATCTCTGCACCCTCATCTACTACCCCACCTTGAAGCTCCGCCGCCTTCGCGACGAGGGCCGGCTCACCTCCGAGTGGTATGCCATAACGCTCATGCGCCTCGTGCGCCTGGCCCGCCACCTCTCGGGCACCTATACGCGCTCGAAAGTCCGCAAGGCCATGCCCGTCGAGTTCTCCTACATCATCGACGAGCTTCTCCACACCTCCTCCGACGAGCGAGAGGCGCGCCTCGCCTACCACCAGAGGATCGTCTCCTCGATCATCGACACCGGCAGCGCGGACGACTTCATCAACTCCCTCGCCGCGCTCATCAAGCGGCTCGCCGTCGACCACCTGCACCTCGTGGGCGACATCTTCGATCGCGGGCCTCGCGCCGACCGCATCCTCGACCGTCTCATGGCCTACCACTCCATCGACATCCAGTGGGGCAACCACGACATCGTGTGGATGGGCGCCGCGTCCGGCTCGGCCGCGTGCCTGGCGGCCGTCATCCGAAACAACGTCCACTACGACAGCCTGAAAATCCTCGAGAGCGCCTACGGCGTCTCGCTGCGCGAGCTCACCGTTTTCGCCGAACAGACCTACCGTGCGCAGGACGGCATGGACCCCGTCGAGAAGGCCATCTCGGTCATCCTCTTCAAGCTCGAGGGGCAGACCATCTCCCGCCACCCCAACTGGCAGATGGACGACCGCCTGCTGCTCGAGCATGTCGACCCCGCCTCCGGGACCGTCGTCATAGACGGCGTGACCCACCAGATGCGCACGCGCGACTTCCCCACCCTCGACCCCGAGCACCCCTACGAGCTCACCGAAGGCGAGGCGCGCGTCATGGACAACCTCATGAGCGCGGTGCGCCACTCCGAGAAGCTGCGCGCCCACGTGGGCTTCCTCTACGAGCACGGCAGCGCCTACCTCGTCCACAACGGCAACGTCTTGTTCCACGCCTGCGTGCCCATGACCGAGGACGGCGAGTTCTGCCCGGTCAACCACCAGGGGCAGATGCTCGAAGGCAAGGCCTACTACGACTACGCCGACCAGCTCGCCCGCCGCGCCTGGCATGAGCACGACCAGGTCTCGCTGGATTGGATGTGGTACCTGTGGTGCGGCCGCCTCTCGCCGCTGTCGGGCCGCGTCATGAAGACCTTCGAGCGCACCTACCTCTCGGACAAGTCCACCTGGGAAGAGCCACGCGACCCGTACTACTCCTACAACGACGATCCCGAGACCTGCCGGATGATCCTCGAGGAGTTCGGCTGCGACGCGGGCGGCGTCATCATCAACGGCCACACCCCGGTCCACGCGGCGGACGGCGAGAGCCCCGTCAAGGCCAGCGGTATGCTCGTCGTCATCGACGGCGGCTTCTGCCAGGCCTACCACCAGACCACGGGCATTGCCGGCTACACCCTCATCGCTGACCCGCACGGCATGCGCATCAAGGCGCACCGCCCCTTCGCGAGCATCAAGGACGTGCTCGACCTCAACGCCGACATCATGAGCGAGGACGACCGTTTCCGGCGCTGGCCGCGGGCCCTCACCGTCGGCGACACGGACGCCGGCGGGCAGATTCGCGAGCAGATCGCCGACCTGCGCGAGCTTCTCGCCGCCTACCGCAGCGGTGTTCTTCCCGAGAAGCCCCGCGCCAAGTAGCCATTATTGGGTATGACAAGAACCATCTGAAAACCCAGGGCTCAAAGAAAGGTCCCCCTCACATGAACATGGATGAGAACAAGCGGCGGCGAAACATGCTGCTGTACATCCTCATCGCGGTGGTCGTCTACCTCGCGGTGAGCCAGACGATGTACCCCGCGCTCTCCAACTCGCAGACCCAGGAGGTCAGCTACAGCGAATTCCTCACGATGGTGGACGGCGATAAGGTCACCCAGGTCCAGAAGACCCAGGGTGACGCCACGCTCTACTTCACCACGGGAACCGGCGACTCGCAGCAGAAGTACTCCACGGTCATCTTCGGAAGCGGAGACGGCCTCAACGAGAAGCTCGAGCAGCACGGCGTCCAGATGGTTGGAAAAATCGCCGACTCTTCGGGCGACGTGTGGTTCTACCTGCTTCTTTCCTACGGCTTACCCATCGTCATCTTTATGCTCGTCGGCTGGTGGCTCAACCGCCGCATGAAGAAGGCCATGGGCGATGACGGCCCCTCCATGAACTTCGGCGGCGGCTTCGGCATGGGCGGAGGCCTGGGCAAGTCCAACGTCAAGGAGGTCAAGGGCGAGGAGACCGGCGTCAAGTTCAAGGACGTCGCGGGCCAGGACGAGGCCAAGGAGTCCCTTCAGGAGATCGTCTCCTTCCTCAAGAAGCCCGAGAAGTACAACGAGATCGGCGCCCGCTGCCCGCGCGGCGCGCTTCTCGTCGGCCCTCCGGGCACCGGCAAGACCCTCATGGCCAAGGCGGTCGCCGGCGAGGCGGGCGTCCCGTTCTTCCAGATCGCCGGCTCCGAGTTCGTCGAGATGTTCGTCGGCCGCGGCGCCGCCAAGGTCCGCGATCTCTTCAAGCAGGCCAAGGAGAAGGCGCCCTGCATCGTCTTCATCGACGAGATCGACGCCGTGGGCAAGAAGCGCGACGGCTCGCTCAACTCCAACGACGAGCGTGAGCAGACACTGAACCAGCTTCTCTCCGAGATGGACGGCTTCGACAACCAGAAGGGCATCGTCGTCCTCGCGGCCACGAACCGCCCCGAGTCCCTCGACCAGGCGCTCCTTCGCCCCGGCCGATTCGACCGCCGCATCCCCGTCGAGCTCCCCGACCTCGCCGGCCGCGAGGCGATTCTCCAGATCCATGCCGACGACGTGAAGATGGAGTCCGGCGTCGACCTGGGCGTCATTGCCCGCTCCACCCCCGGCGCCTCGGGCGCCGACCTCGCCAACATCATCAACGAGGCGGCGCTGCGAGCGGTGCGCTTCGGGCGCAAGCGCGTGACGCAGGAAGACCTGAACGAGTCCGTCGACGTCGTCATCGCCGGCGAGAAGAAGAAGTCCACGGTGCTCTCCGAGCACGAGAAGGACGTCGTCTCTTACCACGAGACCGGCCACGCCATCGTCGCAGCCATGCAGAAGGGCTCGGCGCCCGTCTCGAAGATCACCATCGTGCCGCGCACCTCTGGCGCGCTCGGCTTCACCATGCAGGTCGAGGAGGACGAGCACTTCCTTACCACCCGCGAGGAGGCCAAGAACAAGATCGCGGTGCTCTGCGGCGGCCGCGCGGCCGAGGAGCTCATCTTCGGCGAGATGACCACCGGCGCCTCCAACGACATCGAGAAGGCCACCGGCATCGCGCGCGCCATGGTCACCCAGTACGGCATGTCCGACAAGTTCGGTATGGTCGCGCTCGGCCAGCAGCGCAACCGTTACCTGGGCGGCGGCTCCGAGCTCACCTGCTCCGAGGGCACAGCACAGGAGATCGACGCCGAGGTTCAGGCGCTCGTCGAGGAAGGTCATCAGTCCGCGCTCAAGACCCTGCAGGCCAACCGCTTCAAGCTGCACGAAATCGCGCACTACCTGCAGAAAAAGGAGACCATCACCGGCGAGGAGTTCATGAACATCCTGCGCCGCGACGACGGCTTCGCGCCGACGATGCCGACTCCGGCAGAGCAGCAGTAAAGGCTGCATCGCCTCAATAAGAAGCCCAAGGGCGCGGCTTCCCGCAAATGCGGGGCCGCGCCCCTCTTCTTTTGCGGGGGCGGGGTGGAGACGGCCGCCGGCTCGCCCCGGCGCGTCGCGAGCCGGGCGCCCCGAATGTGCGCCGCGCAGCAACGGACCCTCACCGAGAGCCCCGGAACCACGCAGCGCAGTAATCTTCTTGCCGCGTCCGCCCCGAAACCACGCCGCGCAGCAATGCGCTGTTACTGGACGGCGCGCATCCAGGGCAAAAGAGGGGTGGTCGTTACTGCGCGGCGCATATCCGGGGCGCAAGAAGAAGCCCCCGTTGCTGCGTGGCGCACATTCAGGGCGCCACGCGACGCCGGCAACCGCGATCCCGGTGGCCGCGTTACCGGAACAGCTGCCAGAAGGCGACGGCGCTCGACGCCGCGACGTTCAAGGAATCGACGCCGTTCGACATGGGGATGATCACGCTGCGGTCGGCCTCGTCGAGGGCGGCGCGCGAAAGCCCGTAGCCTTCGCAGCCAAAGAGAAGGGCGCGCTTCCCGCACTCGTCAAGGGAGGGGTCGTCGATAGGAACCGCGTCAGGCTCGAGCGCCATCGCGAGCACCGAGAAGCCTTCCCCGCGCAACAGGCCGAAAGTCGCCTTAGGCCAATCAGCCTCATCAGCACGGGCCCACGGCACCTGGAAGACGGTTCCCATCGAGACGCGGGCGGCTCGGCGACACAGGGGGTCGGCGCAACGTGGCGAGAGCACGACGGCGTCGGCCCCGAGCGCCGCGGCGCTCCTGAATAGGGCACCGACGTTCGTGACGTCAACCAAATCCTCAAGCACGGCCACGTGGCGGGCGCCCGCCACGACTTCGGCCACGGTCAGCGGAGCGGGACGCCTCATGGCACAGAGAAACCCGCGTGTCACCCGGTATCCCGTGAGCTGCTCGGCCTGCTCATGCGGCAAGACGAACATATCGGGTTCGCCCCGCCCGGCCGCCTCGGCGACCTGCGCCGCGCGCGCCAGCAAATCGGCGCACGACTCCAGGTGCCGCTCGTCCACCAAGAAAGACAAGGGCACGACACCTTGGTCAAGCGCGACGCCCACGACCAGCGGGGACTCCGCGATGACGATGCCGCGGGACGGGTCCAAATCGCACCGGAGCTGATGCTCCGTCAAGCGCGCGAAAACGTCGAGCCTGGGGTCTGAGATGTCATCCAGCCGTAAAGCCTTCATCGAGCTTTCCCTCATTTCTCGTTGAGAACAACACGCACATAATAGTTGTCCGGCGGCTGAGGTACCATTAGCAAGCTATGCCGGCAGCCCGGCCAACATACCCAAAACGAACCAGAGGTTGAGCACATGAGCCTTGACAAACAGACTTCCCGCAACGACAGGACCCGCGCGAGCGTCGCCTCTCGCCTGGCGCAGCTCAATACGGTGGATGAACCCGAGCCCGCCGCCAGCGCCTCAGGCGAAGGCCAAGCAAGCACCCGCGCGCGCCGCAACAAACTGTGGATCGTGCCCGTGGCCATCGTCGCGCTTATCGCCGCTGTCTACGTCGCCGGCGGCCTTTACTTCTCGGCGCACTGCCTACCCAACACCACGGTCGACGGTGAGGACGTCTCAGGCAAAACCAAGTCCGAGATCGCCTCGTCCATCGAGTCCCAGGTGGACGGCTATGCCCTCACGGTAAGCGGAGACGGAGTCGAGCTCACCCTGTCGGGCGCCGACATCGATCTCGGTTATGACGGCGATGCCTATGCCGAGGACGTAATGAGCCGCGCGAACCCCTGGGCCTGGCCGCTGGCCATCTCCCAGACCCGCTCCTACGACCTGCAGAAGACCGTCAAGTACGACCGGGAGAAGGTAGTCTCCGCGCTCGCCCCGTATGTGGAGAAGAGCGAGGCCGCGGCCGTGGAGGCCCGGAAGAGCGCCTCAATCGCATACGACTCCGCCAGCGCAAGCTTCGCGCTCAAGAACGGCGGCGACACCCGCGCCCTCGACGCTTATCTCGCGGCCGAGAAGGTCTGCTCCTCGCTCGACGCGCTTCAGGCCGCGGTGACCCTCGGCGACGAGTGCCTGAACGCGGGAGACGACTACTCCGCGACCGTGGCCGAGGCCAACGCGCTGCTCGCCGCCGCCCCGACGCTTACCCTCGCCGGCATGTCGGTTTGCGAGGTCAGCGCCGACCAGATTGCATCTTGGGTCAAGATCGGCGATGACCTCAACGTCGAGATCGACTCCGACGCCGTGACCACCTGGTGCCGCGGCGACCTCTCCAAGGCCTGCGACACCGTGGGCACCTCCCGCACCTACACGCGCGCGGACGGCAAGTCGGTCACGGTCTCCGGCGGCACCTATGGCTGGAACATCGACGGCGCGGAGACGGCCACCCAGATCGTCGACGCGCTCAAGTCCGGCCAGAAGACCACCATCGAGATTCCGACCCTCTCGCAGGGCGCCGTTTACGCTTCCGGAGGGGCGGATTGGGGCAACCGCTACATCGATGTCGACCTTACCGAACAGCACGCACGCATGTACGACGCCTCCGGCAACCTCATTTGGGAAACCGACATCGTCACCGGCGACTCCACCAAGAGCTACGACACGCCGACGGGCGTCTATACCATGAACTCTAACCGCGCGAGCAACAACGTCGAGCTTCGCGGAAAGATCGACCCCGAGACCAATGAGCCCGAATACATCAGCTACGTCGACTACTGGATGCCCTTCATCGGGAACTCCTACGCCCTGCACGACGCTAGCTGGCGCTCGAGGTTCGGCGGCACGATCTACGAGGGCAACGGAAGCCATGGATGCGTGAACCTGCCGTCCGACAAAGCCCAGGAGCTCTTCAACCTGTGCTCCGTCGGCGACGTCGTGGTTGTCCACAACTAATAAACACCAGGTCATGAGCTAAAATCGCGCGCCCCGTCGAGACGTATCGACGGGGCGCGACCTTGTTGAAAACCCATCCCGGTAAGAATTCCGCATCTATGGAGACGCCGTGTGCCAATTCCTCCCAACGGCAGGGATATCGGCGGCAAGCGGTATGCGAGCCCTCCAAGGGGAATTCTTACCGCGCATCTTACGCAGACGTCCACCCAGCGAATTGTTGAAAACCGGGAAGACTGCCGCAAGATTGCCGAAAGACATAAACGACTCGTGTCGCAAACTCGGGGGAACGCAGCCATTGCGCGCCTAAATTTGAGTCCCCGCGCCCAAAGAGGCGCATACCCGACTCGAAGGGAGCGCACATGCAAATTCACAAGCCCGGAAAGAGATGTTTGGAGGCGCCGCGCCACACGGCGCCTCGCCGAACCCCATGGGGCAAGAAGCTCGCCGCGGCCCTCTCCTGCCTCCTTCTTGCCGTCTCACAGCTGCTCGGAATCTTGACCGCCTGCTCGCCAATGGCAGAGACGGCTCTCGCGACTTCCTTCGGCGACACAGTCACAATCGCGTCTGATCGCGTGGTCAGCGCTAAAGGCAAGTACCTCGACGGCATAACGCATCATTTCGACCAATCGAATGGAGAGACGCTGCTGTGCGTCGAGCCGGGGTTCGACCGAGCCGACGGCGAGGCTCGCGTCGTGGAGCTCGTGGGCGCCACAACCCATTGCACTGACGCCGAGAGCCACGGCCCCTACGTCTATATGACGTGGAGCCAACAGAGCGTAACGGACAGCTCTCTTATCAAGAAATACGCCGACGAAAAGTTCAGCGGAGACGACGCATTCATCGTCGCCCAGTGCTACATATGGGCTTACGTGAGGGCACAGGGGAAGCTTGACGGAATGCTCTCATGGTTGGGCTATGTGCCCGACCAGTTCCAACCGTTTGGCGCCGACATCGTATCCTATGTCAAAGAGCGGCGCTCGAGTTGGATTGGGCACGCGCTTCTCTACTCAAAGACAGACGACCGCCAGCAGCTCGCGAGGTTCTGGGCAGAGCCGTTGACAGGCGGGATCGAGCTCCACAAGACGTCATCCAAGGCCGCCGTTTCGTCAGGCAACGACTGCTACTCCCTCGAGGCTGACTACGGCCTCTATGCAGACGAGGGGTGCAAGAGCCTCGTGCTCACGCTGCACTGCGACAAGAACGGCTCCGCTCGCGTTGACGGTATAACATACGGTACCTATTATCTACGCGAGGACAAGCCCGCCCCCGGCTTCGCCCTCGACACAGAGATCCACCGGGTCGAGATACCTGCCGGCGCGACAAAGGCCGTGGACGTGAGCGACGAGCCCCAGACCTGCACCGTCGAGGTCGCCGTGCGGAAAATCGACAAGGAAAGCGGAGAGGCGTCCGGCAAGGGCGCGGGATCCATGGCAGGAGCCGAGTTCCGCGTCGACTACTACGCGGGCTTCTATGAGCTTGATGGACTCCCGAGAAGCCCGTCCCAGAGCTTCACGGTGACCACCGTTGACGACGGCACTGCCCGGCTCGACCGCGAGCTCCCCCTCGGCACCGTCGTCGTAACCGAGACGAAGGCCCCGGCCGGCTACGTCCTGGACCCCACGCCCCGCCTTGAGAAGATCGAGTCCGAAGGCTCTTCCGCCAAGGTCGAGACCTATAACGCGCCCGTCGTGGGCGACCTCGTCATTCGCGGGAACCTATCCTTCGTCAAGGCCGACGAAGACACCCAACGCCGCATGGCGGGCGTCGCGTTCAAGCTCACCTCAAAGACAACCGGCGAGACGCATGTTCTCGTCACGGACGAGAACGGCTGCTTCGACAGCACCGATATTCCCCACTCCAAAGACACCAACGCCGCAGACCAGGCCCTGGCCGCTGACGGGAAGACCATCGACTCCAGCAAGCTGAGGCGCTGCGGAATCTGGTTCGGCGGAAGCAGCGCCGACGACGCGCGTGGCGCGCTCCCCTACGACACATATCTCCTCGAGGAGCTTCGCTGCGACGCCAACAAGGGACATCGTCTGGTCAGCGCCACCGTGACGGTTTCAAGCGACGGCAAGAACTACAATCTGGGGACCTTCGACGACAAGGAACCGGCCATCGCCACGACTCTTTCCTACGGCGAAACCGAGAAGATCTGCCCGGCCGGCGAGGTCGAGCTCACGGATACCGTTTCCTACGAGGGCCTCGAGAGGGGGCATGAATACCGCCTTGTGGGAGAGGTCCACGACTTCGACGAGAACGGCAAGGATATCGGCGTCATCTCAACGGCCGAGGCCGAGTTCACGCCGCTCCTTGCCGCGGGAGCGCAAACGGTGCGTTTCCACGTCGACGCGACCGCGCTCGGCGGACACCGCCTCGTTGCCTATGAGCGCCTCTATGACGGCGACGACCTTCTCTGCGAGCACACCGACCCCTCCGACGAGGCCCAGACCGTCCGTGTCCCCAAGATCTCGACCGAGCTCAAGGGCGACGCGGGCCATGAAGCCGACGCGACCTCCGAGACCATAACCCTCACCGACACGGTAAGTTACGTGAACCTTGAGCCCGGGCGCACCTATACGGTATCCGGCACCCTACATCTCAAGGGCGACGACGGCGAGGACATGGGCCCCGCGCTCGACGATTCCGGCGATTCCATCCGGTCCGAGGCGCAGTTCACGCCCGAGAAGTCATCCGGGCAGACCCAGCTTTCCTTCGAGTTCACCGGCAATAACCTGGCCGGCCGCGACGTCGTTGCTTTTGAAGAGGTCTCCAGGGATAACGTGGCCTACGCCGTTCATGCGGACATCGCCGACGAGTCTCAGACCGTGAGTTTCCCCGACCTAGAGACCAGGGCAAGAGGAGCCGAGACCGGCGAGCAGGACATTGCCGTCGCCAACAACCAAAAGGTCATCGACGCCGTCTCGGTATCGAACGTCGTGCCGGGCGCCGAATACGAGGTCAGGGGATCTTTACACCTGCTGAACGAAGGCGGATCCGACGGCGGCGGCATCGCGGAATCAAGCCTGGTCTTCCGAGCCGAGGACGAATCGGCTTACGTCGAGCTTGAGTTCGAGATCGATGCCAGCGAGCTCGCAGGACGCACGGCGGTCGCATTCGAGGAGCTGTACCGTGGCGGAATCCGCGTGGGGTCCCATGCCGACCTCGAGGACAAGGACCAGAGCGTATTCATCCCCGCAATCGCGACGACCCTCGCCGACGCTTCCGGGGGCAAGCAGGCCATCGTCGGGGGCGACCCGTTCGCCGTCGAGCTCATCGACACCGTGCGCTACCGAAATCTCATTCCCGGAAAGGAGTACATGCTCAAAGGCGAGCTCCACCTAAAGGACGGCGACGGCCGCGACGCCGGGGCGCTCAAGAATGCTGACGGAATTACCGTCGAGACGACCACATCGTTCACACCGGAATCCGCAGAGGGCGAGGCGAAGGTGAGGTTCTCTTTCGACGCGGGCAAGCTCGCCGGCAAGACGGTCGTCGCCTTCGAGAAGCTCTATGACGGCGACCTCGAGCTCACGGCCCACGCCGATATTACCGACGATGACCAGGCGTTCTTCTTCCAAGAGAAGCCGCCGGCCGAGAACCCGCCCGCGAGCAAAACCCCTCAAACAGGAGACGTCGCGCTCCCCGCCTTCGCATGCACGGTCCTCGGAGGGCTTCTCGCCTTCTGCGCCTGGACAATCGTCCGTGCCGGTTCGATGAGACGCGAGGACTAACCAGATTGACACATTCGATTGATAACAAGATCTTTTAACGAGTTATGTCTAGCCATATAGACAGATTGGTGTACCCTATGACCAAGAGGAGAGCTCTCTTGAAGCAAATCCGGACGAAGGCGCGCGCAAAGGGCGTGCCGTTCTCCTTAAAAAAGCATGGGGCTTGTCACGACCTATGGCGACTAGGGACCCAAACGGTCACTATTCCTCGCCACAATGACCTTGACGACGACTTCGCCAAAGAGATTTGCTCTCAATGCCAAATGACACTTGGAGAAGGATGGTGGCGCTGATGGCGAGCTATACGGCAGAGGTTCGAAAAGGCTCGAGTTATTGGATAGTGAAGGTGCCTGAAATCAGGCAAACCACGCAGGCAAGATCGATCGACGAGCTAAACGTCATGACTCGGGACCTGATTCGAATTACCGTTGAAGATGACGATCCATCGATAACGTATTGCTACGACCTCCCCTCCGAGGTGGCCGAGGCCGTCGAGCTCAAGCGCCAGGCAGCCGAGCTCGAGGCACGCGCCATGGCTACCCAAGGCGTCGCCGTCAAGAAGCTCCATGAGCTCGGGGTCTCCCTGCGCGATATCGGGCGTCTGCTCGGTATCAGCCACCAGCGCGCGCACCAGCTCGTCAAGGCATAAAGAAACGGCCGGGAAGACTTCCCGGCCGCTCTACCTCGACGTTATTTAAAGCGAACCCTACTTGAGCCCCATGCCGCGCATCATGTTCGCCATGGCGCGGCGGTTCTTCTTGCCACCCTTGCCGCCCATGTTCTCGGTCATGCCGCGCATCTTGGACATCATCTTGTTCATCTCGCTCCACTGCTTGATGAGCTGATTGACCTCCTGGACCGTGCGACCGGAGCCCGCGGCGATACGCTTACGGCGCTGGCCGTTGATGATCTTCGGCCGTGCGCGCTCCTCCTTGGTCATCGAATGGATGATGGCCTCGATGCGAACCATCTGGGAATCGTCGACGTTGGCGGCGGGATTCTGCGCCATGGCGCGCTCCATGCCGGGGATCATGCCGATGATCTTCTGCAGGCCGCCCATCTTGCGGATCTGCTGCATCTGGCTGAGAAGGTCATCCATGGTGAAGCCCTCGCGCAGCATGCGCTCGGCGTCCGCCGCCTGCTGGTCGTCGGCCATCTTCTGCGCCTGCTCGATGATGCCGACGACGTCGCCCATGCCGAGGATGCGCTTAGCCATGCGGTCGGGGTGGAAGACCTCGAGGGAATCGGGCTTCTCGCCCATCGAGACGAACTTGATGGGCTTGCCGGTGACCTCGCGGACCGATAGCGCGCCGCCGCCGCGGGCATCGCCGTCGAGCTTGGACATGATCACGCCGTCGAAGTCGACGCGCTCGGCGAAGGTCTGGACGACGTTCACGATGTCCTGGCCGGTCATGGAGTCGACGACCATGAGAATCTGGTCGGGGCGCACGGCCTGCTTGATGGCCACGGCCTCCTGCATCATCTCCTCGTCGATCTGCAGGCGGCCGGCGGTGTCGACGATCACGATGTCGTTGAGGTGGTCGACGGCGTCGCGGATAGACTCGGAGGCCACCTGGACGGCGTCCTTGCCGTCGCCGCGGTAGACGCGCACGCCGATCTCGCCGCCGAGGGTCTCGAGCTGGTCGGCGGCGGCGGGACGGTGCGTGTCGCAGGCCGCGAGCAGCGGGCTGTGGCCCTGGCTCTTGAGCAGGTAGGCGAGCTTGGCCGACGCGGTCGTCTTACCCGAGCCCTGCAGGCCGACCATCATGATCACGTTCGGCGTGCGGTTCTGGGCAAAGACGAGCTTGCTCTCGGTGGAGCCGAGCAGCTGCGTGAGCTCGTCGAGGACGATACGCACGACGTTCTGCGAGGGGTTGAGCGACTCCAGCGTCTCGGCCGTCATGCACTTCTCTTTGCAGCGCGCGACGAAGCCCTTGACCACGCGGTAGTTGACGTCGGCCTCGAGAAGCGCCATGCGGATCTCGCGCATGGCGACGTTGATGTCGTCCTCCGTCAGGCGGCCCTTGCCGCGCAGCTTGTCGAAGGTGTCCTGAAGTCGGTCGGAAAGCGAGCTGAACACTGCCATGTGCTACATCCCTTCGCCCACGAGCGCGCGGCAGAACTCCAGCGCGTCGAAGGATTGGAGGTCGTCGATGGACTCCCCCACACCGATGCGGTAGATGGGGAGCTTAAGCTGGTTGGAGATGGCGAGCGCGATGCCGCCCTTGGCGGTGCCGTCGAGCTTGGTGACGATAAGCCCGTCGAGGTCAAGCGCGTCGTTGAACTCCTTGGCCTGGTTGAGGCCGTTCTGGCCGGTCGTCGCGTCGACCACGAGCACGACCGACACCGGCACCTGGGCGCGCTTGCGGGTGACGTTGACCACCTTGGCGAGCTCGCGCATGAGGTCGGCCGAGGTGTGGAGGCGTCCGGCCGTGTCGATGAGGGTGAGGTCGCAGCCGCGCTTCTCGGCCTCGTCGACGACGTCGAAGCAGACGCTCGCCGGGTCGGCGCCGCGCTCACGCGTGATGACGTCGACGCCCGCGCGCTCGCCCCAGACCTGGAGCTGCTCGATGGCCGCTGCGCGGAAGGTGTCCGCGCCGCCGATGACGACGTTTCTCCCCTGGTCCTTCGCGCGGCCGGCGAGCTTGCCGACCGTGGTCGTCTTGCCGGCGCCGTTGATGCCGACGAAGAGCACGCATGACGGGCAGTCGTCGAACGGGTCGCGCTCGGCCTGCGTGAACTCGTCCGCCAAGCGCTCGGCGAGCGCACTTTGGAGCTGCTCGGCGCGCACCAGGTTCTTCCTAGCCGCCAGGTCGCGAAGGTCGTCGGTCACGCGCATGGCGACCTCGCCGCCCATGTCGGCCATGACGAGACGGTCCTCGAGGTCTTCCCAGAAATCCTCGTCGACCTCGCCGCCCATGTAGAAGACCTCGTTGATCGCCTCGCGGGATCGCTCGAGGCCGCGCTTCAGGCTGTCGAGAAAGCCCACTATGCATCAACCACCTTTCCGGTTGTCTTGTCGAGCCGCTGCGAGACCACGCGGCTCACGCCGTCGGCCTGCATGCTCACGCCGTAGAGAACGTCGGCTTGTTCCATCGTGCGCCGCTGGTGCGAGATCACGATGAGCTGGGTCGACTCCTTGAGCGCCTCGATCGCGTCGAGGAGCTTGGAGAGGTTCGAGTCGTCAAGCGCCGCCTCGACCTCGTCGAACACGTAAAACGGGACGGTACGGACCTTATACACCGCGAAGAGCAGGGCAAGCGCCGTCAAGGACTTCTCGCCGCCGCTCATGAGCGTCATCTTGGTCAGGCGCTTGCCGCGCGGCTGCGCCACGACCTCGATGCCGGTCTCGGCGAGGTTCTCGGGATCCGTCATCTCGATGTGAGCCTGCCCGCCCGGGAACAGGAGCGAGAAGATCTCGGTGAAGTTCTGGTTGACCTTGTCGAAGACGACGAGGAACTGGTTCTTCATCTTGCGGTCGATCGCGGCGTTGATCTTCTTGAGCGAGGAGCGGGCGCTCTCGAGGTCGGCCACCTGCTCGCCGATGTAGTCCGCGCGCTCCTTGAGGCGCAGGTACTCGTCCATGGCGACCTCGTTGACGGGGCCGATGCCCTCGATCTGCGACTTCAGGCTCGCGACCTCGCGCTCGGCGGCGTCTCGGTCCTCAGGAGCGCTCACATGGAGGGCCTCGTCGAGGACGGCGCCCGTGGCGGTGATGGCGTTGATGGCGCCCTCGACCTGCACCTCGAGGCGCCCCATGTCCACCTTGACCTCGTTGACCGAGCCCTTGGCGCGCTCGAGCTCCGAGGCGGCCGCGCTCACGGCCTCCTTAGCGTCGCCGATGGTCTTCTTGAGCGAGTCGGAATCGGCCTCGGCGAGACTCGCACGATCCTTAAGGCGCGCGGCCCAGTCGAGCGCGCGGGCCCGGACGGCGTCGTAGCGGTCATGGAGCGGGTCGACGCGCAGACGCACGATGTCGAGCGCGCGGGAGCCGTCCTCGGTCGCCTTGATGCGGCGGTCCAGGTCCTCGACGCGCCGGGCGCAGTCGCGCTCGCGGGTGGCGATGTTTCCGCGGCGCTCGGTCGCCATGGCGAGCTCAAGTCGCGCGTCGGAGAGCTCGTGGTTGGCGCGGCCGGACACGCGAGACGCCTCCTCGTGCTCCTTGTTCTTCTCCTCGAGCTCCGCAGAGAGCTCAGCGGCGAGATTGGACGCCTCCTTGGCGGCGGCTCGGTGCTCCTCGATGTGGCGCCGCGCGTCGGCGGCTTTCTCGGCAGCGGCCTCGCGGCGATGCGTGACCTGTGCACGTTCAGAGAGCGCGCCGGCGTGCTGGCTCTCGAGGCGCCCGCGTTCCGAGGCCGCCGATGTGAGCTCAGCCTGAAGGCGGGCGGCCTCGCCCTTTGCGTGGGCGTGGCCGTCGCGCGCCTCGGCAAGCCCGAGCTCGAGCGAGGAGACGGAGTCGCCCGCCTCGGTCAAAGTCGTCTGGAGCTTGGGAATCTCCTCGTCGAGCGCGCGGATGCGGCGCTTGCGCTCCAGGGCGCCGGACTCGTTCGTGGCCGCGCTGCCCACATGCACGCGCCCGTCGGGCAGCGCCGCGACGCCGTCGAGCGTCACGTAGGTAAACGCGGGCGCCGCCGCATGAGCCGCCACGGCCTCGGCAGCGGTCTCCACAAGGCGCACGTCGCCGAGAAGGGCCTCGAGCAGGGAGCGGGCCCCGTCGGCCACGGCCAGGCGCGAGGCCAGCGGCACGCCGGGCGCCCCGGACGCGTCGGCATCGGCTCGCACCGCGTCGCGGGCCACGATGGCGGCGCGCCCCTCGACGTCCTTCATCCCGGCCGCCGCCTCGGCGACGGCGCCGGCAGCGTCCGCGTCGGCCACGACAAGCGCGGCCAGGTCGTCGCCCAGGAACTGCTCGACCAGGCCCTCGATCTCGGGGTCGGCCTCGATGAGGTCGGCCAGACGGCACTCGACCTTGTCCCTCGCCGCATCCGAGTCGGCGATCCTCGCGGCAAGCGGGCTCGCCTTCTCGACCTGGGCATCGACGGAGCGCAGGGCCTGAAGCGTGGCCTCGGCGGAAGAAAGCGCGGCGCGCGCCTCCTTCTCGGCCTTGCGCGCGGCCTGGAGCTCGTTGTTCTTGGTGTTTATCTCGTCGGAGAAGCCCGACACCTCGGCCCGCATCTCCTCGAGCTCGCCCTTCAGGCGCTCCTCCCGCTCGGCGCGCTCGGCCATGGCCTCCTCGGAGTTGGCGATGGTCTCGGCGAGCTGGGCCAGGCGGTCGGCGAACATCTCGTCCTCGACCTCGGAGTTGCCTATCTGGTCCTCGAGCTTGGCATAGGCAAGGGTCTCGCGGTCTGCCTCGGCCTGGGCGCTTCTCTGCTCGGCTCCGAGGCGGTTGATCTCGGCCTCGAGCTCCTTGCGGGCGCGAACGGCCTCCTGCGACTTCTTCTGCAGCTCCTCGACGCTCGCGCGCAGGTCGCGCTCGCGCACCGTCAGGTCGGAGAGCTCGCCCGCGAGCCGCTCGTGCTCCGCCGCGGCCTCGCCACGCTGCTTACCCATGGTGGAGAGCTGGGTGCGCATCTCGGAGAGACGCGACACCATGTTCTTGCCCTTCTCCTCGAGCAGGCGCATGTCGGAGTCCATCCGGCCGAGGATGTCCTGCATGCGGCGGCGCTGCTCGCCGAGGTCCCCGACAAAGAGGCCCTTCTGCTCGAGCAGGCTCTGGAGCTTCTCGAGCTCGGCGCTCTTCTCGTCGTGGCGGTACTGCGCGAGCTCGACGGCGGCCTCGGCCTCCTTGCCGCGGGCGGCGAGGCGGTTGTATTCCTCCTGCAGGCGCCGCAGGTCATCCACCGCGAGCTGCACAGTGAGCTCCTGGAGACGCTCGCCGAGGTCATGGGCCCGCTTGGCCTTATCGACCTGGCGCTCAAGCGGCTTCAGCTGACGCGTGATCTCGCGAGAGACGACCTTGGCGCGCGCTAGGTTCTCGTCCATGCTCTTGAGCTTACGCATGGAGCGTTCCTTGCGCCGCCGGTGCTTGGAGATGTCGGCCGCCTCCTCGATGAGGCCGCGACGCTCCTCCGGCCGGCTGGAGAGAACGGAATCGAGCTTTCCCTGGCTGATGATCGAGTGCGTGTCCTTGCCGAGGCCCGAGTCGTGCAGGATGTCCTGGACGTCACGCAGGCGGGAGGGCGCGTTGTTGATGAGGTACTCCGACTCGCCGGAGCGGTACATCCGCCTCGTCACCGCGACCTCGGTGAAGTCGATGGGCAGCATGTGATCGGAGTTGTCGAGCACGAGCGTGACCTCGGCGAGGCCCACTGCCCCGCGGGCCGACGAGCCGGAGAAGATGACGTCCTCCATAGCCTGGCCGCGCAACATCTTCGCGCTCTGCTCGCCCAGGACCCACAGGATCGCGTCGGAGACGTTCGACTTGCCCGAGCCGTTCGGGCCCACGACCACGTTGAGGCCGGGGTCGTAGACCATCTGGGTCTTGTCCGCGAAGGACTTGAAACCCTTGAGTGTGAGCGACTTCAGATACAAGCGGATGCCTTTCGGGACGGCGAGGTCCGGATACGTTAGTTGGTCATGCCCTCGCCCTCGAACTCGCCCTTCTGGGCGAAACCGAGGTTGACGAGCGCGTCCGCGGCGGCGGCGGACTCGGAGGCCTTCTTGGACGGGCCCTGGCCGCGGCCGATGCGACGGCCCTCGACCATTGCCACGGAGGTGAAGGTCGGCGTGTGCGCCGGGCCCTCCTCGCCCACGAGCTTGTAAGTGGGGCCGCAGCGCATCTCTCGCTGGGTGACCTCCTGCAGGCGCGACTTGGCGCTGATGGGCTTCTTTGCAAGATCGGCCGAGACGTGCGGGCCGAGGGTGCGGGCCACGAAGTCGTGGGTGGCCTCGTAGCCGGCGTCGAGGTAGAGGGCGCCGACGACCGCCTCGTAGACGTTCTCGAGCGCGGAGTGCATGCCGCGCGCGCCGGTGCCCTTCTCGGACTCGCCCATCACGATAATCTCGGAGAAGCCCAGGTCATCGGCCACCTTGGAGAGCATCTTGCCCGAGACGAGCGCGATCTTGAGCTGAGAGAGCTCGCCTTCGTCCATGCTCGGGAAGCGGTTGTAGATGTCGGTCGCCACGATAGCGCCGAGCACCGAGTCCCCCAGGAACTCGAGCCGCTCATAGGAGAGCTTGGTGCGCGCACCCTCGACGGCAGACGGGTGCGTGAGCGCACTTTCCATC
>CAVIBB010000012.1:0-28237 GCA_963640745.1 Paludibacteraceae bacterium
CGCCGAAGCGAGGCCTTCCGAAGGTGTTTGGGCGCTGCCGCGGTACCCACGGCGGGTTTTCCAGGTGCCCGAGATTGGCAAGAAACCGAGGGCGCCGCGCACTTGAGGTACGCGAACCCTCGGCTTCGTAACAAGCTCAGGTGTCTGGAAAAGCCGTCGTTACTCCACGTCGATCTTGTGGACCCAGTTGTGCTTGTCCTCGATCTCGCCGGCCTGGATGCCGGTGAGGGTCTCTCGGAGCTTCTGCATGACGGGGCCGACGTGCTCCATGCCGTAGACGACGCTCTTCTCGCCGTGGTCGATCTGGCCGACCGGGGAAATCACGGCCGCGGTGCCGCACATGCCGCACTCGACGAACTGGTCAATCTCGTCGAACTTGACCGGGCGCTGCTCGACCTCGAGGCCAAGGTCCTCGGCCACCTGGACGAGCGAGCGGCGGGTGATGGAGGGCAGGATGGAGTCGGTGAAGGACTGCGGAACGACGAGGTTGCCGTCCTTCTTGACGAAGATAACGTTGGCGCCGCCGGTCTCCTCGACGTAGGTGCGGGTCTGCGGGTCGAGGAAGAGGTTGTCGGCGTAGCCCTTCTCGTGCGCGAGGACGCTCGGGTAGAGCGACATGGCGTAGTTGAGGCCGGCCTTGATGTTGCCGGTGCCGTGGGGAGCAGCACGGTCGAACTCGGGGACCTGCAGCTTAACGGGCTTGACGCCGCCCTTGTAGTACGGGCCGACCGGGGTCACGAGGATGCGGAACTGATACTCGTCGGCAGGCTTGACGCCGATGACGTCGCCAGTCGCGAACATGAACGGGCGGATGTAGAGCGTGGCGCCGGAGCCGAAGGGCGGCACCCAGGCGGCGTTGGCCTTGACGACCTGCTCGACGGCCTCAACGAACTTATCCTTGGGGAACGGCGGCATGCAGAGGCGCTGCGCGGAGTCGTACATGCGCTCGGCGTTCATGTCCGGACGGAAGCAGACGATGTCGCCGGCCTCGGTGGTGTAGGCCTTCAGGCCCTCGAAGACCTCCTGGCAGTAGTGGAGAAGGCCTGCGCACTCGGACATGACGATGGAGTGATCAGGGGTAAGCTCGCCCTCGCCCCACTCGCCGTCCTTGTAGTTGCAGACGTAGCTGTAATCCGTGTGCTGGTAGTTGAAGCCGAGGCTACCCCAGTCGATGTCCTTCTTCTCCATGCTTCGCATCTCCTTGCGTGGGCGACGCCGACTGCGCCGCCGATCGAGCCTTTTGGTACGCAAGTCCATAGGGTAGTCCCGATTTCCAAACGCGCGCCTTCGTGTGTCGCGCTGTTAACAAAGGCCGCGGGGAGTGGCGCGCAAACGGTAAGATTCAACGCTGCCGTCTATTTTCATCAAACAAGAAGGGCCTGGTCATGCACCTCTTCCGCAACGATTACTCCGAGGGCGCCGCGCCCCAGATCCTCGAGGCGCTTGCGCGCACGAACGACGAGCAGTGCGTGGGCTACACCGAGGGCGACCCGCACTGCGAGCGGGCACGCGAGCTGATCCGCGCGGCCTGCGGGCGCGACGACGTGGACGTCGAGTTCTGCATCGGCGGGACCTCCGCCAACATCGTGGGTGTGACGGGCATGCTGCGTGACTGGGAGGGCGTCATCTGCACCAAGGATGCCCACATCAACGTGCACGAGACGGGCGCTATCGCGGCTTGCGGACGCACCGTGCTGGCCACGCAGGACGCCGACGGGTTCCTCTCGCCCGAGGCGGCCGAGCTTATGTATACGAACCAGACCATGACCGGCCGGCACATGACGCTGCCCAAGATGATCTACATCACCAACGCCACCGAGTTCGGTGGCGTGTGGTCGCGTGAGCGTTTCGACGTCATCTGTGACTGGGCGCACGGGCGCGGCCTCAAGGTCTACGTGGACGGCGCGCGCATGGCCGCAGCGCTCACGTCGGAAGGCAACGACCTCACGCTCAAGCACCTTGCTGCCCGCGCCGACGCCTTCTACCTGGGCGGCACCAAGAACGGCATGCTCTTTGGCGAGGCCATGGTCATCGCCGACCCCGAGCTCAAGCAGTCGTTTCCCTACCTCATCAAGGAGCGCGGCGGGCTCATGGCCAAGGGCCGCCTGCTCGGCGCGCAGTTCGAGGCCGCCTTCGAGCAGCCAGCCGACGGCAGCGGCGAGGCGCTCTACTGGAGCCTCGCCCGCGGCGCCAACGCGTGCGCCCTGCGCCTACGCGACGGCCTCAACCGTCTCGGCTTCGAGTCCTACCTGCCAGCCAACACGAACCAGCAGTTCTTCGTCATGGAGCGCGACGTCGCCGAGAGGTTCATCGACGCCGTGGGCTGCGAGATCTTCGCGCAGCTCCCCGACGGCCGCCTCGTCATTCGCTTCGTGACCTCGTGGGCGACCCGCACCGAGCACGTCGACGAGCTTCTTGCCTTCGCAGCCACGGTCGCCTAGACAAACCGGGCTGCGGGCGGCCCGGTTGCCCGCTTAGCGGCCCGCAACGCAGCCCAGGCCGAGATATCCCACTTTAAAACTCAATTCGCCGAGTAGACCCGCCCCTTTTGCCGACGTTTTCCCAGTTGAGCAAAGACGGCTACTCGGCGAATCACAGTTTAAAGTGGGATATCTCGGCCTTAGCTCTATAGCGACCCCGGAGAACCCCGTGATGACGCCCGTACACTCCGAAGCGACGCCCGCCAACCCCTTGAAAACGTGAAAACGGGGCAAAGGGACGGCCCCTTGCCCCGCTATTCGTCCGTCGGGCGGCGACGTAGCTGCTTGACCCGCGAACGAAAGCGTTTGCTCGCGAGCCGGCGCTCCTTTGAGGCGCGCGTCGGCTTCGTCTTGTGCCTCACCTTGGGCGGACGGCCGCGGCGCGCGAGCTCGTCGCGGATTTTCTGCAGGCAGATTTGGCGGTTGCGGTACTGGCTACGCGACTCGCGGCTCACCACGACGATGCCAGTGGGCACATGCGTCATGCGCACCGCCGAGTCCGTCGTGTTCACGCCCTGGCCACCCGGCCCCGTGGCGCGAAACACCTGCGTCTCGCACTGCTCCGCGAGCTTATCCAGCGAAAGCCGGGCGAACTCCGCGTACTGCCGATGCGTGAGGCTCCCCTCTCCCATCGCGCTCACCGCTCAACCAGCTGCAGGTACGAGGCCAATTGCGCGTCCGCGTCACGATACGTGGGCATGCACCAGTCCTGGAGACGCGCGTAGTCCTCAAACGTCGCGGAGGAGCCCGCTCGCTCGAGCATCCCGGGCACGACGTCGTCGTCGCTCGCTCCAACAAGCAGCGCCGCCGCCTCGTCAAAGGGGAGCTCGACCCCAAGCGAGCGCAGGTTGCGATAAGCGAGCTCGGTGTTCAGCCGCTCGGTATCGCACAGCGTCCCGTCGAAGTCGAACAGCGCCGCTTCCAGGGTCTCATCGTCTATGAGTTCTCTCGTATCCATGCCACCCATAGTATCCCAGCAGTGCCTTTCTTGCCCCATGACCTCTGATTTTGCGTCACGCTCGCCCATGAACCCCAAGGACACCCGCAGCCGCCGGCGTTACGCAAAAAGGGCCCCGACAGTATCGGGACCCTTCGAGGGCTTCCATAAGTTTTGGAAAGAAGCGACGTGTCTTCTCGGCAACCTAGGGCCGAAAGCCTACGCAGACTTCATGATGACCGCGCGCACGATGCCGGCGGCGTCGTCGCAGGCATCGAGGACCTGCTCCATGCGGTCGAAGATGCGCAGCCAGGTGACGGCGTACTTGCCGCCGTGGCCCTCCTCCTCGTGGAAGAGGCGGCGCAGACCGTTCTGGTAGACGGTGTCACCCTGGTCCTCGATATCGCCCACGGAGATAGCCTTCTCCATGACGGGCTCGGGCTCCTTGTTGTAATTGGGAAGACGGTTGATCATCTCCTGGAGCTCCTTGACCGCGGTGACGGCGAGGTCAGCGGCCTGCTCGGCCTCGACGCGCATGTCGGTGATGTTGAAGAGGTCCATGCGCATGGTGACGCCGTACATGGAGTCGGTGATGTTGTCCATCGCGAGCGCCAGGTTCGAGATGTCCTCGCGGTCGATCGGGGTGATGAAGGAGGTGTAGAGCTTCTGCATGATGGTCTTCACGCGCTCGTCGCAGTTGGTCTCGTAGACCTTCATCTGCGGGATGCGGGGCATCGAGTTCGGGAAGTCGTGGATGATGCCCGCGTACTCCTCGGAGGTCTCGACGATGAGGGCGGCGAACTCCTTGAGCAGGGTGTAGAACTCGTCTTCCTTCTTGTTGCGTGCCATGGGTGGGCTCCTTGTCTGTGGGGTCGATGTTCGAGTCTAAGAAAACGTTCGGATTAGAAGATCACGAGGAAGAGCTTGGCGAGCACGTAGCCGATGATGCCGCAGCCCGGGAAGGTGAAGATCCAGGTAAGGACCATCTCCTTGCAGACGCCCCAGTTCACGGAGCGGACGTCCTTGGCGGCGCCGGCGCCCATGATGGCGGCGGTCTTGGTGTGCGTCGTGGAGACGGGCAGGCCGGTCACGGTGGCGATGAAGAGGGAGACGGTGGCCGAGATGGAGGCGGAGAAGCCCTGGTACTTGTCGAGCTGGACCATCTCCATGCCGACCTTCTTGATGATCTTCTTGCCGCCGATGGCGGTGCCGATGGCCATCACGCCGGCGCAGAGGATCTCGATCCAGAGGGGGAAGCCGCCCATCTCGCCGACGGTCTTGCCCATGGAGAGGGCCACGGCGAGCATGGCGGTGGACATGAACTTCTGGCCGTCCTGCGCGCCGTGCATGAGGGCGACGCCTGCGGCGCCGGCGATCTGCATCTTGCCGAAGAAGTTGTTCGCGCGGCGGCGATCGGCGTTCTTGCAGGCGATGGGGATGATCTTTGCGATGACCCAGCCGGCGATGTAGCCGAGGACGGTCGAGAGGACGAGGCCGTAGATGACCTTGACCCACTCGTCCATGTTCACGCCGTCGAGGCCGCCGGAAACGGCGAGCGCCGAGCCGGTGAGGCCGGCGATAAGCGCATGGGACTCGGAGGTCGGGATACCGAAGACCCAGGCAGCGACGCCCCAGGCGACGATGCCGACCGTGGAGGCGGCCAGCGCGATCATGGCGAGGTGCGAGTCGCCGCCGAAATCGACCATGCCGGAGATGGTGTCCGCAACGGCCGTGGAGATGAAGGTCATGGCCACGAGTCCGATGAAGTTGCAGACGACGGACATCATGATTGCGTCATCGATGTCCATTGAGCGGGTACCCACGACCTCGGCGATGGCGTTGGCGGCGTCAGTTGCGCCGTTCACGAAGATGGTGCCCAAAACGAGCACCATCACCAACACGAGGAAGGGGTCGGAGGCCAGAAGGCCAAAGAATTGACCGAGGGTAATCAAGTGCACTCTTTTCCACAAATGCGCGAAAATCCGATGCGCCCCTTTACTGTCATGCTTCTGTAAGCACCCGTTAAGAATAACGTAAAGATTCGGGTTTCAAGGCCAAAGTGAGCTGGGGGAAGCCTTCGTAAGGCTATCGCTTACAATCAGCTTACATTTCGTGGCGAGAGCCGTGGCCGACGACGCCGGGCCAAGCTCAACGTATACTCAAAAGCGCAAAACACCCGATGGAAAAGAGCCGATCATCAGCGCATCGAGGACACCGAGCAGAGGGCGCGACCCGCGCATAGAGGCCCTTCGCCTCGTCGCCGCCGCTGGAATTGCGGTTTTCCACACCTTCATGCCATGGTTTGCCGAGATGACCGGCTCCTACGGGGACGGCCGCTTCTTGCTGGACAACCCCGTCGCGGCCGCCGTTCTCGGCTTCATAAATCTGCTCGGATCCTTCGGCAACAATGTCTTCTTCCTTATATCCGGGCTCTTCCTCATCCCGGCGGCCGCGCGCGCGAGCCGCGAGCCGAGGTTTTGGCGCGCCCAGGGAAAGAAGACCCTCGGTCGTGCGAAGCCCCTTCTGGCCTCCGTCGCTTTCTATATAGTCGTGGTCCTTATCCTTTCCGCGACTATCTTGCCCATCGAGGGCGTGAGCGTCCGTGAATTGCCGGCGCTTGCCGTCTGGCTTGAGTTCATATGGGTCTACCTAGCCGCCATCGTGATCTCCCCCGCCATCGGCTGGGTATGGGAGCGCCTGCCGAAGCGCGAGCTGGCTGTGGCATTGCTTATTGCCGTCGTGTTCGCACTGAACGCCTACATCGCTTTCGCGGACCCCGGCGACGCCGACCGCGGACTTCTGGACTGGCGAAAGCTCATGAGCGCCGTCACCTACGTGACGGCTTTTGTCACGGGCGGGGCGCTGGCTCAGGCACGGCCCTCGCGCGGGCAAGGCGCGGCGGTGCTCGCTGTCGCGATCGGCATGTCCCTCGCCGTTGAGGTCTGGCTCGGCTGCACGGGCCAGGGCGCGGTCATGGCGGCGTCCTCGTACAAGTCCACGTCCGTGCTCTCGTTCGCGATGGCGGTGGGCGCCGTGCTCTTCGCGCGCAGCGGCTCGAGCGAACGTGCCGCCGGGTCGCCGTCGAGAAAGGCGACCTTTGCCTGCCGCGTCGCCACAAGCGTGCTCGGCTTCTATATATTGCAGTCGCTGACCTCGCCACTGTGGCAGGAACGGTTCTACGTTCGCCTGTGGATCGTCTATAGCGAGTCGGGTTGGGCCCCGTTGCCGCTCATCGCAGCCGGCACGGCGCTCAGCCTGGCGCTCCTCGCAGGTCTCTTGGCCATCGATCAGCTCGTGAGGATCCCGGTTTTCCGCAGGCTTGAGCTCGCGAAGTAGCCTCGCAAGCGCATCTGCCGCCTCAATAACGGGCCGAATCCGGGTCTCCAAAATATCAAGGCCGACTTATCCCACTTTAAAACTGAATTCCACGAGTAGCCGGCTTTCCTCAACAGGCAAAACATGCCCAAAATGGCCTTCTCTACTCGGCAAATCGAATTTTAAAGTGGGATAAGTCGGCCATGGCACTCCCAGGGGGGCCTGTCGGGCGCAATCAGGGGCGGAAGCGCCGGAATCGCAGCTAAGAACGAACGCGAACGGCCTCCTCTCGCCATCGAGACGCCTTACGGCCAGCGAATCCTACGCCTTGCGGACCGCCTTCGAGCGCGACGAGGGACGAAGGCGCCCCTTCATGCCTCCGATGGCCGCCGTCGGCACCTGAATGTTGAGCCCAAGCAGAACGTTGATGCCTGGTTTTCCTTTTAGTTAGTGGGGCGAGTTCCAAAACAAACTAACGACGTGCTATGAACTGCGGGCGGCTGCCCGCGAGTTGCCTTGTTTTTGCGCCTGGCGCGTGGCCGGCGCGGTGATGCCGCTACTCCTCGTCGGACTCGGCGATCTGGATGTAGACCGCGGAGAGAAGGGCGAAGACGTAGGCCTGGATGGCCGCGACCATGATCTCGACCACGTAGATGACGAGCAGGATGGCGACCCAGAGAACCGAGGCGCCCGCCTGGGCGACGGCGAGGGCCGAGAAGCTCGTGATGAGCGGCTCGAAGAAGAGCGACGCCAGGATGGCGAAGGTGCCCATGACGACGTGGCCGGCGAAGAGGTTGCAGAAGAGTCGGACGGCAAGGGTGACCAAGCGCAGAATGGTCGAGAGAACCTCGATGCACCAAACCAGGGCGTTCAGCGGGAAGGCGACGCCGGCGGGGGCGAGGGACTTCGCGTAGCCCAGGGCGCCGTGCTTCTTGATGCCGCAGACGATGAAGTAGACGAACGAGACGATGGCCAGGGCGGACGTGGTGGAGATGGTGCCCGTGCCCGGCTTGCAGCCCGGGATGATGCCGACGATGTTGTTGGCAAGGATCACCAGGAAGAGCGAGGCGATGAACGGGAAGTGCTTGCGCCACGTCTCGCCAAGCAGGCCCTTGCACATGTCGTCGCGGATGAACTCCACCAGGTACTCCATCGCGTTGACGAAGCGGCCCTGCGGCACGAGGCTCGCCGACTGCTTGGCCTTGAACACGAAGAGAAGCACCAGCATGATGACCACCGCAACGGTGAACCAGAACATGTACTGGGTGAAGCCGAACGTGTCGAGGTTACCGACGATGGGCGTCGACGTGAAGCTCGAAACGAGCTCGTTTACCTCGCCACTCAGGCTGTCGAGAGGATTCACTGACGTTCCTTCCTTTCTTATGGCTCGGAACCGCCGCTGTTAGCGGCTTTCCAGGCCCTTGCCGCCTCCACCGCCCAGAAGAGCAGGAAGGAGGCCACCATGGCACATCCGAACACGAAAGCCTTCTCGCTCGCGAGGCGGTAAACCACCAGTTGAGCGAAGCTGAGGAGAACGAAAGACGAGAAGATGCTGATCATCCCGAGGCTTAGGTTCACCTTAGCCTTTGTACCCCCTTTGAGCGCTTTCTCGAACAGAAATCCGGGAAAGGCGCTGCCAATGATACCGCAGGCCGCACCACCGAGGATAAACGTTAACTCATTCATTCCCCGGCTCCTGTTCCGAGTGCGCTTTCAGGGGTTCGAAAGCCGTGCGGTTACATTAATTAAACCCGGTTCAAAAATCAACGAGAATGTTCGTTGTGTCGCATTTTCGTCACATTCGTACGCGGGCCGGCAACATAACCTGCGGTTTCGCGATCAAAAGGCGCCTACAAAGTGCCGAAGATGCGGTCGCCGGCGTCGCCGAGGCCCGGCAAGATGTAGGCGTTCTCGTTGAGGCAGCGGTCAAGCGAACACGTGTAGAGCTTGAGGTCGGGATCTGCCGCGAGGACCTTCTCGACGCCCTCGGGCGCCGAGACGATGGTGAGGGCGCGGATGTCCTTGACGCCGGCCTCGCGCAGGTACTCGACGGCGGCGATGAGCGAGCCGCCCGTCGCGAGCATAGGGTCGACGAGAAGGACGATGCGGTTCTCGACGTCGGAGGGAAGCTTGCAGTAATACGGCCGCGGCTCGTGGGTCTCGGGGTCGCGGAACATGCCGATGTGGCCCACGCGCGCGGAGGGCACGAGGTCGAGGATGCCGTCCACCATGCCGAGGCCGGCGCGCAGGATGGGGACCACGGCGAGCTTCTTGCCGGCGATGCGCTTGCAGGTTGCGGTCTCGAGCGGGGTCGTGACCTCGACGTCCTCGAGCGGCAGGTCGCGCATGGCCTCGTAGCCCTCGAAGATGGCGAGCTCGCGGACGAGCTGGCGGAACTGGTTCGTGCCGGTGTTCTCGTCGCGCAGGATGTGGAGCTTGTGCTGGACGAGCGGGTGGTCGACGACCATGAAACGGCCGGAGTCGAACTGGGTTGGCATGTTCTCCCCCTTTGACGTGGGTAAATTGCAGTGAAGCGGGGGCCGAACGCGACCCCCGCCGTTTGAGTTCAAACCATACTAGTCCAACACGGGTTGCCTGAGCACCAAACAAAGGTTGCCCGGGCGCCGAACTAGCCGCCCCAACCCAGCACTCGTTGTCGTTGCCGCGCGTCTACATCTGGCCGGCGTAAAGCGGGTGGTTGGCAAGAAGCTCGTGGACCTCGGCCTGGGTGCGATCGAGGAGGGCGGCGTTGCCGATGTTGTTGACCACATCGCCGATGAGCTCGCCGATGCGCTCGCACTCCTGCTCGTTGAAGCCGCGGGTCGTCGCGGCGGCGGAGCCCACGCGGATGCCGGAGGTCACGAACGGCGAGCGGGTCTCGCCGGGGATGGTGTTCTTGTTGACCGTGATGCCGACCTCCTCGAGGGCGCGCTCGGCGTCCTTTCCGGTGACGTCGCCGGCGGGCGTGAGGTCAACGAGCAGCAGGTGGTTGTCGGTGCCGCCGGTAACGAGACGCAGGCCGCGCGACTCCATGCCGCGGCCGAGCGCCTTTGCGTTGACGAGGATGGCGTCGGTGTAGTCGGCAAACTCGGGCTGCAGGGCCTCGCCGAACGCGACGGCCTTGGCCGCGATGACGTGCTCGAGCGGGCCGCCCTGGGTGCCGGGGAAGACCGCGGAGTTGAGCTTCTTGGAGAGGTCGGCGTCGTTGGTGAGGATGAGGCCGCCGCGCGGGCCGCGCAGGGTCTTGTGCGTCGTGGTGGTGGTCACGTCGGCCACGGGCACGGGGCTCGGGTGGCGACCGGTGGCCACGAGGCCGGCGATGTGGGCCATGTCGACCATGAGCTTTGCGCCGTTGTCGTGCGCGATCTTGGCGAAGCGCTCGAAATCGATAATGCGCGGGTAGGCCGACGCGCCGGCGATGATGACCTTGGGCTTGAACTCGGCGACCTTGGCCTCGACGTCGTCGAAGTCGATGCGCTCGGTCTCGGGGTTGAGGCCGTAGGAGACGATGTTGTAGAGCTTGCCGGAGAAGTTCGCGGGCGAGCCGTGGGTGAGGTGGCCGCCGTTGTCGAGGCTCATGCCCATGACGGTGTCGCCAGGCTTGACCATCGCGGCGAGCGCAGCATAGTTGGCCTGGGCGCCGGAGTGGGGCTGGACGTTGGCGAACTCGGCGCCGTAGAGCTTCTTGGCACGGTCGCGGGCAACGTTCTCCACGACGTCGACGGCCCAGCAGCCACCGTAGTAGCGCTTGCCGGGAAGGCCCTCGGCGTACTTGTTGGTAAGGAAGGAGCCCATGGCCTCCATGACGGCGAGACTCGTGAAGTTCTCGGAAGCGATGAGCTCAATGGACTCGCGCTGGCGGCGAAGCTCGGCCTCGATGGCGGAGTAAATCTCGGGATCCTGGGCGCTGAGGTTGTCGAAGTTCATTCTTTCCCCCTTGCTTGTTGGTTTCTTGCCGGCCAGTAATAAGAAGGGCGACCGCATGGGCCGCCCGAAGAACCGTGGTCGTTATGCGTCGACACCCTCGAAGGCAGGGTCGTCCTCGCGCATGATCTTCTCGACGCGAGCCGCGTGGCGACCGCCCTCGAACTCGGTGGTCAGGAAGATGTCGATGAGCTCGAGGTTCTGCTCGAGGCTGACGAAGCGGCCGGAGAGGCCGATGACGTTGGCGTTGTTGTGCTGACGGCACAGCTCGGCGAACTTGGGCGACTGAATAGGGGTCGCGCGGACACCAGGAACCTTGTCGGCGGTCATGGAGATACCGATGCCGGTGCCGCAGATGAGGACGGCACGGTCGGCGTCGCCGCGGGAGACCATGCGGGCGGCGCGGTCGGCGAAATCGGGATAGTCGACGGACTCCTCGGAGTTGGTGCCGAGGTCAAAGACCTCGTGGCCGAGGGAGCGGAGATGCTCGACGATGGCGTCCTTCTGGACGAAGCCGCCGTGGTCGCAAGCAACAGCGATGCGCATGCATTGTCCTTTCTGCGTCAAAAGGTCAGATAGCGTAGAGATTAGCACGCCGGCGGCACGCGTTGCCTGCACGGGTCACACGCGAGTAACGCGCAGCGACAATTAGAAACATGCGGAGGCGGCCGCGGTGGGTCGGAGAGAAGGGCGGGCGCAGCAGATCAGGCGAGGGCGAGCCCCGAAAGCGCGCCGTCCAGTAATGGGAGCACGCCTTCAGCCCTGGAGTCGCGTCGGCCAGTAATTCTCGGCAGGGGTTCGCCCTAAAAGTGCGCCGCCCAGCAATGATGCGTTACTGGGCGGCGCGGTTCCGGGGCGCTTGGGCTCCGGGCGTTACTGGGCGGCGCGGTTTCGGGGCGCTTGGGCTCCTGGCGTTACTGGGCGATGCGGTTTCGGGGCGCTTGGCCGGCCGATGTTGCTGGGCGACGCGTGTTTAGGGCTCGTCCGGGCGCCCGACCGTTCTCGCCGAGCAGGGCGGACGGCGCCGGCGCGCTATTCGCGCAGGGAGGCGAGGATATCGGCGGGGGCGACGGCGCCGGCGCGCAGGATGCGGGGAATGGAGCCCGTGCAGTCGACGATAGTCGAGGCCTCGGCAAGAGGCGCCTCTCCCCCATCGACCACGAGGTCGACGGCGCAGACGATGGCGGGATCGAGCTCGGTCGCCGACGTGGCGGCGGGCTTTCCGTGCAGGTTCGCGCTCGTCTGGGCTATCGGTGCCCCCAACTCGGCAAGAAGCGCCTCGATGAACTCGGAACCCGGCGCGCGCAGGGCCACGGTTCCGCCGGCCTCCGGATGCAGCGGGTCGGCCGCCTGCAGGTACTCCGGGTCGATATCCTCCGCGGCGCGCACCACGAGCGTGAGCGCTCCCGGCCAGTACTTCTCGGCAAGGCGTCGGGCATAGTCCGGAACATCGCGGCCCCAACGGTCGAGCCCACCCTCGCGGGAGACGAACCACGGCAGGGTCTGGCGCAGGTCGCGCTTCTTTATATCGAAGATGCGCCGGTGGGCGGGGTTGTCCGGGGCAACGGCGCAGGCAAGGCCGTAAACCGAGTCGGTAGGCAGGGCCGCGACTTTGCCGTCGGCCAGCGCGGCGGCCACGCGGGACACGACGTCCGCATCCGGTGCGTCAGGATCCACACGCAGGACCTTCTCGGCGGCCACCGCCGATGTGCGTGGAAGCTCGCCCTCGCGAACGGCCACGAGCACGCGCGGGCGACGGGTAAGGTCCTCACGAACCTCGACCGAGGCCCATCCGCCGGCATTGCGCACGAGGTCGGCGGCCTGATCGAGGTGCCCTTCGTAGAGCTCGCAGCAAAGCATGCCGCCGGGGCACAGGGCACCCGGCGCGAGCTCGAGCAGGCGGCGGAACACATCGAGGCCGTCGGCGCCGCCGTCCAGCGCGAGCTCGGGCTCGTTGTCCTTGACCTCGGAGGGAACCTCCTCGGCAAGCACCGCCGTGGGAATATAAGGCGGGTTGCTCACCAGCACGGCGAAGGTGCCCGCAAGCGCCGGGTCGACCCCGGAGGCCAGGTCGCACTCCACGAGCTCGACCGCGTCGGCAAGCCCGAGCGAATCGCGGTTGCGCGTGGCGAGGTCGATGGCCGTGGGCGAGAGATCCGTGGCCACGACCTGCGTGCCCCGCCGCTCATAGGCGATGGAAAGCGAGATGCAGCCCGTGCCGCACCCCACCTCCAGCACGCGGCACGGCAGCCCACCGGCGGCGGCCGCGGCTGTGTCCACGCCCTCGAGCGCGGCGTCTACCAGCACCTCCGTCTCGGGACGGGGAATCAAGACGCCCTTCTCGCAGCGCAGGACGATGTGGCGGAAGGCCGTCTCGCCCGTGACGTACTGCAGCGGCTCGCCGGCGGCCCTGCGCTGAACGGCCTCGCGCATGCGAGCACGCTCTTCCTCGTTCAGGGGCTTGTCGTAATTGACGTAAAGCTCGACTCGCGAGAGGCCCATGACGTCGCAGAGCAGCCACTCGGCCGAGAGCCGCGGATGCTCGTCGCCGTGGCGCTCGAGATAACCGCAGGTCCAATCGATGATCTGCTTGATGTTCCAGGACTGCTGGTTGGTTTGGGCCGGCATCGCGTTTCCCCTCGTTGTTTGCGTTACCGCATCATAACCAATGGAGGGCGCGGCGGGACTACTTTTCCAGCTGTTTGGCGAGCATGATGGAGAGAATGGCCTCGTCGGTCGTCGCGAATCCCTCGCGCACCAGCTTGCCGGTGTTGCTGATAGTGTCCTCTGCGTCGGCGAACACGATGCCCTCGAGGCTGGACGGCTGGATGTCCGCGAGCGCCAGGGTCGAGCTCGTGATGGCGGCGTTGGTGCCGGCGGCGATCTTGAGCGCGCAGGTCGCCTTCGCGCCGTCGCAGATCATGCCCTGGAGCGTCGCGAGCATGTTGTTGATTGCGCATTTGATCTCGGGGAGGTTGCCGCCCTGCAGATAGGTCATGCCGCAGCAGGCACCGGCGCCGCCCGCGATGCCGCTGCCGCACAACGGCGAGAGGCGCCCCATGTACTCCTTGATGTGGATGACCACGAGGTCCGAGATCACCAGCGCGCGGGCAAGGTCCTCGTCGGAGGACCCCAGCGCGCGGGCAAGCTCAATGATGGGCAGGCTGCTGGCCAGGCCCTGGTTGCCGCTGCCGGCGCACGTCATGACCGAGAGCGGGCAGCCGCCCATGCGCGCGTCGGACGCTGCCGCCGTCGCCGAGATGAGCCGCAGCGAGAGGTTGTTGAGAAGGACTCCGCGCGCGTTGGACCCGGCGCTCATGCGTCGCCCCACCTCAAGGCCATAACAGTTGCGCAGACCTTCTTCGCTCACGCGGGTGTTAAGCGGCACGCAGTCGAGGATGAAGGCGATGTCCTCGAACGGCGCGGACGTCGCGAACTCGAAGATGCCGTCGACCGTGAGGCCCGTGCCGGTTTTCGCATCGCCCGAGGCGACCGATATCGGCTTGTCCAGAAGGACCGCGCCGTTCTTCTCGACGCGCACCACATTGGTGTGGTCTCGACACACGACGACGCGGCTCGTGTCCGCCCCGTCGGTGAGGACGGCCTCGATGTAGAGCGTCTCGGACGTGGCCTTCTGCTCCACGCGAACGACGTGGGCATCCACCAGCGCCTTCGCCTCCTCGAGCTGCTCGGGAGAGAAGCCCTGCAGGACCTCGAGTTTCTTTGCCGAGTTCCGGACCACGGCGCCCAGGGCCGCCGCGATCTCGATGCCGACCATGCCGGTGCCGGGGATGCCGACGCCCAGCGCGTTCTTGATAATGTTCGCGGAGAGCATAAGCCGCACGTCGGAAGGGTCGCCGGCCAGTTGCTCAGCGGCCAGCGAGACGGCATACGCGACGGCGACGGGCTCGGTGCAGCCCTCCGCCGGAGCGATCTCCTTCTTGAGGAGCTGGATGTAATCGACCATGGTGTTCCTCTTTCAATCGGAGACGGCGACAAGGCGCAGAAGCGCGGCGACAGAGCCAGAACGCTAGCGTAGGCGCTGCCCGACATGGCCGGGCGGCTGTCGGGCACGTCTTTTACCTGCTCATAATAAGTTCGGCCGCACGCGTTTGCGGGCGGCCGAGAGTGGGCTGCGGGGGGATTGGTTGTGGGTGTTGGCTGCGGGCAAAGCGGCGGCGCCCCTTCTCGGCGCCGGCGCCGAAAACGAGGCGGTTAGCCCTCGCAAAGAACGCGGTACGTGTTCGGAAGCTGCGCGCCGTTCTCGTTCCAGTGCTCATCGACCGCGATCCAGCCGTTGTCGCGGAGCTTCGCGACAAGGCGGTCGATCGTCTTCTCGCAGCGCCCAAGCTCGACGGCGATGGTCGCCTTGGTCACGGGCTCGCCCTCGTGCTCGGACAAGAACCGCACGATGCTGCGCGCCGTGGGCGTGGGCCTGAACTCGCCCTTGACCCCGTCCGCAAGCTGCCCCACTGGCAGGGATGTGCCCTCGCCCTCCTTACCCGGGTCCTGATTCTCGCTCAAAGTCTTCTCCTCTTTACAGACCGCTGCGCGCTCCCCCAAGCGACGCGCCGGCCATTCTCCGCGTTGTTCACAATTGGCTAGGAATTCTACCTGAACTATATCCAGTTTCCAGTACTTTATTTCATGGCCTTATTCCCAAGGCTCACTGAAAATCGCCATTAAATACCAGATGAATGCACGGCGCACCATTTTACGTTTTGCTTGGTTCCGTTAATTTCTTGATAGTTGAAGGCCCCTCTGTGTGGCGCAGCGCCCGGTAGCAAGGGCGCCTACCCTAGGCGGCGTCTAAAATGAATCATCTCAGCCGCTTTTCCGACCCAGTATTTCCGGTGGCCAGCAAGCGGCCGAGACCCCCGGGCGCTAGACCCCAACCGCCCACGCCACACGAAGGAGTCAAGGTGACAAACGAGCCCATCGGCACAATCGCAGGCTTCTCCCGCGGCAAGAACGACCAGGTCGTGGGCCGCTTTGCGCCGTCTCCTTCGGGACGCATGCACATGGGCAACGCTTTCTCGGCGCTCATCGCCTGGCTTTCCGCGCGTTCGGCCGGCGGACGCATCGTGCTTCGCATCGAGGACCTCGATCCGCGCGCCAGCTCCCGCGAGCGTGCCAAGACACTCATCGAAGACCTCGCGTGGCTCGGGCTCGACTGGGATGAGGGACCGTACTACCAGAGCGATCGGCTCGACGTCTACGACGATGCCATTGCCCGCCTCGCGGAGCTGGGCCTCACCTACCCGTGCTTCTGCACACGTGCGGAGCTCCACGCGGCGAGCGCGCCCCACGCGTCGGACGGCACGTACCTGTATGCCGGAACCTGCCGCGGGCTCTCGCGCAACGAGGTTATCCTACGTTCGGAGCAGAGAGCGCCCGCAACCCGCCTGCGCGTGCCGGAAGAGGGCGACCCGACGGGAACCATCGTTTGGACCGACCTCGGCTTCGGCCCTCGGCAAGAAGTGCTCGCGCGCGAATGCGGCGATTTTCTCATCAAGAGAAGCGACGGAGTGATTGCCTATCAGCTCGCCGTGGTCGTGGACGATTGCCTTATGGGCGTGAACCAGGTCGTTCGGGGCTGCGACCTCCTCGGGTCGTCCGCGCGACAGACCTACCTCGCGCGGCTCCTCGGATTCGAGGCGCCGACGTTCGGCCACATCCCCCTGCTCGTGGCGCCTGACGGCAGGCGCCTCTCCAAGCGAGACCGGGACCTGGACCTCGGTGCGCTGCGCGAGACGGGCATCGCCCCCGAAACCGTTGTGGGGGCGCTCGCCGCGGCGGCCGGGCTCGTCGAGGCCGGCACGCAAGCGAAGCCGTCCGAGCTTATCGAGGCCTTCTCGTGGGACACAATCGCCGCCCACCGAGGGGATATTGTTGTCGGGAAAGATTTTCTCGCGCAGGTTATTGGTTAAACCGGCGGTTTTGCGTTATGATGCTACAGCACCATTTGGAGAGCTGACCGAGAGGCCGAAGGTGCTCGCCTGCTAAGCGAGTATACCCCTAAAGGGTATCTGGGGTTCGAATCCCCAGCTCTCCGCCAGAATGCACAACCCGTTCGCGTTTAACGCGGGCGGGTTTTTTGTTGCGCTGAATTGGCTCCGGAGATCGAGCGGGCTCGGCAAGGGGCACGCGGCCTCTCCCAGCAAGAGGGCCAGATCCGTCCAAAGAGCTGGCCTACAGCACTGCTCCTCCGGGGTCGCCTTCACAGTTCCTACACATCTTGAAATCTCGCTTGACGAAGTGAGGGACCCCTGGCAATATATGTTCTCGCACGCGGCGTTACCTCAGCTGGATAGAGGACCTGACTACGAATCAGGGCGTCATAGGTTCGAATCCTATACGCCGCACCACGCAAACTAAGGGGCTCCTTCGGGAGCCCTTTTTTTGTTGCCTTTTTTACACTGAGTCCGGAAAGCAAACGGCGCCCAAGCCAGACCCTCAGCTTAGGCGCCGTCTACGGGGCATCCCTGGCGGCTCGTTGCGCGTCTACTCACCCGAAGGCCGAATCGACGCGACCCCTTCCGTATCCAGGCTCACGTACTCGTAGCGGTACCCCTCGCGGTCGCACAGATCCATGAGGTCAAGGATGTCGTTCTTCTCGTCGGACGCGAACTCCCGCAGACCCCTCGCGTTAAAGACCTCGCGCAACGCGCGGCAAAACGCCTCCGTACGGCCATCCGGGATGCTCACCTGCAGGCGAGCGGCGTCAGCCCCGTAGGCGTCGACGACCGAAGGGCCGCAAATATCCTCGCGCAGAATCGACTCTCCGCGCGGCCCCTCCCCCACGAACATGACCCGCAGGTCGTCCCCGCAACGAAAACTCGCCACCCTGTCCAGCTTGCCCGGCTCAGCCATGCGCGTCCCTTCTTGCCGAATTTCCCTGCCTGTCGTCCTGATTGCCAGCTATCCCACCAGCCATCCCACCAGCCGTAACGCCTCGGGGATCGCCGCCGGAATCGTATCAAAACCAATACAAGTATGACGTATCCACCGGACAACAATGCCGCCCACGAATCTCGCGGGCGGCATCGGCTGTTCAGATTAGGCTGCACGCATCAGCGGCACGTTAGGCCTCGGGCTTGATGACCTCGATGCCGCCCATGTAGGGACGCAGGGCCTCGGGCACGGTGATGGAGCCGTCGGCGTTCTGGTAGTTCTCCATGATGGCGGCCATGGTACGGCCCACAGCGAGGCCGGAACCGTTAAGGGTGTGCACGTAGCGCGTGCCCTTGAAGTTGGCCGGGTCGCGGTACTTGATGTTCGCGCGGCGAGCCTGGAAGTCCCAGCAGTTGGAGCAAGAAGAAATCTCCTTGTAGTTGTTGTAGCTGGGCAGCCAGACCTCGATGTCGTAGCACTTGGTGGCCGAGAAGCCGATGTCACCGGTGCAGAGGGTCACGACGTGGTACGGAAGGCCAAGCGCCTGCAGGCAGGCCTCCGCCTCGCCGACCATGGACTCGAGCTGGTTCATGGAGTCCTCGGGCTTGGCGAACTTGACCATCTCGACCTTGTCGAACTGGTGCACGCGGATGATGCCGCGGGTGTCGCGGCCAGCGGAGCCGGCCTCCTCGCGGAAGCACGGGGTAAAGGCGGTGTAGAGCAACGGGAGCTTGTCGGCGTCGAGGACCTCGTCGCGGTGAATGTTGGTGAGCTGGACCTCAGCCGTGGGGATGAGGTACAGGTCGGGGTTCACGTGGTAGAGGTCGTCATCGAACTTGGGCAGCTGGCCGGTGCCGAACAGGCTGTCGTGGTTGGTGATGACGGGGGGCCACCACTCCTTGAAGCCGGCCTTGTTGTGCATGTCGATGAAGAAGTTGATCAGGCCGCGCTCCATGCGAGCACCCATGCCGCCCAGCAGGTAGAAGCGGGTGCCGGCGAGCTTGACGCCGCGGTCGAAGTCGATCATGCCCAGCTCGGGGCCCAGGTCCCAGTGGGCCTTGGGGTCGAAGTCGAACTCGCGCGGGGTGCCCCAGCGGCGCACCTCGGGGTTGTCGGAGTCGTCCTTGCCGTAGGGCACGTCTTCGTGGGGGATGTTCGGGATGGCGGCCACGAGATCGAAGAGCTCCTGCTCAACGTTCGCGCGCTTCTCGCCGAGCTCGGCGATGCGCTCCTTGTTGGCGGCGACCTGGGCCTTGGCAGCCTCGGCCTCGTCCTTCTTGCCGTCCTTCATAAGAAGGCCGATTTGCTTGGACACGGCGTTGCGGTCGGCCTGGAGCTTCTCGACCTCGGCGATGACGGAGCGGCGCTCCTCGTCCAGCTCAAAGAACTTCTCGCGGTCCCAGTGGGCGTTCTGGCGGGACTCGCAGGCCTTATCCACGACGTCGGGGTTCTCGCGGACGAACTTGATGTCGAGCATGTGCTCTCCTTGCTCTTGCGATGCTTTGGTTCTAAACCGCGCGCGGCGGCGCGGCGACGCTCCAAGTATATACTGTTCGTGCGAAATCACGCAGACGCTACAGGAGGCGGACATGCAGGCAATAAGCGATATTTTCACGTGGCTCTTTGACTCCAAGACGGGCGTCATCGTGCTGATCCTCGGCGGCATCCTCTTGTGCCTTCTCATCGCGTTCCTCATGGAGCGCAAGACGAAGACCATGTACTTCAACCACGAGAAGAGCGACGACGACTGGAGCCTCTTCGACGACGATGACGAGGAATAGGGCTACGCGGTAGGGCGCGAGCGGCTTTGCTGCCGGGACGTTTTCCCGGGGCTTCGACGGCGTCTTTGCCTGGGATCTTTGCTAGTGCCCCTACCGGCCGAGTCAACGGTCGACCAAACAAGAGCGGCCCGGCGTCGTGGGGGAGCGACGCCGGGCCGTATTTCAAAGAGGTTATACCCCTTTGTTAAAGAGTTTATTGGCCTTATTGGCCAGTTTCCACACTATTCCGCAGGACAAAGTGAGAGCGCGGCCTCGTCTGCGACCACGACGCAATTGGTGTGCAGCTGCAGAATGGACGCGGGACAGCTCGGGGCGACCGGGCCGTAGCACATGTCGCGCACGGCCTGGGCCTTCGCCTCGCCGCTCGCGATGATGAGGATCATGCGCGCATACATAATGGTCTGAACGCCCATGGTGTAGGCCTGGCGCGGCACGTCCTCGGCCTTCTCAAAGAGGCGCGAGTTGGCCTCGATGGTGCTCTCGGTGAGGTCGACGCAGTGCGTGCCGGCGCTGAAGTGGTCGTCCGGCTCGTTGAAGCCGATGTGGCCGTTGTTGCCGATGCCGAGGAGCTGCAGGTCAGGGTAGCCGGCGGCGGCCACGATGCGATCGTACTCGGCGCAGGCTGCGTCGGCGTCGGGGTTGGAGCCGTCGGGCACGTGGGTGTTCCCCAGGTCGATGTTGATGTGATCAAAGAAGTTGTCGCGCATAAAGAAGTGGTAGCTCTGCGGGTCGTCATGCGAAAGCCCGCGATACTCGTCGAGATTATACGTCCTGACCTGCGCGAAGTCGACGTCGCCCTTCTCGTACCACTTAATGAGCTGCTCGTACGCGCCGATGGGCGTGCTCCCGGTTGCCAGGCCGAGGACGCAGTCCGGCTTAAGGATGACCTGCGCGGAGATGATGTTGGCGGCCTTACGGCTCATGTCCGCGTAGTCCTTAGCGTGGATGATCTTCATGGCGACCCCTTTCGGATTGCGGACGCCAGGGCGCGGCCGCGTCGATATGAAGAGAAGCGCGCCGCGTCGAGGCCCCTGCCCGTCCGTGGCTGCCCCTATTGTGCGCGAAAAGAAGCCGTTCAACTGGCACTTTATTCTGTTACCACCCGGCGGGGGCGTCGAATGCGCGGCGTTTTGGGAGCGGCCGGCGCGACGCAAACGGCCCCTTTCGAGAAGCATTCTCGGAGGGGCCGACGGTTAAAGCTGGGGGACGGTTAAAGCTGAGGGCCGATTAAAGCTGGGAAGCCAGGTCCTGCAGCGCGCGGAAGCGGTGGGAGATGCGGTTCTTCTCGTCCGGGTCGAGCTCTGCCATCGTGCGTCCGGGGGTGTCTGCGGGCCAGAAAAGCGGGTCGTAGCCGAAGCCGTTGTTGCCGCGCGGCTCATGGCCGATGGTGCCCGGGCAGTCGCCGTTGCCGACGAGAACCTCTTCGCCGCGGACAAGCACGACGCTCGAATGGAAGTGGGCACCGCGGGCGTCGTCGGCAACGTCGGCGAGCTCGCGCAGGAGCTTCTCGTTGTTGGCGGCGTCGTTGCCGTGCTCGCCGGCCCAGCGTGCCGAGAAGATTCCCGGCGCCCCGTCAAGAGCGTCCACGCAGAGGCCGGAGTCGTCGGCCACGGCAAGCCAGCAGCCGGTCTGCTCCTGAGCCGCACGGGCCTTTATCAGCGCGTTTGCCGCGAAGTCCTCGCCGTCCTCAACCGGATCGGGGAAATCGCCGAGCTCGCCCAGCGCCACGAAGCTCACGCCCGGCATCACGCGGGAGAGAATCGCCTCGATCTCGACGACCTTGTGCGCGTTGCCCGTGGCCACGACGACGGTGTTCTTGTCCACAGTACTCATGTGTTTCTCCTTAAGGGATGTGCGTATGGATGCGCGATCTTCGGGGGCTGCCAGCGGCGAGAAACCCCGGCCGCAGCCCGTCAAAGCATGCCTTACTCACGGAAGCCGGTGACCTCGTTTTGCAGCGCGACGAGGCGCTCGATGCCCGCCTGGCCCAGGTCAAGCAGCACGTCGAGCTCCGCGCGCGAGAGCGTCGAGTGCTCGCCCGTGCCCTGCACCTCCACGATCTGGCCCGCATCCGTGCCCACGAGGTTAAGGTCCACGTCGGCATGGCTGTCCTCGGGGTAGTCGAGGTCGAGAAGCGCGCGGCCGTCGACAATACCCGCCGAGATGGCGGCGACCTGGCCCGTAAGCGGCAGGCGGTTGATCTTGTTCGCGCGGACGAGGCCCATGAGCGCGTCGTGCAGGGCGACCCACGCGCCGGTGATGCTCGCCGTGCGCGTGCCGCCGTCCGCTTGGATCACGTCGCAGTCAAGGGTAATGGTGATCTCGCCCATCTTCTCCATGCGCACGACGCTGCGAAGGCTGCGGCCGATGAGGCGCTCGATTTCCATGCTGCGCCCCTTGCGGCCGTTATACTCACGCTTTGACCTGCGGTTCGTTGACGCAGGAAGCATCGCGTACTCCGCTGTGACCCAGCCGCAGCCGTGGCTCGCGCGGCGCCACTTGGGCACGCCCTCCTCGACCGTCGCGCAGCACAGCACGCGCGTGTCGCCGAACTCGGCCAGGCACGAACCAGCGGCGTTCTTCATGATGCCGGGCGTCAGCTGGACGGGGCGCATCTGGTCCTCCGCGCGGTCATAACTACGGGGGCGCGCGTCCTTCTCGTCTGCCATAAATCTCCTCCTTTGGGCCGCGGGGCCGCTACCAAAAAGCCCCCAGCCGCGAAACCGCAGGCCAGGGGCCGATTTTGTCTGGTGGGCGATGAGGGGTTCGAACCCCCGGCCTTGTGCGTGTAAAGCACCTGCGCTAGCCACTGCGCCAATCGCCCGGATGGAGTCGAGTTTAACACACGCTCGCGGCGGAAGCCCGTGCCCGAGCGGGATATCGGGCCGCAAGGGCGACCGAATAAGCAAACGGAGACAGCCGGGAGCAGCCAAACCAACGGGGATATCCGGCGCATCCGCAGCAAGATATACACTTACGCGGGGTTTTGCCTCAAATCAGGCTCAAACTGCGCGTAAGTGTATATCTAAATCAACGCGCGTCTCTATCAACGCCCCGCGGCGACCTGCTTCAGGCGGCCCGCATGACCCAACCCGCCCCCAAAAGCCCGTGATTCAAAAGGCAGGTTATGCCATGCGGATGATTTGGGCCGGGTTCGTGGCCGTATACTGGTGCGTATGGATACTTTGACTCTCTCGCAGCTCGCCGACGTGCTCAAGAACGCCGGCATCAACGCCGAGCTTCACGCCGCGGCCGTCGACCCCGCCCTCACCGGCACGGCCTGCGATTCGCGCGCTGTCCGGCCGGGCAACCTCTTTGTGTGCAAGGGCGCGGCCTTCCGGCCCGCGTTTCTTGCCTCCGCACGCGAGGCGGGCGCCGTCGCCTTCCTCTGCGACGCCGAGAAGCACGCCGCGCTCGCCGAAGCCGCGCCCGGACTGCCAGCGCTCGCCGTGGCCGCGGCCGACCTCCGCCGCGCGATGGCCTTGGCCTCGGCCGCTTCTTTCCGCCACCCGGACCACAGCCTCCCGATCGTTGGTATCACAGGCACAAAAGGTAAGACTACCTGCGCATATATGATTCGCTCCATCGTCGACCACGCGCGCGGCGACGGCCGCTGCGGAATGATCGGAACCGTGGAGACCTACGACGGTGTCGAGGACGGCCCTTCTCGCAACACGACCCCGGAGGCGCCGGACCTCTGGCGCCACCTCGCCAACGCGCGAGATGCGCACCTCGACGGCCTCGTGATGGAGGTGTCAAGCCAGGCGCTCAAGTACGACCGTAGTTACGGCGTCGAGCTGGCGCTCGGCTGCTTCTTGAACATCGGGCTTGACCATATCAGCGCCGTCGAGCACGCCGACTTCGCCGACTACTTCGGCTCCAAGCTGCGCATCTTTGGCCAGTGTCGCCAAGCCGTGGTAAACCTCGACTCCGACCATGCCGATGAGATTATCGCCGCCGCCGAGGGTGGATCGGTAGAAAGCGTCCTGACCTTCGGCATCAACCGACCGGAAGCCTACGCATGGGCATCCGACCTGCAGGCTTCCGAACTGGGCATGGCCTTCACCCTTCACCTGGGCGACGAGACGCGCCCGGCATCGCTGCCCTTCCCTGGCGACTTCAGCGTAAGCAACGCTCTTTGCGCAGCCGTCTGTGCCGAGCAGCTCGGACTCTCCATTGACCAAATCGTCGCCGGCCTCGCCGTGACGCGCGTCCCGGGCCGCATGGAGTTCTACCGCAGCGAAGACGGGAGCCTCACCGCGGTCGTCGACTACGCGCACAACCGCATGGCCTTCCATTCCCTGCTCGAAGCTGTAAAGAAGTCCTTTACAGATGCGCAGCTCATCGCCGTGTTTGGAGCCGTGGGCGGCAAGGCCGTCGAGCGCCGGCGCGACCTTCCCGAGGTCGCCGCGCACTACGTCGACCGGATTGTCTTGACCACCGACGACCCGTGGACCGAGGACCCCGCCGGCATCTGTCGCCAGATGGAGGAGGCCCTGCCCGCCGGCTTCCCGCACGAGACCGTGCTTGACCGTGAAGAGGCCGTCGCGCGCGCTTTCGAGCTCGCCGAGAACTGCGGCCAGCGCGCCGTGGTTTTGCTTCTTGCCAAGGGCTCGGACACGACGCAGCATGTGGCCAACGGGTACGAGCACGTCGAGTCCGACTCCTCGTTGGCGGCGCGTTTTGTGGCGGCGCACGACGCCCGCACCCGGTAGGAGATTGCGAGACGTCGTCCACCTTCAAACGGGCCGCACCACCCAGGCCCCGCACCACCAGCACGCAAAAAGGCGGCCCCGACGCAGATGCGCTGGGGCCGCCGCTTTTGCTATACAGAAGCGATTAGAACGTGACCGGGGTGTCGTTGTAGACGCACTCGAGCAGCTGCTCCATCTCCTCCTGAGAAGGCTGGCGCGGGTTGGAGCCGGTGCAGGCGTCGGCGATGGCGTTCTTGGCCACCTCGGACTTCTTGGCCTCGAACTCGGCGTAGTCGATGACGGACTCGTCAGCCTTCACGCCGGAAGCGCCGTAGTTCTTGATGCCCTGCGGGATGTCGAGGGCGTCGTTGAGCTCGCGGATCTTCTGCACGAGGGCCTCGACGAGCTCATCCTCGGTCTCGCCGGCGAGGTGCAGGACCTCCTTGGCGATGTAGGCGTAGCGGGTCTTGGCCGCGGCGTCCTTGGCGTTGAACTGGATGACCTTGCCCAGGTACATGGCGTTGGCGCAGCCGTGGATGATGTGGTCACCGGAGAAGGCGGCGCCGGTCTTGTGAGCCATGGAGTGCACGATGCCCAGAAGGCCCGAGGAGAAGGCGATGCCGGCGATGCACTGCGCGTCGTGCATGTGCTGACGGGCCTCCTGGTCGCCCTTGTAGGACTTGGGCAGCCACTCGACGATCTCGCGGATGGCGTGCAGCGCGTTGGCGTCGGTGTACATGGAGTGCACGGTGGAGACGTAGGCCTCGATGGCGTGGGTCAGCGCGTCCATGCCGGTGTGGGCGCAGAGCTTGGCGGGCATGGTGTAGGTGAGCTCGGGGTCGACGATGGCGACGTCAGGCGTGATGTTGAAGTCGGCCAGCGGGTACTTGATGCCCTTGGCATAGTCGGTGATGACGGAGAACGCGGTGACCTCGGTAGCGGTGCCGGAGGTCGAGGAGATGGCGCAGAACTTGGCCTTCTGGCGCAGCGGCGGGAACGAGAAGGGAACGACGGCCTCCTCGAAGGTCTCCTCGGGGTACTCGTAGAACAGCCACATGGCCTTAGCGGCGTCGATCGGGGAGCCGCCGCCGATGGCGACGATCCAGTCGGGCTCGAAGGCCTTCATGGCCTCGGCGCCCTTCATGACGGTCTCGACGGAAGGATCGGACTCGACGCCCTCGAAGAGCTGGACCTCAAAACCGGCCTCCTTGAGGTCGGCCTCGACCTCCTGCAGGAAGCCGCCGCGACGCATGGAGCCGCCGCCGGAAACGATGATGGCCTTGGAGCCCTTGAGGTTCTTGACCTCGTGGCGGGCACCCTCACCGAAGTACAGGTCGCGCGGGTTGGTAAAACGTCCCATAACTCTCTCCTCCAATTCCTATGCCGGCACCCCCGTGCCGGATTCGTGCCGCCACCCCCGTGGCGGATTTCCAAACAAGGCGGCGCGCGGTCGCGGCCGTCCTTGTGTTTGGCAAAATTAGGAACTCTAGCTGGGCCTTATTTGTTTCCCCCATAGCCCAGACGCACATAGCATAGCACCCCGTTTTGTCCATCGAACGTAATGCCGCTCACCTATACGCGGACGGTTTTTGGACCGCGCAACGTATACCGTCTGGGGCGATTGGGGTAGCATGGATTAATTGCAGCCGTAATCATGGGCTCGCCCTTACCACGCGAGCAGGAAGCTCGAGGGGGCGGCCATGGCGCACAACGCGCGCAGGGAAGACTATCAACGCCTGGGCCTGCGATTTATTCGCGAGCTCGACACGCAGGAGCCGTTGGCCGCCATGCGGACGTTCGCCGACTTTGGCCGACGCTTCTCGCAGGAGCGCGACAAGCTCCCGCAAAGCGACGCCGACAGGGCCTTTTACCTGGTCACTCTTGCCACCGACGTCGTGGACCACGAGCTGCCTTTCTCCACAGGCAATGCTGCGGCCGAGCTCATCGCCCGCGGAAAGTCGCTGCTCGACGAGGCGATTGCGCTCGACCCCGAGTGCTTCGACGCCATCCGCATGCGGTCGTCGACCCGGCTGGGGAGCCCGAGCGAACGCGCCGAGTTCCTCATGAGCGAGGAGCCTCGGGTGCGCGAGGCGTGCGAACGCGCGCGGGCGAGCGTTTCCGGCCTGGACGAGTCCGACCGCGCGGACCTCGCGGGCGAGCTCGCCATGCGTCCCTACCAACGCTGGCTTGCCTCGCTCGCCGAGGACCAGCTCATTTGCGGCAGGAACCGAGCGGCCATCGCCACCTGCGAGAAGTTGCTCGAGGTCGACCCCAGCGACATGTCCGACGCGCGCTTTACCCTGGCGCTCGCGCTGGCGAAGCTGGAGGACGAGGCGGGGCTCGACGCCCTCGCGAGGCGCTACCACACGCTGTGCCCCTCGCGCGGGGCAAACGACGCATGGCTGCTCATTGCCCGGATGGCGCTCGCGCACCGGCAGCTCAAGCCGGCGCTCGCCCGCACCCACCTCGCCGAGCTCCTGCGCTGCTACCCCACCGGCGCCGTCGCGCTGCTCCATCAAAACGAGCTTCCCGACGGTGAGTTCGCGCGTCTCAACGTGCAGCCGTACAGCGAGGACGAGCTCGTCGTGGCGCTCTCCGAGGCCGTGGTTCTGCTGCAGGAGGGCAACGACCGGACCGGGCGCGGCGTGCTGGGGTCGTGGGTCGCCGAGAATACCGCGAAGATGAGGCCCGCGGCCGTCAAGGAGGCCGAGGAGCTCGAGGCGCAGATTGAGGCTCAGTACGGGCCGCAGGGGGCGCAGGGGCCATTCGGGCCGTTTGGGCAGTACGGCGCGCAGGGAGGCGAGAAGCGATGAACTTTAAGGAAGAGCTTATTGCCCGGTGCGCCGCGCGGCGACGGGCCGAGATCGGGCAGATGTCCGACGCGGCGTTCGAGGAGCTGCTGCTGAGCGTTCGGGCGAACCCCGAGGCGAGCGTGAAGACGCCGACCGAGCAGGCGTACGCGTTGCTCGGCAAGGCGATATCGAAGTTCCAGGACTCGGCGCGCGACGACGACCTTCTTGACGACGACCAGTACCTGGCCGCGCGGGCGAAGCGGTTCGAGTCGCTGCGCGGGGCCTGCGCGAAGGCTCTTGAGCTCGACGGGCAGTGCCTTGACGCGCTTCTTCTGTCGGCGCTTGCGCAGGATGGGCCGGTCGACGAGCTCGCGGAGCGGCTGCGGGCACTGGAGTGCGCGAACGGCGGCGGCGAGGACGGGGGCCGCAATGAGGGCGGCGAAAGCGATGGCGAAAGTGGAGCGCCTGATTTCGCGTCGTTGAGCTGGTCGAATGTTGAAGATCGCCCTCGGCTGAGGCTGCGTGCGGCGTTTGCCCGCACCTGCGCGAACAGCGCGCGGTGGGTCATGGCGCGCGACATGGCGGAGTCTTTACTGGCCGTTACCGAGAAGGACGGCGACCCCCTGGGCGCACGCTACACGGCGGCGCTCGCGTACGCGCGGCTCGAGGATGAGGAGGGGCTTAACCGCCTCGACGCACGGTGGGCGCAGGGCAACGTCTGGTCGAACCTCGCGCGGTGCCTCTTGCTGTACAAGCTCGACCGATTGCCTGCGGCCAGGCGGGCGCTCAGGGGATACGCGCAGCTCTCGCAGGGTGCGGCGTATGCGCTGCTGCGGCCCATCTACGTCGAGATTTATCTCCCCGACCGCCCCGACCACCCGGCCGGAAGCTTCGAGGAGGCGCTGTGCGCGGTCCACGAGGCTGAAGGAATCATTGCTGACACGCCCGATTTTGTGGCGTGGTGCGAAGAACAGGACTGGTTTCTTGCCGACGCGGAGGCGTTTGCGCACAAGCGAGATTTGGACTGGTAAGGGCGGCGCGCCATTCGCTACAACCCGCTTACAAGAAAGAGCCCCGTTGCCGAGGCTCTGTTCTTTGCGATGGTGCCCCCAGCGGGATGTCCGCGCCTTTCGCTGCGCGAAGGCGCTTGGCCTCGCCCGCCTTCGGCGGCTCGGCCCGCTCGCTACAAACGCTGCGCGTTTGCTTCACGCTCGCGCCCTTTCGGGTTCGAATCCCGCGGCTAGGCTTGCTTACAAGAAAGAGCCCCGTTGCCGAGGCTCTTTTCTTTGCGATGGTGCCCCCAGCGGGATTCGAACCCGCGATATCCACCTTGAAAGGGTGGCGTCCTAGGCCGCTAGACGATGGGGACGTAAAGAGAGAGTATACAGGAAGTATCGCTGCGTCATAGACGCGAATGGTA
>CAVIBB010000012.1:28362-31544 GCA_963640745.1 Paludibacteraceae bacterium
CCGTGCAAGGCACACGAACACGCAGGTCAACCGTCGTTTCTTGCCAACACTCAAATGGTAGGGGCGGTGGGACTCGAACCCACAATCCTTTCGGCCGCGGCTTTTAAGGCCGCTGCGTATGCCAATTCCGCCACGCCCCCGAAGTGCGCCACTTAGTCTAACCGACTTTGCCGACCGGGCGCATCGTCGGCTTCCACCCTACCGGAGACTTCTGGCTCTCAGCGCCAGGCAGCGCCGTCGCCGCCGTCAGGGAGAGGCCGAAGAGCAGGTCCGATTCGCTAACCGTCAGCTCTTCGAAGCCGGTCTGATCCATGAGCTCGCCGATAGCCACCGCGCCGCCGAGAATCACGGGCGCACGCTTGGGCTGGATCCCCGGCAGCGCCGCACGCTCCTCAACCGTCTTGGCGGCAAGAAGCGCCTCGAGCTCGCGTACTTCTTCCCTGCTCAGGGTCGCCAGGTGTACGCGGCTCGAATCGTAGGGGCTCAGCGCGAGCCTGACAGCAACCAGGGTCGTGACGGTCCCGCCGCACACAACGAGGCGTGCGGGCGCAGTGCCCTCGACTCCGTCCGCACGCAACCCGCCGCGCTCGATGGCGGGGGCAAGAAGGCCGGCCGCGAACTCGTGCGCCGCCGCCAGGTCCTCCGCGCTCGGCAGCTCCCGCGCGCTCAGGAACTTATCGGTAATTCGCCTGCAGCCGACGTTCGTGGACTCAACGAAGCCCAGGTCAAGCACGCCGTCTTCAAGCACGCCGCACGCGAGCTCGGTCGAGCCGCCGCCGTTGTCGGCCACAAGGATCCTCTTGCCGCCGAAGTCCTGCGCCACGCCGAGGAACGTGAGCGCACCCTCGACCTCGCCGGGGATGACCTCCGGCTCGAGGCCCAGCGAGCGCAGGGCCTCCTCCAACTCGGCGGAGTTCTCCGCATCGCGGGCAGCGCTCGTCATGGTGCAGCAAATCGCCTCGGCCCCCGCCGCCTTCGCGCTCGCCACGTACTCGTTGCAGCACAGGAAGACGCGCTTCATCGCGTCGGTCGCGAGCAGGTGCGTCCGGTCGACGTCCTGGCCGAGGTTGCAGATGGTCGACGACTTGGCCAGCCGCGCCACGCGCTCGCCCTCGACGTCGGCCACGGCAAGACGGGCCGTCACCGTCCCGATATCGATGCACGCCACTCGCCTCATGGTCGCTCCCCTCCCCGGCCGGGCGCTCGCGCGGCACCTCGCGCGGATTGTTCACGCGGATTGCCTGCCGGAAACTGTTTTAGTTAGCCGGAACGTAGTTAAAGAACTTATCGCCAAACTGAATGTACCACGGCTGCTCGGAGGCCGAATCGCCGTCTGACGAAGCATCATCGGAGCCGGACTCGTCGAGCCCCTCGACCACAACTTTGGTCTCGCCCTCCTCAACGTAACCGCGCTTGCGGGCCACATCTTTGATGCCCTCTTCGGTCTGGAGCGCCGAGATATCGTTGCGAGTCTCCTCGTTGCTCTGGTTGTACTGCTCGAGCTGCGCCCGGAGCGCGTCGCCGGCGCGCCACGCCTGGTAGTAGGACTGCAGAGGCCCGTACATGCTGACCAAAAGGCCGATGACCACGGCCGCGACCAGCAGCGGGAAGCGGAAACGGATGACGAAGTCGCCGATGACGGAGAAAAAACCATTGATGTTGATGGTCCGCTCCGTGCTCGCCTCGCGACGCTCCTCGGCGGGACGGCGCTCGCTCGCGCGGTCGGGCGCGACGCGGGCCTCGCGCAGCTCGGCGGCGCGACGGGTACGCGGCGTCGCGGTGCGGCGAGCCTCGCGGGCGGCGTCCGCGGCCGCGCGCGCATCGGACCCGCTCAGGCGAGGGGGCTCGGCTCCGTTCGTCTTGTCGTTGAAATCGATCATGCCGCCGCTTCGTTTTAGGTGTGTTTGGGCGGCCGCCCAAGGGCGGCGCTTCGTCAGTCAGTTATACCAGAGGTCGCGCCCCCCGCAGTTAATGGGCGCGCTTCTCCTCAGCCTTCGCACGGTCCCAAAGGTCGTTGAGCTCCGCCGTCGAAAGGGATTCCGGGTCGCGGCCGGCCTCGCGCGCCGCTGACTCCATGCGTGCCCAACGAGCGCGGAACTTGCGGTTGGATGCGGCGAGGGCCTCCTCGGCGTCGATTCCTTCTTTCCGCGCAACGTTTACCAGCGCAAAGAGAAGGTCGCCGAACTCCACGGCCGCGGCGTCGGTGCCGGGCTCCTCCGCCTCGAACTCCGCACGCTCCTCGGCGACCTTGGCCCAGACGTCGGCCGTGGTCTCCCATTCGAAGCCGGCCTTGGCCGCGCGCTTGGAGATCTTTTGGGCCTGCATGAGGGCGGGCAAGCTCGACGGCACGGAGTCAAGAAGCCCGGCGACTTGCCCGTCGGTTACCTCGCCGCGGGCCTCGCGCTCCAGGCGCTTGACGTCGTCCCAGATGTCCAGGACCGCAGGCGCGTCAGGGGCGGCGTCAGCGGGGCGGGCTTCTTCGTAGCCGGCGGGCAGCTCGCCTTCGTGGGCGGCCGCGAGGTCGCCGAACACGTGCGGATGGCGGCGGACGAGCTTCTCGTTGAGGCCACGTGCCACGTCGTCGATGTCGAAGGCGCCTGCGTCTGCGGCTATTTGCGCGTGAAGAAGCACCTGCTCAAGCACATCGCCGAGCTCCTCGCACAGATGCGCGTCGTCGTGCGCGTCGATGGCGTCGACAGCCTCGTAGGCCTCTTCGACCATGTTCTTCGTGATGCTCGCGTGCGTCTGCTCGCGGTCCCACGGGCAGCCGTCGGGCTGACGAAGGCGCCAAATGGTGCGGATCAAGCGGTCGAGCTCCGGATGGGCCGCCGGCACGTCGGTGCGGGCGCCGTTCTGGTCGTCGACAAGGTCGGATAGGCGGCGAGCGTCGGCGCCCTGACCGACCACGCACTCCGGTTGACCGAACTTTCCCGCCTCGAACCTCATCCGCGCTCCTCTCGCCGCCAAATCGTCCCGTTATCATACCCGCGCCGGGCGCTTCTTGCCGCCGTTTGGCAAGCTTAAAAATCTGACGGGATTCTGACGGCAGTTATGGGACGATTTTGAGCCCGAAACTGCCGCCACAATCCCGTCAGTGTTTTCAGGCAGCCAAGTGGCGCCAGGCATCGCGCAGCTGGCAAGAAAGTCACAAACCGTAGGCCTCTATCGGCACGAACTCGACC
>CAVIBB010000013.1:0-31409 GCA_963640745.1 Paludibacteraceae bacterium
CCACGTGTTCGAGGACATGGGCTACTTCTGCATCGACAACCTTCCTCCGCGCCTGCTCCTGCAGCTGGCCGAGCTCATGGGCATCAACTCCGGCATCGGCCGCCACTTGGCGGTTACCTGCGATCTTCGCAGCCAGGGGCTCTTCGACGAGATAAACGACTCCATCAAGCAACTTCGCGAGCACGAGATTTCCTGCCAGGTCGTGTTCCTGGACACCTCCGACGAGGTGCTCATCCGTCGCTATGACGAGAATCGGCGCCGCCACCCGCTCGCGGCTCCCGGTGAGCCCCTTTCCGACGCCATCGCCCGCGAGCGCGAGCAGCTTAGCGCCGTGCGGGAGTCGTCGGACCTCGTCATCGACACCTCGTCGCTGCCTATCAAGGACCTGCGCGCCCGCCTGCGCCGCACCTTCTCCGAGCTCACCGATCAGCAGCTCATGGAGGTCTCGGTCTTCAGCTTCGGCTACAAGCACGGCATGCCCGTGGAGGCCGACCTCATGATCGACGTGCGCTTCTTGCCGAATCCCTTCTACGACCCCGTCATGCGTACCATGACGGGAAACGACCCGGAGGTACGCGACTTCGTGCTCAACAACGACGTCACGCAGAAGTTCCTCGCCGCCTGGGAGAACCTTCTTGACGTGGCCATGCCCGGTTACGTAGCCGAGGGAAAGAGCCGGCTCTCCATCGCGGTGGGCTGCACGGGCGGCCAGCATCGCAGCGTCGCCATCGCCAACGCCACCGCCGACTACCTGCAGCGCAGCGGTTACCACGTCAGCCTCTCTCACCGCGACCTCGCGCTCGCCAACCTGAGGAACAGCTAGGCATGTCGTTCACCGCCGAGGTCAAGGACGAGCTCGCCCGCGTCGACGGGCCCAACCAGGCCGCGCAGTACGCGCAGCTCTCCGCCATCATGCGCATCTGCGGAACCCTGAGCTTCCGCGGCCCCGGGCGCTATTCCATCAAGATCGCAACCGAGACCGGCGCTGTCGCGCGCACGGCCATCAAACTTACCCACAAGCTCTTCGACCTTGAGACTTCGCTCACGGTGCGTCGAAGCGTCCTGCACAAGACCCGCAACTACCTCATCGAGATCCCCGAGCAGGAGGCCTTGGCCGATGCCCTCGTAGAGCTCGGCATCCTCGTCCCCGGCCAGGGCCTGGCCTCCGGCGTGCCGCGCAACCTGCTGCGCACGCGCTCCGCGATATCAGCCTTCGTGCGCGGGGCCTTCATGGCGGGCGGCTTCATCGCCGACCCGCGCGGGGAGTTCCACCTGGAGATCGCGGTCACCGGCGAGGAGTTTGCCCGCGAGCTCGTCGCGCTCATCGGCTCGTTCGGGGCCAAGGCCCGCCTCAACCACCGTCGCGGCGCCTACGCCATTTACCTCAAGAGCTATGAAGACACCACGGCGCTCCTTCGCGGCATGGGCGCCGAGCGCGTGGCCCGCGTCGTCGAGATTGCCCGTGCAAAGAAGTCCGTCAAGAACGACGTCAACCGCCGCGTCAACGCCGAGATGGCCAACCAGGCGCGCTCCACGGGCGCCGCTGCCGAGCAGCTCGAGCTCATCGACGAGGCTGAGCGCCTCATCGGCTTCGCGGAGCTGCCGCCGGCCGTTGCGGCCTTCTGCGAGGCCCGTCGCCAGAACCCGGAACTCAGCTTGGCGGCGCTGGGGGAGGAGATGGACCCGCCCGCCTCGAAGTCCGCCATGTATCACCGCCTGCTTCGGCTCCAGAAGCTTGTTGATGAGGCGCGGGCGAAGCAGGATTCCGAACACACCGATGGGCGCTCGAAATCGACGGAATAATCGCCGAGAGGGCACGATTCATCGGCGAACGTAGGCAAATTTGCTCATTAGGACAAATTTCTGCGCATTTTTGGAAACCAAATTTGCACACGGACGTATAAACAGACCCCCTTTTGCGGTACACTTCGAGTCGGCAATGTTTGCCAATCGCAAACAGGTTCCGGGGAGAAGCCCCGAAACCATGTGAAAGGAGAAGGCATGGCAGTAAAGGTTGCTATTAACGGCTTTGGTCGCATCGGCCGTCTGGCTTTCCGTCAGATGTTCGGTCACGAGGGCTCCGAGATCGTCGCCATCAACGACCTCACCTCCCCCGACATGCTCGCTTACCTGCTGAAGTACGACTCCACGCAGGGCAACTACTCCCGTGACCACAAGGTCGAGTCCACCGAGGACTCCATCGTCGTCGACGGCAAGGAGATCAAGATCTACAAGGAGGCCGACGCCAACAACCTTCCTTGGGGCGACCTCGACGTCGACGTCGTGCTCGAGTGCACCGGCTTCTACACCTCTAAGGCCAAGGCCCAGGCTCACATCAACGCCGGCGCCAAGAAGGTCGTCATCTCCGCTCCCGCGGGCAACGACCTCCCGACCATCGTCTACAACGTCAACCACGAGCAGCTGACCGCTGAGGACAACATCATCTCCGCCGCCTCCTGCACCACCAACTGCCTCGCCCCGATGGCCAAGGGCCTGAACGACTTCGCCCCCATCGTCTCCGGCATCATGACCACCATCCACGCCTGGACCGGCGACCAGATGCCGCTCGACGGCCCGCAGCGCAAGGGCGACAAGCGTCGTTCCCGCGCCTGCGCCGTGAACATCGTCCCGAACTCCACCGGTGCCGCCAAGGCCATCGGCCTCGTTCTCCCCGAGCTCAACGGCAAGCTGATCGGCGCCGCTCAGCGCGTCCCGACCCCGACCGGCTCCCTCACCAACCTCTACGCCGTCGTTGACAAGGTCGTCACCGTCGACGAGGTCAACGCCGCTATGAAGGCCTACGCCGAGACCATCTCCGAGACCTTCGGCTACAACGAGGATCCCATCGTCTCCACCGACATCATCGGCGAGACCCACGGCTCCATCTTCGACGCCACCCAGACCATGGCTCAGGACCTCGGCAACGGCCAGTCCCTCGTCCAGGTCACCTCTTGGTACGACAACGAGAACTCCTACACCTCTCAGATGGTCCGCACCATCAAGTACTTCGAGAAGTTCGTCGCGTAGTTCTCGCTCCGACCTTAGCTTCACTGGGGCGCGGTCGCAGCTTTCGGGCCGCGTCCGCGCCCTTTCTCTTTTGTCCAGATACCAAAGGAGTAACGCATGGCATTCACCAAGAAGACCGTCCGCGACGCCGACGTCGACGGCAAGCGCGTCCTTATGCGCGTTGACTTCAACGTGCCCCTGAAGGACGGCGTCGTCACCGACGACACCCGCGTCCGCGCCGCTATCCCCACCATCCAGTACCTCAAGGAGCACAACGCCAAGGTCATCCTCATGAGCCACCTTGGCCGCCCCGACGGCACCGGCTTCCAGCCCGAGCTCTCCCTGCGCCCCGCCGCCGAGAAGCTCGCCGAGCTGACCGGCTATGAGGTCAAGTTCGTGGAGGACACTTACGGCGAGAAGGCCGCCGAGGCCGTTGCCGCCCTCGAGGCCGGCGACATCCTCGTCCTCGAGAACGTCCGCTTCGACAAGCGCGAGAAGAAGAACGATCCCGAGATCGCCAAGACCCTCGCTTCCTACGGCGACGTCTTCGTGCTCGACGCCTTCGGCACCGCCCACCGTGCCCAGGGCTCCGTCGTCGGCCCCGCCGCTTACCTGCCCGCCTACGCCGGCTTCCTGCTCGAGAAGGAGGTCGACACCCTCACCGGCATCTTCGCCGAGCCTGAGCGCCCCTTCGTCGCCATCGTCGGCGGCTCCAAGGTGTCCTCCAAGATCGGCGTCCTCGATCACCTCATCGACTCCGCCGACACCCTCATCATCGGCGGCGGCATGGCCTATACCTTCTTCCTGGCCAAGGGCTACACCGTCGGTACCTCCCTCAAGGAGGAGGACTGGGTCGAGCGCGCCGGCGAGATGATGAAGAAGGCCGAGGCCAAGGGCGTCAAGATCCTTCTTCCCGTCGACAACGTCGTTGCCGATCACTTCGGTGAGGACGCCGAGGGCGAGACCGTCGACTCCGACAAGATCCCCGACGACCGCATGGGCATGGACATCGGCCCCAAGACCCGCGAGCTCTACGCCGAGGCCATCAAGGGCGCCAAGACCGTCTTCTGGAACGGCCCCATGGGCGTCTTCGAGATGGATCAGTTCGCTGCCGGCACCGAGGCCGTCTGCCGCGCTGTGGCCGACTCCGAGTGCACGTCCATCATCGGCGGCGGCGACTCCGTCGCGGCTGTGAACAAGTTCGGCCTGGCCGACAAGATGAGCTGGATCTCCACCGGCGGTGGCGCTTCCATGGAGCTCGTCGAGGGCAAGGCTCTTCCTGGAGTGGAGGCGCTTCTCGATGCGTAAGTTGATGATTGCCGGCAACTGGAAGATGAACAAGACCTACACCGAGGGCGTCGTCCTCGCTCAGGGTCTTGCTGACGAGCTCAAGGGCGCCGACGTCAAGGTCGACGTCGTCGTCTGCCCGCCGACCGTTGACCTCAAGGGCGTCTCCGAGGTCATCGAGCAGTCCGAGGCCCCCTTCGCCCTGGGTGCCCAGAACGTCTACTTCGAGGAGTCCGGTGCCTTCACCGGCGAGACCGCCCCGAACATGCTCGAGGCCGTCGGCGCCAAGTACTGCATCATCGGCCACTCCGAGCGTCGCGGCTACTTCGGCGAGACCGACGAGGACATCAACAAGAAGGCCAAGGTCCTCATGGCCCACGACATCGTGCCGATCAGCTGCTGCGGCGAGCCGCTTGAGGTCCGCGAGGCCGGCACCCACGTCGAGTTCGTCGTCGACCAGATCAAGAAGGACACCGAGGGCCTCGAGATCACCGACCCCTCCAAGTATGTGATCGCTTACGAGCCCATCTGGGCCATCGGCACCGGCAAGACCGCCACGGCCGACGACGCCCAGGAGGTCTGCGGCGCCATTCGCGAGACCCTCGTCGAGATCTTCGGCCAGGAGACCGCTGACGGCATCCGCGTCCTCTATGGCGGCTCTGCCAAGCCGGAGAACATCGCCGAGCTCGTCGCCAAGCCTGATGTGGACGGCGCGCTCGTCGGTGGCGCCTCCCTCAAGGCCGCTGACTTCGCCTCCATGGTCGTTAAGGCAGGCGAGTAGCCCTTATGACGCAGCGTCACCTTCCCGCGATTCTGATCATCATGGACGGGTGCGGCCTGGCCCCCGAGGGCGCGGACAACGCCGTCGCGGCCGCCAACACCCCGTTCATCGATAGTCTCTACGCGAAGTACCCGCACACCACCCTCGGTGCCTCCGGCGAGGATGTGGGCCTTCCCGACGGTCAGATGGGCAACTCCGAGGTCGGCCACCTCAACATCGGCGCCGGCCGCATCGTGTTCCAGGAGCTCTCGCGCATCAACAACGCCATCAAGGACGGCTCCATCAACGACAACGAGGTCTTCGTCCGCGCCATGGACGACGTCAAGGCCGAGGGCAAGACCCTTCACCTGATGGGCCTCATGAGCCCGGGCGGCGTGCACTCCCACATGGATCACGTCAAGGCCCTGGTCGAGATGGCCGCCAACCGCGGCGTCAAGACCGTTCGCGTCCACGCCTTCATGGACGGCCGCGACGTCGACCCGCAGTCCGGCGCCGGCTACGTCGCCGAGTTCTGCGACTTCCTCAAGGAGCTTGCCGAGAAGACCGGCGTCGACGCCCGCGTCGCCACCGTCTCCGGCCGCTACTGGGCCATGGACCGCGACAACCGCTGGGAGCGTGTCCAGCGCGCCTACGACGTCATCGTCAACGCGTCCGACGCTGAGGCCTGCCCGGTCGAGGGAATCAAGGCCTACTACGAGAAGGACCCGCGCGGCGACGAGTTCGTCGAGCCCTTCGCGTGCCACAACGAGGGCGTGCACGCCGGCGACGCCGTCATCTTCTTCAACTTCCGTCCCGACCGTGCCCGTCAGATGACGCGCGTGTTCGCCGACGCGGAGTTCGACGGCTTCGAGCGCGAGCAGATCAAGCTCTCCCACTTTGTGACCATGACCGAGTACGACCCCACGTTCGACGTCGAGGTGGCCTTCCCCAAGACCTTCCCCGAGAACGTGCTCGCCGACGTCATCGCCCAGAACGGCCTGAAGCAGCTCCACACCGCCGAGACCGAGAAGTACGCCCACGTGACGTTCTTCATGAACGGCGGCATCGAGGAGCCCAAGGAGGGCGAGGAGCGCGTGCTCGTCGCCTCCCCGAAGGTCGCCACCTATGACCTCAAGCCCGAGATGAGCGCCCCCGAGGTCACTGAGAAGCTCGTCGCGGCCATCAACGAGGACCGCGCCGACTTCTACATCGTGAACTTCGCGAACTGCGACATGGTCGGCCACACCGGCGTGTTCGAGGCGGCCGTCAAGGCCGTCGAGGCCACCGACGAGGCCCTCTCCAAGGTCGTTCCCGCCATCCTGGCCAAGGGTGGCTTCGCGCTGATCACCGCCGACCACGGCAACGCGGACCACATGTTCGACGTCGACGCAGAGGGCGAGAAGCACCCCTTCACCGCCCACACCACCAACCGCGTCCCGTTCATCATCGTGTCCGACAAGGCCAAGCTCACGGGCATCGAGGACGGTCGCCTGTCCGACATCGCCCCGACCATGCTCACCATGGCCGGCCTTGAGCCTTCCGCCGAGATGACGGGCCGCGTGCTCGCCACCGAGGAGTAGGGAAGAGCAGTTCGGCATTGCTTTAACCTCGAAGGCCGTTGCCGGGTTTCCGGCAACGGCCTTTTCGTGTGCATTGCCTCTTCGTGCTGCGTTATGTCCGGCCTGTTTGCGGGTTGTGGTAACCTATGAATTTGTATGAATCCAAGCTCTGATTAGGAGTCCCTCTTGAACCCGCTTAACTACGTGCTTCTTGCCCTGCTCTTCATTTCCGGCGCCCTCACCGTCGTCCTCGTCCTCATGCACTCCGGCAAGGGCACGGGCGTCTCCGACATGATCGCGTCTTCCATGTATAACGCGGCTTCCGGCTCGGGCATCTGGGAGAAGAACCTCGACCGCCTGACCGTCATCACCGCCGTCATCTTCATCGTGTGCGTCATCGTGATGACCTTCACGTTCCCGCTCGGCAGCTACTCTTTTGCCTAGGTAAGCAGGCCGGCCCAGGGCGTATCACATTTACATGCGTTGATTAACGGGAGACGGGTAACCGTCTCCTTTTTTGTTGTAAACGGTTCCGAATGTTAAATAGCTCGTAATAATTGACCCAGTGTCAACGAGAGGTAAGGAAATTTAGGCAGAATTGCCCATGTAATTGTTTCCATACGGGAACACGTACCTTTTTGGGGAGGCCGCATTGAGCCCCGCCCAACTTCAGGAGGAGGAATCCAATGGCTCTCGATAGGTTTGGTGGCAGCGTTTCTCGCCGCACCTTCGTCCAGGGTGGCCTTGCTGCCAGCGCCCTCGCCGCTCTCGCCGGCTGCGGCAAGAACAGCAACGCTTCCAGCAGCTCCAGCTCTGACGCCGCTTCCACCGGCGGCACCTTCAAGTTCTACATCTCCGACCCCGTCGCCATCGACCCCTACAACCTGCAGGAGTCCGAGGGCACCCAGGTCGGCCACGTGCTCTTCAACTCGCTCGTCAAGTACAACTGGAAGACCGCCGAGGTCGAGGCCCTGGCCGCCGAGTCCTGGACCGTCAACGACGACGCGACCGTCTTTACCTTCACGCTGAAGGACGCCAAGTTCCACAACGGCGACAAGGTCGACGCCGCTTCCTTCAAGCGCGGCTGGGAGCGCCTTGCCGACCCGAAGATGGAGACCCCGGGCGAGATCGGCTACCACCTTGCCCCCGTCGCCGGCTACGAGGCGTTCTCCAAGGGCGAGGCCACCGAGATCACCGGCCTCGTTGCCAAGGACGAGAAGACCTTCGAGGTCACCCTTGCCGACCCCATGGCCGACTTCCTGATTGTCTGCTGCCACCCGGGCCTCGCCCCCGTGCCGCAGGCTGCTCTCGACGACCCCGCGTCCTTCCTGCTGGCCCCGATCGGCAACGGCCCCTTCCAGATGGACGGCAAGTGGGAGTCCGGCCAGTACATCAACGTCACCCGTTTTGATGACTACTACGGCGAGCCCGCTAAGCTCGACGCCATCAACTTCTCGATCCAGAAGGACCCGAAGACCGCTCTGTCCGAGTTCAAGGCCGGCAACATGGACTTCTGCCAGATGCCGACCGGCCAGATCTCCGAGCTCATCAGCGAGTACGGCGAGTCCGAGGACGGCTACACCGTGACCCCGGGCAAGCAGTGCCTCACCGGTGCCGAGGGCTCCATCTACTACCTCGTTCTCAACATGGAGGACGAGACCATGAAGGATCCCAACGTCCGTCACGCCATGTCCCTGGCCATCAACCGCCAGAACATCGTCGACACCCTCTTCGAGGGCGTGCGCGAGCCTGCCGACAACGTCTTCCCGCCGATCATCGACGACGAGGCCAAGGCCTGGGAGTACGCCAAGTTCGATAAGGACGCCGCCCAGAAGATCGTCGACGAGAACGGCCTCGCCGGCACCGAGATCACCCTGTCCTACAACTCCGGCGGCGGCCACGAGGACATCATGTCCTGCATCCAGGCCGACCTCGAGGCCGTGGGCTTCAAGGTGACCCAGCAGTCCCAGGAGTGGGCGGCCTATCTCTCCGGCCTGACCGACGGCTCCTTCCAGGTTGGCCGTCTCGGCTGGATCGCCGACTACCCGACCCTGGACAACTTCATCTACCCCAACTTCTTCTCGACCGCCGACAACAACTACTCTCGCTACAACAACGCGAAGGTTGACGCCGACACCCTGGCCGCCCGCCAGATCGTCGACGAGGACGAGCGCAAGGCCGCTTTCCGCGCCATCAACGATGAGGTCGCCGAGGACATGCCGATCATTCCGATCATGTTCTACTCTCACGTCCACCTCGGCTCCAAGCGCGTCAAGTCGCTCTACTACGATGCCCAGGGCAAGGCCGACCTTGCCGAGGCCGAGCTGAGCGAGTAGGCTTAGGTGTTCAATCTTTGATACCTTTGTAGGGACAAAAAACGGCGCGGGGCATCGGCTTTTCGGCCGATGTCCCGTTGCCGTTTATCTATTTTCCCGTTGTGCTGTCGCCACTCCTTCCGCTGGGACGCAAAAAGCGCGGGAAGGTCTAACGACAGCACATCAAAGAACGTCATACAGGCAATCGATGTAAAGGGGGGATATCGTGGGGAAATACATCATTAAGCGAATCATTCAGTTCATCCCGGTGTTTCTTGGCGTGACGCTGATCCTGTTCGCGCTCGAGAACGTCGTTCCCGGCGACCCGATCAAGCTCATGGCGGGCGAGAAGAAGCTCGACGCCCAGACGGAGCTCAACCTGCGCGTTACCTATCACCTGGTTGAGACCGACGATTCCGGAAACGTGATCTACGACGAGGCCGGCGACCCGGTGGAGACGCCGCTTTGGAAGCGCTACGTTCTCTACGTGACCGGGCTTCTCCAGGGTGACCTCGGAACTTCTTACCAGCGCAAGGGCCAGCAGGTCTCCGAGATTCTGTTCTCCAAATACCCGTACACCATAAAGCTGGCGGTGGTCGCCATTATCCTGGAGGCGATAATCGGCATCGGCGCGGGCATGATCTCGGCGATCAAGAGATACTCGTTCGTCGACGTGCTCGTGACCCTCGTCACCTCCATCCTCGTCGCCATGCCGGCCTTCTGGCTGGGCATGCTCTTGCAGCTCTTCTTTGGCGTCGTTCTCAAGAACGCGACCGGCGGCGCCTTCTACCTGCCGGTCTCCGCGGACTTCTCGCCGTACGCCGAGTTCCAGGAGTGGATCTACTACATCCTTCCGGCCGTTACCCTCGCCGCCGTGTCCACGGCCTACACTGCCCGCATCATGCGCTCGCAGCTGCTTGAGGTCATGAACCAGGACTACATCCGCACCGCCCGCGCCAAGGGTCTTTCCCGCAGGTCGGTCATTTGGCACCACGCCCTCAAGAACGCGCTTATTCCCGTCGTCACCTACATCGGCAACGACTTCGGCGCCATGATGGCCGGCGCCATCCTGACCGAGACGGTCTTCAACTGGCCTGGCGTCGGCAACGAGACCTATCGAGCGATCTCGCAGCGCGACTGGCCCATCGTCCTGGGCTCGGTCACGGTCATCGTCGTCCTGGTCATGGTCATCAACCTGATCGTCGACGTGTCCTACGCGTTCCTCGACCCGCGTATCCGTTTTGACAGCTCGAATTCCGATCAGTAGGGGGTGCGAATATGGCTAACGAAACCGAGAACAACGAGAAAACCGAGAAAAAGGGAGCGTCCGAGCAGGGCCGCACCCTCTGGAGCGACGCCTGGAAGCGCCTCAAGAAGAACAAGCTCGCGATGATCGCCATCGTCTGGATCATCTTCATCGTCCTGGTTGCGCTCACGGCCGACCTGTGGGCCCCGCAGTGGCTCGGCGACCCCACCGCCGCCGACTCCACGACCATGACGGCCAACTCCCGCCTGGCCCCGTCGGCTGAGCACCCGTTCGGTACCGACACCCTCGGCCGCGACGTCTTGTGCCGCGTCATCTACGGCGCGCGCGTCTCGCTGGCCGTCGGCCTTCTTGCCACCGCCATCTCCACGGCCATCGGCCTCGTTATGGGCGCCATCGCCGCGTACTACGGCGGAATCTGGGACGTCATCGTCATGCGACTCGCCGACATCTTCATGGCGTTCCCGTACACGCTCTTCGTCATCGCGATGATCGCGGTGCTGGGCAACGGCATCCAGAACGTCTTCATCGCCATCGGCCTCCTGGGCTGGCCTTCCATCGCGCGCGTTTTCCGAAGCGCCATTCTCTCCGTTAAGGAGAACGACTACGTCGACGCGGCCCGCGCAATGGGCGCCTCTGACCTTCGCATCATCGCGCGCCACATCTTCCCGAACTCCGTGGCCTCCATCGTCGTCTACGCGACCATGAGCATCGGCGGCGCCATCCTCACCGAGAGCTCGCTGTCGTTCCTTGGCATGGGCGTCGTGCCCCCCGATCCTTCTTGGGGCAACCTCATTTCCGACGGCCAGACCTATCTGTCGACCGAGCCTTGGCTCATGATCATGCCCGGCCTCGCCATCCTTTCCACCGTCCTGGCCTTCACGCTGCTGGGTGACGGACTTCGCGATGCCCTCGACGTCAAGATGAAGGACGCATAAGCCATGTTTGGAAAAAAGAAAACCTACGATCCGTCGAAGGATCTGAAGAACCAGCCGGTGCCCGAGGGCTCCCACCTGCTTGAGGTCGACGACCTCAAGATGTACTTCCACACGCAGGACGGCGTCGTCAAGGCCGTCGACGGCGTCTCCTACACGCTCGACCGCGGCGAGACGCTCGGCGTCGTGGGCGAGTCCGGCTCCGGCAAGTCGGTGACCTCGCTCACCATCATGGGCCTCATCGAGATGCCTCCCGGCAAGATCGAGGGCGGCGACGTCCGCTATCGCGGCAAGTCGCTTCTCCAGATGTCCGAGGCCGAGATGCAGCACATCCGCGGCAACGATATCGCCATGATCTTCCAGGACCCGATGACGTCGCTGAACCCGGTCTACACCATCGGGCGTCAGCTCGGCGAGGGTCTCCGCCTTCACCGCGGCTACTCCAAGGAGCAGGCTCTCCAGCGCGCGGTCGAGCTTCTTGAGCTCGTCGGCATCCCTAACCCCGAGCAGCGCGTCAAGGACTACCCGCACCAGTTCTCCGGCGGCATGCGCCAGCGCGTCATGATCGCCATGGCCCTTGCCTGCGACCCCGACATCCTCATCGCCGACGAGCCGACGACCGCCCTGGACGTGACCATCCAGGCGCAGATCATCGAGCTCATGAAGGAGATGCAGGAGAAGAACGGCAACGCCATCATCATGATCACCCATGACCTCGGCGTGGTCGCCGACGTCGCGGACAAGATCATGGTCATGTACGCCGGCTCGCCCGTCGAGATGGGCACCGCCGACGAGATCTTCTATGAGCCGCACCACCCCTACACGTGGGGCCTCATGAACTCCATCCCGAAGGCTGAGGGCGACGAGAAGAAGGCGCTCACCCCGATCAAGGGTAACCCGCCCTCGCTCGTGAACGTTCCGAAGGGCTGCTCCTTCAGCCCGCGTTGCCCCTTCGCCACCGACAAGTGCCGTGCCGAGAAGCCCGCCCGCGTCGAGGTCAGCCAGGGTCACTATGCGCGCTGTCACTACGCGGCCGACGAGGCCTTCGTCGCGGCTAACGCGCCCGAGAACTCTCGCACCACCAAGAAGGGAGGGGAGGCGTAAATGGCAGGTGACCGCACTCCCTTGCTGTCCGTCCAGCACCTCTGCAAGGACTTCATCGTCAACCCCGGCTTCTTCGGCAAGCGCACCGGCCCCGCGGTCCACGCCGTCAACGACGTCTCCTTCGACATCTACCCGGGCGAGACCTTCGGACTCGTCGGCGAGTCCGGCTGCGGCAAGTCGACGACCGGCCGCTGCATCATGCGCCTGACCAACCCCACCAGCGGCTCCGTCTTCTTCGAGGGCAAGGACGTCTCGAAGATGAACAAGAAGGAGCTCAAGGAGATGCGCCGCAACATGCAGTTCATCTTCCAGGACCCCTACGCGTCGCTGAACCCGCGCATGACCATCGGCGAGATCATCTCCGAGCCGCTGCTCATCCACAAGGTGATCACCGACCCCGCGAAGCGCGAGGCCCGCGTCCGCGAGCTCCTCGATATGGTCGGCCTGAACCCCGAGCACATCAACCGCTACCCGCACGAGTTCTCGGGCGGCCAGCGCCAGCGCGTCGGCATCGCACGAGCCTTCGCCCTTAAGCCGAAGCTGATCATCTGCGACGAGCCCGTCTCGGCGCTCGACGTTTCGATCCAGGCGCAGGTCCTGAACCTGTTGAACGACCTCCAGAAGGAGACGGGCACGGCGTATCTCTTTATCGCCCACGACCTTTCCGTCGTTCAGCACATCTCCGACAACATCGGCGTCATGTACCTGGGTCACATGATGGAGTACGCCGACTGGAAGAAGCTCTACGAGGAGCCGTGCCACCCCTACACCCAGTCGCTCCTCTCGGCCGTGCCGGTGCCCGATCCCGATATCCAGGCCTCCCGTAAGCGCATCATCCTTGCGGGCGACCCGCCCTCGCCGATCGACGCTCCGTCCGGCTGCTGCTTCCACACGCGCTGCCCGATGGCGTGCGATAAGTGCGCAGCGGAGACTCCGGAGTTCAAGGAGATCGCCCCCGGGCACTTCTGCGCCTGCCACTTCGCGGCGCCGAACCCCATTAAGGGCGAGTCCATCGAGCTCTAAGCCCCCCCACCGTTTCCTCGAACCCCGCATTCACGGTCGAATTGAGCCCCAAGGGCGACCGCGGATGCGGGGTTTTCTATTTTTGTTGGTTCGTTTTTAGGCCTGTGACCTGGTCTTTCGCACTTATTTTTGGGTTCAGCCGAACTTTTTTTAAATTGGGGCTTGCATACGGCTTGGAATGGATGCTATATTACTTCTCGCGCGAAACGAGCGCGACCTAAGTCGGAGTGGCGGAATTGGCAGACGCGCTAGCTTGAGGTGCTAGTGACTACTTAACGGTCGTGCGGGTTCAAGTCCCGCCTCCGACACCACGCCAAAGCAAAGAGGGTCCCGAAAGGGGCCCTCTTTTCTTGTATATATGGCTTCGTTCCCCGCATCCCCTCCCTTTGCTTTCCGACACATTGCGAGCCACGCACGGACGAGAAAACATTCAAAAGCCTACCGTTACGCATTTCTCGGCGTGGGTGATATGCGCCTAACCTTGAGTTACATCACGGGGAAAGGACGTCGCATGATCGATCAGCTCACCGTTTGCTTGCCCGACGGCCCTGGGAAGCTTGCCCAGATGTGCCATGTGCTCGGCGAGAAGGGCGTGCAGATTCACGCCCTCATGGTTGCCGAGACCGTTGACTTCGGCATTATCCGCGTGATCTGCGACAAGCCTCGCAGCACCGCGGCGATGCTTCGCGAGCTCGGCTACAACGCCATGTGCGCGCGTGTGGTCGCCGCCGAGGTCGATAACGTCCCCGGCGCCCTCGGCCGCCTTCTCGACCGCCTCGCCTCGAGCGACCTCAACGTCGAATATGCCTACACTTGCTCCATGGGCGACCGCACGGTGGACGTGATCAAGGCCACCGGAGAGCCGCTGGAGATCAAGCTGCGCGAGAGCGGCCTCAAGTTTCTCGAGGCTTCGGATCTGTACCTGGTCGATTAGCGTCGCCGGGTCGGCCTGTCGCTCGCGCGGTCCCGGACGAGGGGCAGGCAAGGCATGGCAAAGAATAGAGGGGCGCTCGCGAAGCGCCATATGGAAGGTATCGGAGAGGGGAGCCTTGTGGGCACCCTCTCTCGTCTTCTTCAGCTGACGAGCGACGCGGTGCTTATCTTCGATGGCGTAGGGCGGGTGCTTCTTGCCAACGAGGAGGCGAGCGAGGTATTCGTCGCGGGCCCCGAGGGGCTCGTGGGCCAAGACGTACGTGATTATTTCCCGGCGCTCTCTGGCGAGATCGGCGGCATTGGGGGCGACGATTCGGTAAGCGTCGCGGATGCGCTGCCTTTTCCTATGGACGGGTCGTCGACGTCCGTCACGGCGCGCGCGTCCGACGGAGAGCTGCGGGCCCTCACCGTGCGCTGTGAGGCCGTGCAGGCCCCGGGAGAGACGTATCTTTTGGTTGCGGGCGCCACTGATGCCGACATAGCCCATGAGCGCGAGCAGGAGCGCGTGGTCGAGGACCTCAAGCGCGCGAACCGCCGCCTTTCCGGCGCGTTCAACATCGTCCTCGACACGCTCGACGCCAAGGACGTGGGCGAGCTCTTCGGGCGGACGCTCAAGAGCCTCTACCAGACCCTCGAGGCCGACGGCACGGTGGTGTATCTCGCGGGCGACGACGGGTTCCATTTGCGGGCCGCCTCCGGCGACATCGATACCTCTCGTGTCCCGCGCTTCATGCACTTCGGCCAGGCCGTCGAGAGCCTGGCCACGCGGGCCGGCAAGGCCGTCCGCCTACGAGTTGTCGCGCCGAGCGGTGAGGCACTGCGTCAGGGGCGCCTCACCTGGCGCGAGGTCACCAACGAGGACACCCGCGAGGTCGTGAGGATCCAGTCGCGCCTCTTGCCGCCGTTCACGAGCTTTGTGGCCGTCCCCGTCTGGTTCGACGGCCAGATCATCTCGATCATCGAGGTCGGCTGGAAGCGCCAACACCCGCTTTCCAAGGAAGACGCGCGTCTGCTCGACTCAGTCGCCCATTACCTGGCGGTGCAGCTCGCGGGTGCCTTCGCTTCCATGCGCGCGCAGCGCTCGGCGCGGCTCGACGAGATGCTCTCCGACCTGCGCGAAGAGGTGCTCGGCATGGGCGAGGACGACGATCCGCACGAGGTAATAGCAGGCGTCTTGCGCGACGCAGCCGACGAGCTCGAGGCGGCCTTCGTGGTGCTCAAGGTCCGCGACGACGGTGTGGTCGAGGCCGAGCTCCCGCTTACGGGTGCCTACGAGCTCCCCTGCGACCTCGATAAGATCTGCGACGGTTATGTGAGCGACGGGCTTGCCGTGGCCCCTCTCGCGCCTGGCTCCGACCTCCGCGAGGCCCTGCGCGACCTCGGCGAGCCGTGCGAGGGCGTGCTCGCCGACGGCGGGGTCATCGTCGGCAAGAGACGCTGCGCCCTGTTCCTGCGCCCCGACGGGGCGGAGCCCTTCGATGAAGTGGAGCGGGCCTTCCTGTATCGCCTCGTCTCGTGCACCCGCGACGTCGCGCTCGGCGAGCAGGCCCACATGGAGAACCGCCGCATCTCGCAGGCGCTCCAGACCGGCATGAAGAACGAGCTGCAGCAGGTCGAGGGGATCACGGCCCAGGGCATCTATTCGTCCGCCACGGCCTCGGCCTTCGTCGGTGGGGACTTTTACGACCTTATTCGCCTGCCCGGTCAGCGTGCCTGTGTGATCATGGGAGACGTCTCTGGCAAGGGCATCGAGGCGGCATCGGTCTCGGCGGCCGTAAAGACGGCGTTGGGCGCGTACGCCTGGGAGGGTCTCGCGCCTGCGCGAATGGTGCGGACTCTGAACGACTTCCTGCTCGGGTTCTCGCGCGTCGAGACGTTCGCAACCTTGTTCGTGGGTATCGTCGACCTGGCGGCCGGCTCAATCACGTACTGCTCGGCCGGGCATCCGCCCGCGCTGCTCGTGCGCGCCGACGCGTCGGAGATGACGCTCCTTGATGTGCAGTCGGGCGTGGTCGGCGCCTTCAGCGACATCACGTACCAGAACGGCACGGCGGCGCTCTCTGAGGGGGACGTGCTGCTGCTTTACACCGACGGCACGACCGAGGCGAGAGACCCATCGGGCGCGTTCTTTGGGGAGCAGGGCCTGCGCGACATGGTCATGGCCGAGTCGGGCGACGGCAAGTCGTTCGACGGCTTCCTGGACCGGCTGCTCGCGCATGTCGAGGACTTCACGGGCCACGAGCTCAACGACGACGTGGCGATGGTCGCGTTGAGGTTCGACAAGCTGGGGTAGGGGAGCGGTCGTCTGGTCGGGCGGGGCGAGGCTCGGGGTTCTTGCCTCGGGCGGCGCCCGCGTCGGCTCAGCGCCCTCAGGCTTCCAATACCTGTGTGGAGAAAAGGTGATTAGAGGTCGCGCAGGACGGGCATGCTAGCCCTATGCTGCAGAACGCGAACATAGCCCAGGTTTGTGTCGACGGGGACCTCGACGTAAAGTCGGTCCCCGCCGTTCGTCGGGCGCTCGACGGTTTGATCGATTCGGGATGCAGGCGCGTGGTCCTCAACATGGCGAACGCCGCCTATGCCGACTCGGCGGGAATGGGCCTTATTCTGGGCGAGCTCCGGCGCATGCGCGAGGTGGGCGGGCTCTTGTCGCTCACCAACGTGTCCTCGAGGGTCTATCAGTCGCTCTGCCTCATGAGGATGACGGATTTCGTGCCTATCGCGCGCGAGGGCGCCGCCGACGAGATTCCCGAGCTGCCCGCCAATGCCCTTCCACGGCGGCGCACGACCTTCCGCGTCGACTCGCACCAGCTCGGTCTTGCCCGACGCCGCTTGGATCAGCTTATCGCCGCGCTGCCGCTGCCCGAGGATGCGGCGTTCGACATAGGGCTGGCTTCAGGTGAGGCCGTGGGCAACGCCGTGGACCATACGGATGCGGACGGGGTGTTGGTCACCGTCGCCGTCTATGACGACCGGGTGGTGGTGGACGTCGCCGACTGCGGGGAGGGCTTCTTGCCGAGCGAGCAGGAGGCGGAAGAGGCGGACGAGTTCTCCGAGCGGGGGCGCGGCATCAAGTTAATGCGCCTGCTTGCCGATTCGGTGACCATCACGCCCAAATCCACCGGCGTAGGCACGGTCGTGAGGCTGGTCAAGATGTTCCCGCGGCCGCTTCCTACCGAGAAGTAAAAGGGAATCTCAAAAAAGTTGAGATTCCCGCTTGCATCGAAGGGGAGTCGCGCGTATAGTTACTTCTTGCGTCACGCGGGCTTAGCGCAGTTGGTAGCGCGCAACCTTGCCAAGGTTGAGGTCGCGGGTTCGAACCCCGTAGCCCGCTCCATGAATTCAAAACGGTCGACTTCGGTCGGCCGTTTTTTGTTGTCTCGATTGAGCGCGTGCCGGTAGGGTGGGGCTCAGCGTCGGTTCGAGCCCTGGAAGTTTGTTGCCCAGTAATCGCTAAGGTCGGCGCGCCCCAGATACGCGTTGCCCAGTAACCGGCTGGGCTTGTCGCGACCTGGATTCGCGCCGTCCAGTAATCCGGGGGTTACTGCGCTGCGTGTATTCAGGGCGGATTGACGTCGTTTGTTACTGGGAGACGCGTATCTGGGGCTCGCGGGCCTTTATCGTTGCTGCGCGACGTGGATTTAGGGCTCGCGGGTTTCCGCGGTTGCTGGGCGGCGAACATCCAGGGCGCGCGTTTCCTTTGGCGCGAGAGGCCGGCGGCATCCGGCGTTTTGTAAAGAAGAGGGCCCATGGCGGCGATTGCCTTATCGCTGCCATGGGCCCTGTTTTCGCTACTCAGGGAGCCGAGTCTTTGCCTTGGCCCCTGTTACGCGATGCGCGGCGCTAGGAAAGCCCGTTGGGGCTCGTGGCGCCGGCGACGACGTGGCCGTCGTTGCCGTAGGACGGCTGGGTCGAGATCTCCTGGATCCTCGTGGCCTCGGCGATGACGCCCTCGGGCGCCACCGAGTCGTAGCGGTGGCACGCGCACCAGTGGCCGGGCGCTACCTCGCGCAGGTCAGGCGCGGCCACGTCGCAGCCGCCGACCTTGGCGAAGCAGCGGCTGCAGAAGCGGCAGCCCGCCGGCGGGTCGATGGGGCTCGGAACGTCTCCCTCGAGGATGATGCGGCGACGGCGCATCTTGGGGTCCACGGAGGGAATAGCGGAGAGAAGCGCCTGCGTGTAGGGGCATAGCGGGCGGTGGTAGAGCTCGTTCTTCTCGGTGATCTCCATGAGGCGGCCGAGGTACATGACGCCGACGCGGTCGCTCACGTGCTTGACCACGTTCAGGCCGTGCGCGATGAACAGGTAGGTGAGGCCCATCTGCTCCTTGAGGTCCTCGAGCAGGTTAAGCACCTGGGCCTGGACCGAGACGTCGAGCGCCGAGACGGGCTCGTCACACACGATGAGCTTGGGGTTCACGGCGAGGGCGCGCGCGATGCCCACGCGCTGGCGCTGGCCGCCGGAGAACTCGTGCGGGTAGCGGTTGCGCATCGAGCTCGGCAGGCCGACGAGCTCGAGCAGCTCGTCGACGCGGGCGTCGACCTGATCGGCCGGCAGGATCTTGTTGGTGATGATCGGCTCGGCGATGATCGAGCCCACGGTCATGCGCGGGTTCAGGCTCGCGTACGGGTCCTGGAAGATGAGCTGGATGTCGGTGCAGAGGGCGCGGCGCTCCTTCTTGCCGAGCTTGGTGAGGTCGCGGCCCTCGAACATGATGGAGCCCGACGTAGGCTGAAGCAGCCCCACGAGCATCTTGCCGATGGTCGACTTGCCGCAGCCCGACTCGCCGACCAGACCGAAGGCCTCGCCGCGGCGGATCTGGAACGACACGTCGTCGACCGCCTGCACAAACGAGGTCGGCTTGCCGAAGAAGTTCGTGTCGGCGACGAAGCTCTTGGTGAGGTGCTGGACGTCCAGCAGGATCTGGTCGCTAGGCATCGGAGCCTCCCTTCTGGTCGTACAGGAAACAGCGCACCGTCCGGCCGGGCTGGCCGGGAACCTCGGTGAGCTCCGGGCACTCTTTGCGGCAGCGCTCCGTGCAACGGTCGCAGCGGTCCGAGAACGGGCAGCCCACAGGGCGGTTGAGCGGCTCGGGAATCTGACCCTTGATGGTGTAGAGGCGCTCGGATTCCTCGTCCTCGAGGCGCGGGATGGAGTGCAGGAGCCCGAGCGTGTAGGGGTGCAGGGGCTTCTCGAACAGGGAGGTGACGTCTGCCGTCTCGACCACCTGGCCGAGGTACATGACGACCACGCGGTCGGCCACCTCGGAGACGACGCCGAGGTCGTGGGTGATGAGCAGCACGCCCATGCCGAGCTCTTGGCGAAGCTTGAAGATGAGGTCGAGGATCTGGGCCTGAATGGTCACGTCGAGGGCCGTGGTGGGCTCGTCGGCGATGAGCAGCTTCGGGTTGCACGAGAGGGCCATGGCGATCATGACGCGCTGGCGCATGCCGCCCGACATCTGGTGCGGGTAGTCGTGGGCGCGCTCCTCCGGGCTCGGGATGCCGACGAGGCGCAGCATCTCGACGGCGCGGGTCCACGCGGCCTTCTTGTCGAGGTCGGTGTGCAGACGGATTGCCTCGACGATCTGGTCGCCCACGCGGTAGACGGGGTTGAGCGAGGTCATCGGCTCCTGGAAGATCATCGAGATCTGGTCGCCGCGCACCTTCTGCATTTCCTTCTCGGAGAGCGTGAGCAGGTCCTTGCCGTCGAAGGTGATGGAGCCGGCGGCCACGTGGCCGGGGGCCTGCAGCAGGCGCATGATGGAGAGGGAGGTGACGCTCTTGCCGGAGCCCGACTCGCCCACGACGGCGACGGTCTCGCCGGCGTCGACCGAGAAGGACACGTCCTCGACGGCGTGGACGACGCCGCGCCGGGTGGGGAACTGGGTCTTGAGGCCCTTTACTTCTAGCAACATACGGGTCACCTACCGCTTCCTGGACTTCGGGTCGAGCGCGTCGCGGACGCCGTCGCCCAGCAGGTTGAACGCGAGCACCGTGAGGGTGATCATCATGCCGGGGAAGAGCATTGCGTGCGGCGCCGAGAAGATGTAGTTGCGGCCGCGGCCGAGCATGTCGCCCCATTCGGCCGCGGGGGGCTGGACGCCGAGGCCGAGGAAGCCGAGGGCGGCGCAGTCGAGGATGGCGCTCGAGATGCCGAGCGTCGCGCGGACGATGATCGAGGGCATGACGTTGGGCAGGATGTGGCGGATGATGATCTTCGCGTCGGAGTCGCCGATCACGCGCGCGGCGGCAACGTAGTCGCTCTCCTTGACGGCGAGAATCTGGCTGCGCACGATGCGGGCGTACTCGGGGATGGAGACGAGGCCGATGGCCACGACCGCCTTATCGATGCCCTTGCCGAGCGCGGCCATGAAGGTGATGGCCAGAAGGATGGACGGCACGGCGAGCATGACGTCCATCGCGCGCATGATGAGGGTGTCGACGACGCCGCCCTTGTAGCCCGCGATGGCGCCGAGGGCCACGCCCACGGTGAGCGAGATGGCCACGGAGAGCAGGCCCACGGCGAGCGTGATCTGCGTGCCCACGAGGATACGGCTGAACATGTCGCGTCCCTGCTGGTCGCAGCCGAAGATGTGCTCGGCGCTGGGGGTCGCGAAGGACTGCGTCAGGTCCTGGGCATACGGGTCGTAGGGGAGGACCGACGGGAAGAGGGCCGTCACGATGGCCACAATGGCAAGAAGCCCGATGAAGCCGAGGCTCACCATGGCCGCCTTGTTGCGCGACAGCGAGTACCAGACGTCCTTCCAGAGGGATTCCTTCTTGTCGGCGGCCTCGTTTGCGGCCGCCGCGTTCACGGTTGCGTCTGCCATGCTCATCACCCCTCCGACTGCGTGTACTTGATGCGGGGGTCGAGGAAGGCGTAGACGATGTCGACCACCAGGTTGATGAGGACGAAGATGACGCCGATGAGCAGGACCACGCCCTGGACGACGGGGAAGTCGGACTTCAGGATGCACTCGACCACGTACTTGCCGATGCCCGGCCAGGCAAAGACCGTCTCGGTAAGAAGCGCGCCGCCGAGGAGGCTGCCGAGCTGCAGGCCGATGACCGTGGAAACGGGGAGCATGGCGTTTCTGAGGGCGTGGTGGGTCGTCACCTTGCCGGACGGCAGGCCCTTGGCGCGGGCGGTGCGAACGTAGTCCTCGTTCAGCGTGTCGAGCATGCTGGAGCGCGTCATGCGCGTGATGATGGCCATGGAGTACATGGAGAGCGCGCAGGCCGGCATGATCATGTGGACGAGGGCGTTGCCGAAGGCCTCGAAGTCACCCGAGAAGAGGGTGTCGATGAGGAAGAGCCCCGTGCCGCCCACAGGCTGCATGATCGGGTCGATGCGACCGCCGGAGGGCAGGATGTGCAGGATGCCCGTGAAGAGGATGATGAAGAGGATGCCGAGCCAGAAGATGGGCATCGACACGCCGATGAGGGCGAGGAACGTGGACAGCGCGTCGACGAACTTGCCCTTGTTCACGGAAGAAACGACGCCGAGGGCGATGCCCACGATCGACGCGATGATGATGGCCACGATGGCGAGCTCGATGGTGGCGGGGAAACGGCTCATGATCTCGGTCGTGACGGCGGTGTGCGTGTAGTAAGAGGTGCCGAGGTCGCCGTGGAGAGCGCCGACGACGAAGTCGAGGTACTGCTTCCAGATGGGGTCGTTGAGGCCGTTGGAGTCGCGCCAGGCGTCCATAGCCTCGCGCGTGGCGTGCTCGCCCAGGACGACGGGCGCCGGGTCGGCCGAGAACACGCGCATGATGAGGAACACGACCATCGAGAGCGCGATGAGGACGGGGATGGCCTGCAGGATGCGCTTGACGATGTATTTGACCATGGTCTCTCCTCCTTTCCTTTATGTCTGTAAAGAAGTTGCGTGCTTGATGGGTTGGGCGGCGTTCGCGCGGGGCGCGCACCGCCGTAATAGGCGCGCGGGAGCCGGGGCCGACTCGCAGCCCAGGCTCCCGCGTCTAAGCGCTATTTAGCCGTTGAAGGCCGGCAAGGCCTTAGGCCTCCTTGACGGCGTCGTAGAGGAAGGTGACGGCCGTGGGGTGGAAGTGGAAGTCGGAGACCTTGGGGCTGTAGCCGAGCAGGTTCTTGGAGTGGGAGATCAGAAGCCAAGGCTGCTCCTCGGCGACGATCTGCTCGCACTGCAGGTAGATGGCGTCGCGCTCGGAGCCGGCAGCGGTCTGCAGGCCCTTGGCGATAAGGGCGTTGTACTCCTCGTTCTGGTAGCGGGCCACGTTCATGGTCTTGCTCGGGTCGGAGAGCAGGTTCATGAAGTTGTCCGGGTCGCCGTTGTCGCCGTTCCAGCCGTAGAAGCAGATGTCGTACTCCTCGGTCTCGACCTTGGTCTTGTAGGTCGTCCAGTCATAGGTGTCGATGGTGACCTCGACGCCGACCTCCTTGAGGTAGCCCTGGATGGCCTCGGCGAGCACCTGGCCGCCCTTGCCGTTATAGGGGCGGGGGTTGGAGTAGGTGATGCACTTGACGGAGGTGATGCCGGCCGCGGCGAGCTCCGCCTGGGCGGCGTCCTTGTCGTAGGCGGTCTGCACGACGTCCTTGTCGTAGGAGGCCATCCAGGTGGGCATCACGGAGTTGGCCACGGAGGAGTAGCCGTTGTACAGGGAGTCGACGAGCTCCTGGACGTTGACGGCCTTGGCGAAGGCCTTGCGGGCCGCCTTGTCCTTGAACTTCTCGGACTGGGTGTTGAACGCCATGTAGTTGATGTTCATGCCGTCCATCGAGAAGATCTTGGAGCCGCCCTGCTCGACGGTGTCGACCACGGCCTCGTCGATGCCGTCGATGATGTCGGCCTCGCCGTTGTTAAGGGCGGTGACACGAGAGGCGGCCTCGGCGATGAAGGTGAAGATGATGTTCTCGGTCTTGCCGGCCTTGTCGGCGTTCCAGTAGTCCTCGTTGCGCTTGAGGACGATGTTGGAGTTCTTGGTCCAGCTCACGAACTTGTACTGACCGGTGCCGACGGGGTTCTCCATGGCGGTGTCGAAGGCGGCCGGCGAGACGATCGGCGAGGACATGCACATAGCGAGGTTGGCCAGGAACGGGGTGGAGGCGGCGCGCAGCTTGAAGACGACCGTGGAGGAGTCGGTGGCCTCGACGGACTCGACGCCGGTGCCGGACTCGATGGAGCCGAAGTTGAAGGAGGCGTAGGGCATGTCGTCGGTGCGGTCGGGCTCGAGCTGACGCTGGATGTTCTTGGCGATGGCCTCGGCGTCGCAGGCGTTGCCGTCGTGGAACTTGATACCGTCCTTGACCTTGAAGGTGTAGGTCAGGCCGTCGTCGGAGACCTCGGGCAGGCTGCAGAGGCCCTCGACCACGTCGCAGGTCTCGACGTCGTACTGCAGGATGTTCTCGTAGATCTGGACCATGACCTTGCCGGACTCGCCGTCGTCGACGAACGCGGGGTCGAGACCGCGGGGCTCGGAGCCCTGGGAGAAGGTGATGGTGTCGGCGTAGGTGCCGTCGCCGGAGCCGGACGTGCTGGAGCTGCCGGCGCGCGTGGAGCCGCAGCCGGCGAGCATGCCGGTACCCGCGGTCGCGGCGACGAGCTCGAGGAAGGTCTTGCGGGAGATTGCGTTCTTGTCCATGTTCTCTTCCCTCTCTTGGACAATAGGTGTATGCCGGCTTCGCGCCGGCACAAGCCATTGTCGGCCAGTTTTGAGGGTGTCCGAAATATTGGAGCCGTATTGAAAGTCGACTGAAACTGCGGGGCAAGGTATACGAAACGGGAGCGCAACACGCGCTGCGAAACCATCGGTTGTGGCGTGCTTAAGCTGCGGGTTTTATTTGCGGCAGAACTTTTTTGGACAAAATCGAAATTTCTGCTTGCGCAGAGGCCATCCTTTCCGTATATTAATTCCTGCGCTTGCGGGCTTAGCGCAGTTGGTAGCGCGCCACCTTGCCAAGGTGGAGGTCGCGGGTTCGAACCCCGTAGCCCGCTCCATGTGAGCTCCGAGGCCGGTTAACCGGCCTCTTTCATATACGGCGAAGTGGCCAAGTGGTAAGGCAGAGGCCTGCAAAGCCTTTACCCCCGGTTCGAATCCGGGCTTCGCCTCCATAACAGTTTTAAGGCACCCTTCGGGGTGCCTTTTTCGTGCGCGCCTCTTGCCAAGAAGCCCGCTAAATAAGTCCCGCGGGGAGCCTGGGGTACCATGAAGTGACCGTCTACCCCGTGCTTTGGAGCCGCCTCAGTTATGTTCTATACCTTGCTTCTGCTCGTCTTGCTTTCCGAGATCGTGCGCGGCTTCGTTCGCGTGGTGGTCTACTTCGCCGAGTGGCTGCAGCGGGGCCGCAGCATCGACGAGGAGGCGCTTGAGCCCGCGGTTCGGGCGATGGTCGAGTCCGACGACGCCCTGGAGCGCGAGATGGCCCGCGCCGCCGGAAAGCGCGGCCTGGCTCGCGTCTTTGCCCGTTGGCAGGCGGCCGGCGAGGCGGTCGACGAGTATCTGGACAACATGCGCTTCGGTTGGTACCAGGTCATCATCATCTTCTTTATCGGCTGCATGGCGGGGCTTCTCCTCGAGGAGATCTGGATGCTCGTCACGGCCGGCCTGACCGAGAACCGCGTCGGGCTCGTGTGGGGGCCCTTCTCGCCGCTGTACGGGACGGGAGCCGTGCTTCTTACCGCGCTGTGCTTCCAGATGCGCCGCCGCGGGGCCAAGACCTGGCAGGTGTTCCTCGTCTCCGCGGCCATCGGCGGCGGCCTCGAGCAGCTCACGGGTTGGGCCATGGAGACGCTCTTCGACGCGGAGTCGTGGACGTATCTGTACCTGCCCGACCATATCACGCAGTGGGTGGCCTGGCGCTTTCTCTTTTTCTGGGGGATCTTAGGCATCGTGTGGACGCGCCTCGTCATGCCGCGCCTGCTTTATCAGATCGGCATGCCCACCTCCCGGCGGCAGGTCCTCTTCGTCACGCTCGTGGCCGTCTACCTGGTGGCCGACATCGGGATGACGCTCGCGTGCTTTAACCGCAAGACCGCTCGCGACGCCGGCGTTCCCGCGACCAGCGCCTTCGAGCAGTGGGTGGACACGAACTATTCCGACGAGTTCATCGCCGGGCGCTTCGAGAACCTCAAGATTGGCGACGAGAGGGACCCTAAATAATGAGCAATCCCAGCAGTTTCCCGGCGGCCGGCGAGAAGCGCTTCGTCTATCTGGACTTCGCCGCCGCGACGCCCATGGCGCCCGAGGTCGTCGAGGCCATGGCGCCGTATTTCTCCGAGAGGTTCTTTAACCCGGGTGCGCCCTATGCCGCTGCCCGGGCCGTCAGGGCGGACGTCGAGGACGCCCGCGCCTCGGTGGCCCACGCCATCGGGGCGAGGCCGGGCAACGTGACCTTTACCGCGGGCGCGACCGAGGCGAACAACCTCGCGTTCGCCGCCGTCGACGCGGACGCGCACGTGGTGGTGAGCGCGGTCGAGCACGAGAGCGTGCTCGCCTGCGTGGCGTCGCGCCCGCATGCGGTGGTGCCCGTCGGCGTCGACGGGCGTGTTGCGGCGCCCGACGTCGCGGCGGCCATCGCGCCATCGACCCAGCTCGTTTCGGTGGAGCTCGCCAACGGCGAGGTGGGGGCCGTCCAGCCGGTGCGCGAGATCGCGCGCGCCGTGGCCGCCGAGCGCGCCCGTCGCCTTGCGGCGGGGGAGAAGACCCCTCTCTACCTGCACACGGATGCTTCCCAGGCGGCCGGCACGCTCGCGGTGAACGTGGGCACCCTGGGCTGCGACCTGCTAACCCTCTCGGCCGCGAAGATCTACGGCCCCAAGCAGGTGGGGCTTCTTTGGGCCTCCGACGACGTCGCGCTGCGGCCTCTCGTGGTGGGCGGCGGCCAGGAAAACGGGGTGCGCTCGGGCACCGAGAACGTCGCGGGCATCATCGGCTTTGCGAGCGCCCTCGGGCTCGCCGGGGCGCGTCGTGGCGAGGAGGCCCGTCGGCTCGCTTCCCTTCGCGACCGCCTGCAAGGAAGCGTTTGCGGCGAGTTCGGCTGGGCGGTCGTGTCCGGGCCGCGCGCATCGAAGCTCCGCTTGCCTGGGCTTCTCCACGTGAGCTTCCCCGGGCTCGAGGCGCGTCGCCTGGTCATCGCCCTGGAGCGCGAGGGGGTTTGCGTGGGCACGGGGTCTGCCTGCGCCGCGAGCAAGATGCGCAGCAGCCACGTGCTCGCAGCCATGGGCGCCTCGCCCGAGGTCGCGGCGGGGAGCCTACGCATCACGCTCGGTCGCACGACGACCGAGGACGACATAGATTACGCGGCGGCCGCCATCGCGCGCGCCGTCGGCGCGGAGTGCGCGCGCCTGGGGCTCGACCCGGCGAGCGGCAAGAAGGGCGGCGAGGCCTGATGGCCAAGGTATATGCGGGGCTTTCCGGCGGCGTCGACTCGGCGCTCGCCTGCGCGCTCCTGTGCGAGGCGGGGCACGACGTGCATGCGGTGTACATGCGCAACTGGTCGCGCGACCTGCCCGGGTTCAAGTGCGCCTGGGCCGACGACCTCGCCGACGCCGAGCGCGTGGCCGTGAGTCTGGGGATCGACCTGGAGGTCTGGGACTGCGAGGCCGAGTATAAGGCCACCGTCGTCGACTACCTGGTGGACGCCTACGCGCACGGCTTCACGCCGAACCCGGACGTGATGTGCAACCAGACCATCAAGTTCGGGACCTTCGCGGACAAGGCCTTCGCGGCGGGGGCCGACTTCGTGGCCACGGGGCACTACGGGCGCGTGGAGACGCGGGACGGGGGCCGCGCCCGTTTGCTGCGCGCCGCCGACGAGCACAAGGACCAGACGTACTTCCTGTGGCGCGTCGGCGCCGACGTCCTTGGCAAGACGCTCTTTCCCATAGGCGACATCCCCAATAAGACCGAGGTCAGGCGCATGGTCGCCGAGCGCGGGCTGGGTCTTGAGCGCAAGCCCGACTCAGATGGGATTTGCTTTGTGGGGCCCGTGGGCATCCGCACGTTCCTGCTCGACACTCTCGAGCGCCGCGCCGGGGACGTCGTCGAGCTGGAGACGGGCGCCGTCCTCGGCCATCACGACGGGGCGTTCCTCTTTACCGTGGGGCAGCGTCGCGGGCTCGACTTGGGCGGCGGCCCCGCCCGTTATGTCGTCTCGACGGATGTGGAGACGAACATCGTCTACGTGACGGCCGACCGCATGAGCCCGGCGCTCTTTGCGGGCGAGCTCGCGCTCGCCGATTGCCGCTGGATCGCCGGCGAGGAGCCGACGGCGGGGGAATACCTGGTGCGTATGCGCCATACCGGTGAGCTCGTAGCCTGCCGGCTCGATCCCGCGCCCGACGGGACGACGGCCACGGTCCGTTTCCTCGAGCCGCAGCGACGTGTCGCTCCCGGACAGTCGGCAGTCCTCTACGACGGCCTTCGCTGCCTCGGCGGCGGAATCATTCAGAAGTAGCGGCGCCGAGTTCGCGGGTCGAGTTCGCGGGGCCGGGGAATGCACGGCGGCGAAGGCCGGCTCGGCCCGCGACGGTTGGATTCTTTTTTAGGGAAGAGGGTTTCTCTCTATGTATTGCATGTACTGCGGCCACGGGCTTACTGCCGACGCCGTGTTCTGCCCGATGTGCGGCAAGCGGCAAGAGAGGCCCGCGGGCGCAACGCCGGCCGCGGGCCCGGCCGCAACGCCGCCCGCGAACACGACTGCCGAGCCGGTCGCGGCTCCCGGGACCGCCCCCACGCAGGTCATGCCGCAGGCCTCGAGGGCCGCGTTCGTCCCGGCGGCCGTGCCCGGCCGAGGCCCCTCCTCGTCCGCGGCCGGCCATCCTTACGCGGCCTCGCCGTATCGCGGCGCGAACGTTGCGCGGGCCTCTGGCGAACCTCGCGATACCGCTCGGGGTACCGACGCCGCGGGACCTCGCGGCATCGCCGTGGCAGCGGTGGTTCTCGCCGCCTTTGTCGTGCTCGCGGTCGGGGTTTTCGTGTTCGGCCGCCTCGGCGCTTCCTCGGCGGACTCCTCCGCGACTGCCGCCTCCTCCGCACAGACTCAGTCCCAAGGTACCGTGACCACGACCGTTGCGCCCACGGCTCAGGTCGAGACCGACACGGCGGATGAGGATGCGACGAGCCAGGAAGAGATCGAGCTCGATGGCCTCGCGACCTCGGGTGACTCGATCACCTACGTGAACCCCGCCTTCGGTTACACCGTCGCGCTCCCCTCGAGCTTCAAGGCGGTCGCCGCCTCCGAGGGCGGCGAGGGCGCGACCTTCGAGGACGCCGAGAGCGGTATTCGGGTGGATGTCTCGGCCTGGTCAAACGACTCGGGCGCCACGGTGGAGTCCGCGCTCGCCGAGTACGTGGGCGCCTACGACGTTTCTTACCGGGCCACGGGCTCTTCTTGGCTCGTCGCCTCGTGGGAGGACGGCGCCGGCGACTATTACGCCAAGGAGTACGTGGGGCAGAGCTACGTGACGCGCATCCAGTACAGCACGCCGACCGCCTCCCACGAGGTCGGCTCGCAGCTCATCGAGGACACCGTCAACGATTTCAGGCCGGGCTCGCTGTAAGGGCGGCCCGCCTGCGCGCGGCTTCGTTTCCGCGTGCCTGAGGCGGGGTAGAATAGGCGCATTGCACCGAACGAACCCATAAACGAGGCAGGGAGCATACCCGTGTCAGACGAGCAGAAGAAGCCGAAGAAAAAAGTCGCGCTCAAGGTGAGCGGCGCCTCATCGTCCAAGGCGGCCGCCGAGGACGCCGAGGCCGACAAGGAATCGATGGGCCAGGTCAGAAAGACGCTCGTCTTTCTCGCCTTCGTGGTCGTGGCTTACGCGGTTTACCTGGTGGTTACCGGGCAGGTCGATGAGTTCGTCACTTCTCTTGCGGGCGTCGACCTCGGGTGGATCGCCGCGGGCGTCGTCTGCTTCCTCTTTTATTACGTGTTCGGCGTCTTGGCTTACGTGCTTTCCGTCGCGGCGGATCCCGACTCGCCGGTGGGCATCCGCGACCTCATGAGCGTCGAGGCCTCGGGCGTCTTCTTTATGCGCCTCACGCCCAGCGGCGCCGGCGCGCCTCCCGCCCAGATCTATCGCCTCACGCGCGCGGGCATGACCGTGGGCCAGGCGGGCGCCCTGAACTTCACGCGTTTCGTGCTCTACGAGGCCGGCGAGGGCGTCTTTGCCGCGATTATGCTGCTCTTTTGCGGGAGCTACTTCTACGAGCAGTTCGGTGACGTCACCCTCATCGGCGTTTTCCTCTTTGGTTTTAAGGTCGTCCAGGTGGGAGTCGTGCTCGCGCTCTGCCTCTTCCCGCGCCCCGTCACCGCCATCGGCAACTGGCTGCTGCGCTTCACGCACCGCCGCGGCTGGCTCAAGGACGAGAAGTACCAGAAGTACTACAAGTCGCTGAACGGGCAGATCGCCGAGTTCTCCGCCTCCTTCAGGAGCGCCTCGAAGAACGTCCTCGAGATGTGCCTGACCATGCTGGTCACCCTGCTGCAGCTCGGGTGCATGTACGCGCTGCCGTACTTCGTGCTCCGCGCGTTCGGCGAGCCGGCGGACCTTCTTATTTGCACGGCCTGTGGCTCCATGCTCGAGCTGCTTATCAACGCGGTGCCGCTGCCGGGCGGCACGGGCGGCGCGGAGGTCGGCTTCGCGTATCTCTTCAAGGGAATGTTCGGCGTGCACCTGCCCGCGGGCTTCGTGATCTGGCGTGCGGTCGAGTACCTGCTGCCGGTGCTTATCGCCGCGCCGTGCATGGGCATGCGCTCCAACGGCGGACTTTCCATCAACCGTCGCTGGCACCGCTTCTGGGACCGCGTTACGGGCGGCATCAACGGCTACATCGAGACGGGCTCCTTCAAATCCGGCGCCTCCTCGGGTGCCAAGGCCTCGGCCAAGGGTGGCGTGACCGTCAAGCCCAAGGCCAAGAAGACCGCCTCGGCAAAGAAGGGCTCCGGCACGAGGACCCTCGAAGGGGGAGCCAAGGTCACCGTTCGCGGCAGCAAGACGGTCGTCACCGGAACCAAGCCCGCCCCCGAGGTCGATATCCAGGCAAAGATCGCCGCCGGCAAGGCCGCCGCAAAGAAGGCCGGGGCCGACAAGTAGGCCCGACGTGCCCTGCGCCGCCGCCGTCCAGCAATGGGGTCCCGTCGGCAGCCCCAAAGCCGCGCAGCCCAGTAACGGCGCGGCCCCCCCCGGAGCCCTAAAGCTTCGCCGCCCAGTAACGGCGCGGCCCTTCTCGCCCTGGAATAACGTCGCCCAGTAACCTTTCGGGCCTTCTCGCCCTAATAATGCGCCGCCCAGTAATGCTTCGTTACTGGGCGGCGATGTTTTGGGGCGAGAGGGCCCATCTTCGTTACTGGGCGGCGATGTTTCGGGGCGCGTCGGCCCCGGGCGTTGCTGCTCGGCGTGGTTTCGGGGCGCGTCGGCCCAGGACGTTACTGGGCAATGCGCTTCCAGGGCGCGCGTTTCTTGCCACCCGCGGTTTACCCGCGGTTTAACAGAAAGGGCCCCGTCGCGCGGGGCCCTTTCGAGGATGTCTGAGCATGGGAAGAAGCGCGGCCCCGGCCAACGAGCACCGGAGCCCGTTGCGCTTACTCTGCCGGCGCGAACTGGCTCTCGTAGATGTCGCGGTACAGTCCGCCCGCGGCAAGAAGCTCCTCGTGCGTGCCCTTCTCGGCGATGCGGCCGTGGTCCACGACGCAGATGGCGTCGGCGTCGCGCACGGTGGAGAGCCGGTGCGCGACGACGAAGCTCGTCCGCCCGCGCATAAGGTTCTCGAAGGCGCGCTGTACGAGCAGCTCGGTGCGCGTGTCGATGTTGGAAGTCGCCTCGTCGAGGATGAGCATCTGGGGCTTGGCGACCATCACGCGCGCGATGCAGAGCAGCTGCCGCTGGCCGGCGGAGATGCTCGACGAGCCGTCGAGGACCGTGTCGTAGCCGTGGGGGAGTCTGCGGATGAAGCCGTCGGCGTAGGCCGCCTTGGCCGCGGCCTCGATTTCCGCGTCCGTGGCGTCGGGGTTGCCGATGGCGATGTTCTCGCGCACGGTCGCGCGGCGCACCCAGGTGTCCTGCAGGACCATGCCCCAGCTGCCGCGCAGGCTCGCGCGCGTGAGGCCGCGCACGTCGCGGCCGTCCACGCTCACCTGGCCGGAGTCCACGTCGTAGAAACGCATGAGCAGGTTGATGAGGGTGGTCTTTCCGCAGCCGGTGTGGCCCACGAGGGCGATGCGCTGGCCCGGCTCGGCC